>JAYVCD010000083.1:0-7809 GCA_043750125.1 Archangiaceae bacterium | reverse complement strand
CGCTGTGCACCTCACTTTCCCCCTGCAACCCGGTGACTTCGGGCAACTGCCCGTCGGGCTTTGCCGACGGTGGGCTGGTCGACGGTGGAAGTCGCCTCTGTCCCGCTCTCGCCGCGGACGGCACGCCCTGCGTCTCGGACCAGGCCTGCCTCGCCCAATACTGCAACTTCAACAGTTTCCTTTCGGATGCAGGGGTCGACATCTGCGGCTTCCGGAAGCTCGGCCAGGCGTGCGCTTCTCCCGATGACTGCAACACGCTCAACTACTGCAAGGGGCTGGTCATCGGCGCTACGTCGGTCACCACCGAGGGAACTTGCACGGTTCGCATCGGCTCAGGTCTGGCCTGTGTCTTTGAAAACGTCGACCCCACCGACGGGTGCCCGGTGAACGAGGCTTGCCTTTCCGGGGTCTGCAAGAAACCGGGAATGCAGATGGCCAACGAACCCTGCAGCGCCAGCGCCCAGTGCATTCCGGCGCTGTATTGCGAGCTGTCCACCGACGGTGGAATGGGCTCTTGCTTGAGCCGGGCCGCAGTCGGTGCCGCCTGCAGCACCAGCTCGGCCGGGCCGAACCCGGTGTGCGTCACCGGGTCGAGCTGCCCGTTCGTCAACGACGGTGGCACCAGCGTGTGCGTCGCGGCCGTGGTCCCCAGCGCAGCGGGTGGCTCGTGCCGCAACTCGAACGCCGACTGCAAGGAATTGCTGCAGTGCACCCTGGGCGCGAGTGACGCCGGTGTTTGCGGCCCATACGCGATGGCGGGAGCCAGCTGTGAAGCGCTCACCACCGTCTGCGCCAACGGCAACACGGGGCTGGGCTACTGCGCGACGGTCGATGCAGGTCAGGGACTTCCCCGCATTCGCACCTGCGCCAACCCGTCAGGGGCGGGCACGGCCTGCACCAGCAGCAGCCAGTGCTCGTCGGCCCGCTGTGTCGCCACCGATGGGGGTTTCGCCAGCACGCTCAACCCGGGCACCTGCCTGGTGTCCTGCCTTCCGTAACTGACGGTCAGTAGTGTGGCGGCTTCTCGTCCTGGTGGGCATCCACCAGGCCGGGATCCCCGGCGAGCTTCTGTTGAAGCTCATGAACGATTCGCGTCAGCCCGTCGAGCTGCTGTTGCTGCTTCCAGATGACGTCTGAGAGCTCAGCGACCAACCGCTCTTGATGGGTGAAGCGCTCTTCCAACCCTGAAATTCTAAGGTCCATGGGCGCGCGACCCTAGCGAACCCTAGCGCCCAGAGGTCCGCGATGTTATTGGCGCCTCTTGCCCTCGACCGTGACGTCCATCCCCGATCCGCTGCCCACCGACGACGGAACCTGGCTTCGAACCCTCAAATCAGAGGTGCAGCAGATCACCTTCAAGACCGGGCGCGAGTACGCCGAAGGCCGTCGGGTTTCGATGCTCACCCGCACCGCCGAAGGCCTGGTGGCCCGCGTCACCGGGACCGAAGGCGAGAAATACGAAGTGTCGCTCAAGCCGTCGGTCGGGAAGATCGACTCGAGCTGCACCTGCTTGTCGTGGAACAAGTTCGGCTCGCACTGCAAGCACGTCGTCGCCGTCGGGCTCGTCTACCTGGCCCGGCTGCGCACCGCGGCAGACACCGAGGTCATTCCCGGCACCGTGCCGGAAGGGGTTCCGCCCTCGGAAGAGCCTGCGGCCGAGCTGGTCGAAGCTCCGGGAGAAGTCGTTTCGCTGCCCGCGCTGGCGAAGCTCGAGAGCTGGATCGGGCTGTCGGCGCTGCCGGACTACGAGTTCATCTACCGCATCGCTCCGATCGTTCAGGGCACCAGCGGGCGCCAGTGGGTGCTCGACGTTCGCCGCATTGATCAGCAGGCGAAAGGTCCGGTGCACGTCAAGCGCACGCTCTCGGGCGGCAGCCGCATCGCGCCGTCGGACGAGCTGGTGTTCATCGAACTGGCCCGCTTCGAGCCCCGCTACGACTCGAAGATGGTGGTGGCAGACGAAGACCTGGCCAATCTGCTCGAGCTGCTCAAAGCGCGAAAAGTCATCTACCGCGGCACCTCGCTGGTCTTCAGCGAAGAGCCGGCGCGTCCGGTCATTCGGCTCGAGAACAAGCCGGACGGAGCGACGGCCCGCATCGATGTTCAGCTTCCCGATGGCTCGACCCTGCTGCTCAAGGACGTAGCCGTGATGTCCGGCCGCCGCAGCTGGGTCCTGGCCGGTCAGCAGGCGCTGGTGCTCGAGCCGGACTTCCCTCCGCGGATCTTGCGCAAGTGGTTGCTCGAGCCGTCGATGGTGTTTCCGCCCAACCAGCTCGACCGGGTGCTTTCGTTTTTTGCTGCCCACCTGCCGCGCTTCCGAATGAGCCTGTTGGCTGACGGGCTCGAAGTCGACGACAAGTGCGAGCCCCAATTTCTGCTCACCCTCGAAGGAACCGCTGAACGGGTGAAGGCGCAGCTGGCGGGCCGGTACGGAGCCAACGTCACCGTTCCGGTCTCACCCACCGCGCAGCACCTGGGCTACGCCAGCGGAGGCTCGGGCAACGAACGCAAGCTGTACCTGCGCCAGGAAGCGATGGAACGCGCGGCCGGAAAGGTGCTGACCGAGCTCGGCTTTCGCTTTGATCAGACCAACCTTGCCTACGAGGCCGCCGGCGATGCGGCGCTCGAGTTCTGGGCCCACGCCCGCGCGGGTCTGCCCGAGACCTGGGAACAGTTCGCGGCCGCTGCGCCCCGCGTTCGCGTTCGTCCCAAAATCAAGCCGCGCATTCGCGTCAACATGTCCGGGGTCAACTGGTTCGAGCTCGACGCGGACTTCGTCACCGATGATCAGTCGGTCGATCTCGGAGCGGTGCGCATGTGGCTCGACTCGGGCCGCCGCTTCATCGCGCTCAAAGACGGGACCTTTGCAGAAGCCGATCTGACCGAGCTGCGCACGGCCGCTGATCTGCTTGAAGAAGCGGGCGCAGCGCCAGGAAAGCAGAAGACCAAGCTGCCGCTGTTTCACGCCCCCGCGCTCGACCTGCTCGCAGCCCTGGGCGAGGTCGAGATCGACGCCAAGGCCCGCAAGGCGATGGCCGAGCTGAAGGAAATCGACGGCATTCCCGCGGTGAAGGCCCCGGCGAAGCTGCAGGCCACGCTGCGCAACTACCAGGAAGCGGGGCTGGCCTGGCTGTGGTTCCTTCACCGCCATGGCTTGTCGGGCGTGCTCGCCGACGACATGGGTCTGGGGAAGACGGTGCAGGCGCTGAGCCTGCTGCTGAAGACGAAGGACGAGTTTGGTTCGGCGCCGACGCTGGTGGTCGCTCCGACCAGCGTGCTCGCGAACTGGGAACGTGAAATCGAGAAGTTCACCCCCGGCCTCACCTGCGTCACCTGGCACGGCCAGGACCGGCACGAAAAGGCCGAGCAGCTGCACGGGGTCGACGTGGTGCTCACCAGCTACGCGCTGATTCGCCGCGACGTAGAAGAGCTGAAGAAGGTGAAGTGGCGCTGTGTCGTGCTGGACGAAGCGCAGAACATCAAGAACGCCGATTCGGCGACCGCGCAGGCCTGCAAGGCGATCGAGGCCGACACCCGGCTGGCGCTGACCGGCACTCCGCTCGAGAACCGGCTCACCGAGCTGTGGAGCCTGTTCGATTTCCTGATGCCCGGCTTCCTCGGCACCGCCGACGCGTTTCACGATCGGTTCGAGCATCCGATCATGATCCAGGCCGACATGACGGTGCGCGATCGCCTGAAGAAGCGAATCCACCCGTTCATCTTGCGGCGACTGAAGACCGAAGTGGCCAAGGACCTGCCGCCGAAGACCGAGACGGTGGCGTGGTGCGAGATGGAACCGGGCCAGGCCGCGCTCTACCAGGAAGTGCTGGAAGAGAGCCGTCGCAAGGTCTTCGACACGATCGAGAAGGTCGGGTTCAACCGGTCGCGGGTCTCGATTCTCGCGGCCCTGATGAAGCTGCGCCAGGTGTGCTGCGACCCTCGGCTGCTCAAGCTGCCGCCGGGCACCGTCTTGCCGCCGTCGGCCAAGCTGTCGCGGTTTGCAGATCTGGTCGACGACCTGGTCGCCGAAGGTCACCGGGCTCTGGTCTTCAGCCAGTTCACCGAGATGCTCGAGATCCTCACCAAGACCGCGGACGAGAAGAGCCTCAAGTACATGTACCTCGATGGCCGCACCAAAGACCGGATGGCGCGTGTCGACACCTTCAACGCGCCCGACGGGCCGCCGCTGTTCTTCATTTCGCTGAAGGCGGGCGGCACCGGCTTGAACCTCGTCGCCGCTGACTACGTCATTCACTATGACCCGTGGTGGAACCCGGCCGTCGAAGATCAAGCCACCGACCGAACCCACCGCATCGGTCAGACCCGCCCGGTCTTCAGCTACAAGCTCATCACCCGTGGCACGGTCGAAGAGAAGATTCTCGCGCTGCAGCAGCGCAAGCGCGAGCTGGCCGCCGGAGTGCTCGGCACCGATTCGGACGTGGGCAAGGCGCTCACCGAACGCGACGTAGAAGATCTCTTCAAGCCCCAGGGCTGACCGGTCCTTCCGTACCAACATTGACCCGCTCATCCCGAGAGCAGTGACCCGCTCATCCCGAGAGCAGTGACCCGCTCATCCCGAGAGCAGTCGAGGGAAGAACAGGCGCGACTTCTCTCGGGCTGAACAGCGCACTTTGGTGCTAGGCCACGGCGCGATGCTTTCGCGAATCGCAGTCTTGGTTCAGATCGCGCTGCGCAACCTCTTCGGCAGCTTGCTGAACCTTTTTGTCGGGTCGATCATCCTCTTTGGAACCGTGCTGCTGGTGGTCGGCGGCTCGCTGTTCAACACCCTCGATCGCTCGCTGAGCAAGAGCATCGTCGGCAGCGTCACCGGGCACCTGCAGCTCTACTCATCGCGCTCGAAAGACAACCTCGAGGTGTACGGGAAGTTCGACGGCAGCGACGCGAACCTCGCCCCGATCGAAGACTTCCCCAAGGTGAAGAAAAAGCTGCTCACGGTGCCCAACGTCGACCGGGTGGTTCCGATGGGAACCAGCGGAGCGATGCTCGGCTCGGGCAACACCGTCGACCTCACCCTCGAGAAGCTGCGCAACCTCTACCGCGAAAAGCTGGAAGGCAAATCGCAGCGGGCAGACCTCACCGAGCAAATCGACAACACCAAGAACCACGTCCGGCAGATCCTCGCGGTGTTGATCAAAGACACCGAGCGGCAGACGGCCTTGATGTCGAAGGGCGCCGAAGACCAGGCAGACAAGGCGGCGCTGGCCTCCGCCAACACCGCCGAGTTCTGGAACAGCTTCGATTCCGACCCCTACGCGCACCTCGAGCTGCTCGAGAACAAGATCAGCCCGCAAATCTCAGACGCCGATCTGCTCTTCATTCGCTACCTCGGCACCGATCTCGAGAACTTCCAGGAAACCTTCGACCGAATGGAAATTGCCGATGGCGAGCGTGTGCCCGCCGGAAAGCGCGGCCTGCTGCTGCCGAAGTTCTTCTACGAAGAATTCCTCAAGCTCAAGAACGCGCGTCGGCTCGACAAGATCAAAGACGCCCTCGAGGCAGGCCGGAAGCTGTCGGACCCCAACGACAAAGAGCTGCAGCGCTTCGTGCGCGAAAACCAGGCGCAGACCCGCGAGTTCATTCTGCAGCTCGACAGCCCCAAGACCGCCCTCGCGGTCCAACGCCTGCAAAAGCAGCTGAACACCCCCCAGGCCGACTACCCGGCCTTGCTCAAAGAGTTCTTCAAGGTGACCGACGAGAACTTCGAGCAGCGCTACAAGTTCTTCTACGCCGAATTGGCGCCGCTGCTCGAGCTGTACCGGGTCAAGGTCGGAGACACCCTCAACCTGAAGAGCTTCGGGCGATCGGGCGCGGCCGAGTCGGTGAACGTGAAGGTCTACGGGACCTTTCACTTCAAGGGCCTCGAGAAGTCGCCGCTGTCGGGCGCGCTGGCGTTGATCGACATGGTCAGCTTCCGGGATCTCTACGGCTACCTCACTTCTGACCGTGCCCAGGAAGCGAAGGCCCTTCAGGAAAAGACCAACGCCAAGCGGGTCTCGCGCGAGGACGCCGAGGCCGATCTGTTCGGCGAAGGTGCGGCCGTCGAGCAGCAGGCGATCGCGACCAGAATCGAGGAAAGCGCCTTCACCGGCGGGCGACGCGAGGCCGTGCTGGAAAAACAGACCAAGGTCTACACCCGCGAAGAGATCGAGTCGGGCGTGGTGCTGCACGCTGCGATCGTGCTCAAGGACGGCAGTCCGGCAGCCGCAGAACGAACGCGCCTGGCAATCGAGAAAGTGCTTGGCGACGGCGTCGGGCCCGCTTCGGCCGAGCCCGTGGCCGCCCTCGATGCGGCGACGATCTCCGGCGAAATCCCGGGGCTGGTGGCGGCGGTGCTCAAGCCGGTGCTCGCGTCAGAGAAGCTGCGCGCGGCCGGCGGTACCGTGCCTTCCAACCCTCGCGAAGTCCTGGCCCTCGAACAGCTCTACAAAGTGCACCGAGCCCAACTTTCGTCGGCGGTGGACGCCAACCTCAAGGCGTTGATCACCCAGGCCCGCCCCGCTTTGTGGGTCATCAGCTGGGAAGCCGCCGCGGGAACTCTCGGTCAGTTCATCGGCTTTTTCCGGGTCGCGTTGGTGTTGATCGTGCTGGTCGTCGGGCTGATCGCGGTGATCATCATGATGATCGGCGTCACCATCGCCACGCTCCAGCGCACCCAGGTGATCGGCACGATGCGGGCGATCGGCGCTCAGCGGGAATTCGTTCTCGGAATGGTGCTGGTCGAGACCCTGGTGCTCGGAGTGGTCTTCGCCGCGATCGGCATTGGGATTGGCGCGGGCATCGTCACCTGGCTCGGGATCACCGGAATCCCCGCTTTCCGCGACGAGCTGTACTTCTTCTTCTCGGGCCCCAGGTTGCTGCCCGAGCTCACCGGAGCCAGCGTGATCTTCGCCGCGGTGATGATCCTCGCTGCTTCCACCATCTCGGTGCTCGTCCCTGCGTTGATCGCCGTGCGCGTCTCGCCGCTGAAGGCGATGCAGGCTTCGGAGTAAGCGATGACCCAACTGTTCGAAATCGCGTTCAAGAGCCTGCTCTCACATCGGCTGCGCACCACCGTGCTGGTCACTGCGATCGCGCTCGTCACCACCGTGATGGTGGTGATGCTGGGCGTCGCCGAAGGCATGAACCGGACGTTGATCGAATCGTCGACGACGCTGATGAGCGGTCACGTCAACGTCTCGGGCTTCTACAAGGCGAATGCGGGGCAGGCGGCTCCGGTGGTCACCGACTACAAGAAGGTCGAGGCCATCGTCCGCAGGGAAGTGCCCGAGCTGAAGTACATCGCGCAGCGCGGGCGCGGCTGGGCCAAGGTCATCAGCGACACCAACACCAAGATGTTCGGGTTGGGCGGCATCGACGTGAAGAACGAGAGCGGCCTCAAAGACGTGCTCGTCATCAAGACCGGCAAGCTCGAGGATCTCGCGCTGCCCAACTCGATGCTGCTGTTCGAAGATCAGGCGCGCGATCTCGAAGTGAAGGTGGGGGACAAGGTGACGCTCTCGGCTCCGACTCCGCGCGGCACCAACAACACCGTCGACGTCACCATCGTCGCGATCGCGAAGAACGTCGGGCTGATGAGCCAGTTCTCGAGCTTCATGAACGAGGCGACGCTGCGCGATCTCTACCAGCTGAACCCCGAAGCGACCGGCGCGCTGCAGCTGTACCTGACGAAGTCCGACCCGAAGACGGTGAAGGACGTCGAAGAGCGGCTGCGCCTCGTGCTCGCGAAGGAAGGCTACGAGCTGCTGGACGAAGACCCCCGCGCGTTCTTCTTCAAGTTCGAGAACGTCA
>JAYVCD010000082.1:0-6641 GCA_043750125.1 Archangiaceae bacterium | reverse complement strand
GCCCAGGCCGAAGACGACGTGGGCCACCCAGCTCCAGAAGTTCGGCACGTTCTCGGCCCAGATGTTGTGCCCGTGCAGCCCGTTCATGATCGCCGGGACGATGAAGTTGATGTCGATGACCTGACTGAGCGCGCCAATCGCCAGCCCCACCGCGAGCACGTTGACCCGGTTGTGTTCCAGCCGGTTGATCAACAATCCGAAGACCACCGACCACAGCAGGGTCGCGACCCCCTGATGAATGGCCAGGCCGGCCAGAAAGCCGGGAACGTGCAGGGTACCGGGCAGGGCTGCGTCGCCGAACGCGAAGGCACCGATCACCTGCACCGGGTGATACCAGGGGGTGCCAAGCACGAGGGTAAAGACCAGGACCATCGCGACCGCCATGATCAGCCCTGCGATCTGCCCCGCGAAAATCGCAGCCAGGACATCGCGCTTGAGGTCGTATTCCACGAGGGGGGAAACAGTCCGATTCGCATTCGTGTTGGGAACGAGGGTGGCCATGCCTTCAGTTCAATGCATGCACCACGCCAGTCGCGTGATGCGTGGCGAAAAGGAGTCAGGCCTTCTCAGGTGGCGACAGGGCGCGCAGCTCCTGGGTCTGGACCCCTTCGAGTGCGTCGGTGATCGCGGCCAGCTCTTCTGAAAGTCTATCGACCTCGGACTTCATGTCACCGAGGCTGGCGCCGTCTGCTCCCGCGCCCCTTGCCAGGGCCACGCGCATCCGCAAGCTCTCCAGAGAGGTGAGCAGAATCTGCTGCTCGCTGGCCAGCCGCTCGACCGACGCACGCACCTGGTGGAACAGCTCGGTGCGCAACTTCAGGGCGTCCGTCGCGCGCTTGTAGGTCGGCCCGTCGAGGTCACCCAGCCGGGCTTCGAGCGCAGTGCGTTCCTGCTCGAGGTCGGCGGCCCGCTCGGGAGAAACGGTCTCGAGCATCGAGCTCTGCCGCTGCTGCAGCTGTCGACACGCAGTGCGAATCGCTTCGACAGTCACTTCCGGCCTGCCCAGGAAATCGCGGACCGATGCGGGGCTGTTTTTCAGCTCGGCCAGCAGCTGATCGCAGGCTTGCTCGAAGCGCTCGACTTCGGGTGCCTGTGGATCTTTTGTTTTTCCCCGGCGACGAACGAGCTCGAGCTGCCGCGCACCGCTCAGGCCCAAACCCAGGGCGACGAACAGCAGCCACCACTTGTCCGGTCTGAGCACGCCCATCACTGCCAGCGCCACGGCGATCAGCACCATTGCACCGCCGCGAACCACCGACGCTTCACTTCCCTCGCGCTCGCGCCGTTGGGCGCGCCGGCCTTGTTTTCGCTGGGCGCGGCTCAAATTCCGATCCGCGCTGACCACCTGGTCGAGGCGATCGAGGCGACGGCTCAGGTCGGTTTCGCTCATGGCTCTTCTTAGCCGGGGCCCGCGCCCATTTCAGGCGCCTTTCAGTACAGCCCACCGTCGAGGTTCTGGTCGGACCCTCGAGAGTGGTCGATCACCCCTTTGCGGTGATCGATGATTCCGCGGCTGTAGTCGATGGGCCCCAGTCGAAGGTTGGCGACGCGCCCTTCGCCGGGCACCGAGGTGACCGGGGTGCCTCCGACGAAGCCGGGCACCCCGTAGATGTTCGGCGCTCCGAAGACCACGGACGAGCCTGCCCCTCCCGACCCGGCGTCCGTCGCAGCGCTCGAGATTCCACCGCCTGCATCCACGCGGGTGCCGTTGTTGATCGCCCCCGCCCCTGCTCCCAGACCCAGGGTTCCACCGCCGCCGATTCCCAGCGTGCCCCCGCCCAGGCCCGACGCGGTCGTTCCCCCACCCGCTCCGCCCAGATTTCCCGTCCCGCCGACGCCTTGATTTCCGGCCGCTCCGCTTCCCTGGGTGACTCCCGCGTTTCCAGTCGTGGGAGCACCGGGGGTGGTCGTGAAACCCGGAAAGGGAGCGACCTGGGTGGAGCTCGGGTTACTCGCGGGTGCTCCCGAAGCGGGAGCTGCGGCATTGGGCATTGCGCTTTGCGCCGATGCTCCAACCGCGACCAGAGCCAGACTGCACAGACAACCGACGATCAAGCGACGCATCTTTAAGCCCTCCGATGGAGGTTAAAAAAAAGTTGAAAATCAGGTCGCGCCCGGAATGGGGCGATAGGCCACCTGGAGCAGCTCGAAAAAGGTGTTCGAGATGCCGGTGAAACGCACGCCAAAGCGACCGCGAACGTTCATTCGAGGCTCCCCCTGCTTTGCCCAACACACTTTGCCGGTGAAGGCGAACTCCTCTCCACAGAGCTCGATCGAACCATTGAGATCCGTGCCGGGAAGCAGCGCCTGCATCAGCTCAGCAGCGAAACCCCTCGGAGAAACGTCCGCGGTAAAAGTCTGGAGCCCCCCGAGCTTGATTTTGAGCCGGCGCCGCAGCCGGGGCAGAATTCGATTGTTCATGGGGGGACAGCAGTGCATCCGGTACGCCACGTCGAAGTCCCCGCCGTTGATAAAAATCAGTGGCGCCGCGGCCCCGCGCAGGCCTCAGTGTGACGCTTTTGCGGCTGGGGTTCTGAACCTTCAGCAGCGCCGCTGCGAACCCGCATCGGGAGCGATTAACCTTGGGGCTCACCATGGAACTGCCTCTTCAGCGCTTCCGCCAGACCCGCGCACTCACCGAACAGCTCGCGGCGCGATTGTCCCCTGAGGATCAACAGCTGCAATCGATGCCCGAGGCGAGTCCGACCAAGTGGCATCGCGCCCACACCACCTGGTTCTTCGAGACATTCGTCCTCGCGCCCTTCGTCCGCGATTTCCGCCCGTTTGATCCGCTCTTCACCCACCTCTTCAATTCCTATTACGACCAGGTCGGCCCGCGACATCCCCGGCCCGACCGCGGCCTGCTCTCGCGCCCTGGCGCGGCGGTGATTTCCGCGTACCGAAAAGCAATCGACGAGTCGGTGGAAAAAGTCATCGCCACCGACAATGAAACGGCGCTGCATCGGGTGACGCTCGGAATCCACCACGAGCAGCAACACCAGGAACTGCTGCTCACCGACATCAAGCATGCCCTCGCCCAGAGCCTGGTGCGCGGCGCCTACCTCGAGCCTTCAGCGCTCGAGAGCGTTTCCGCAATGGGAGCCGCCTGGCGAAAATTCCCCGAGGGACTTCGACAGATCGGCCACGAAGGGTCCGGCTTTTCATTCGACAATGAGCAGCCGCGTCACCCGGTCTGGCTGCAGTCCTTCGAGCTTGCAGAACGGCTGGTGAGCAACGCCGATTACCTGAAGTTCATCGACGAGGCAGGCTACCGCAACCCGACCCATTGGCTTTCAGACGGGTGGGACGCGGTGAATCGGCTGGGTTGGCAGGCGCCGCTGTATTGGGAACAGCGGGACGCGCAGTGGTGGACGTTCACGCTGCGTGGAATGCAGCCGGTCGCGCTCAACGAGCCGGTGTGTCACCTCTCGTTCTACGAGGCCGACGCCTACGCGCGATGGGCCCGGGCCCGGCTTCCGACCGAAGCCGAGTGGGAAGTGGCCGCGCATCACGCGGCAGTCGACGGGAACCTGCTCGACTCAGGGCGCTGTCACCCGGTGGCCTCGCTGCAGTTCGAGCCGTTCGGCAACGTGTGGCAGTGGACGCAGAGCCCGTACGTCGCCTACCCGGGCTTTCAACCTGCCGACGGAGCGCTGGGCGAATACAACGGGAAGTTCATGAGCAACCAGATGGTGCTCCGGGGCGGCTCGTGCGTGACGCCGCGATCTCATCTGCGCGCGACGTATCGAAATTTTTTCCCTCCTGCGGCGCGCTGGCAATTCAGTGGCGTGCGGCTGGCGCGCGACGCATAAACCCAGCATGCATCGGGCAACGTGGAACGGGGTCGTGGTCGTGGTCGTGGTCGCCGAGAGTGACGACGCCGTTACCGTCGAAGGCAATCTGTACTTCCCGCGCTACCCAACCCCGAAGGAAGCCGCGAAGCAGATCCTCAATCGCGTCGCGTTCTGGAAGGGAGTCAAGACTGACTAGCGGTTTCGCGAACGACGTAGCCAAAGGGCTGACCCGCTCGCCGAAGTCGCTGCCTCCGCGCCTCTTCTACGATGCGGTGGGCACCCGCCTGTTCGAAGACATCACCCGGCAGCCCGAGTACTACCCGACCCGAACCGAGCTGGCGATTTTACAAGAGCAGGGTCTGCAGATCGTGAAGCAGGCAGGAATTCCGCAGACCCTGGTCGAGCTCGGAGTCGGCAGCGCGTACAAGACGAAGGTGCTGATCGCAGCGCTGCTCGAGCTGCGCGAGCGGGCGACCTTCATTCCCGTCGATGTGTCAGCCGAAGCTTTGAAGCTCGCCTCGCAGCGGCTGGCGCCGGTCTTCCCCCGGCTGGACATTCAACCGCTTCAGGCCGAATACGACGCCGCGCTCGAGACGATACGCCAGACGCCGGGCAGCAAGCTGGTGCTGTTCATCGGCTCGAGCATCGGGAACTTCGAGCCTGACGAGGCACTGGCGTTTCTCGCTTCGATGCGCGCGTCGCTCTCTCCGGGCAGCTGTTTGTTGTTGGGAACCGACCTGCGCAAACCGGCCGAAGTGCTCGAGGCGGCGTACAACGACTCGGCCCAGGTGACCGCCGCGTTCAACCTTCATCTGCTCGAGCGGATCAACAGCGAGCTGGGCGGCCACTTCGATCTCGCCCGCTTTCGTCACACCGCCCACTTCAATGCGGCGCACTCGCGGATCGAAATGCATCTGCAGAGCATCGGGGCTCAGCAGGTGCTGATCGAAGCGCTCGACTTGAATGTCTCGTTTCAGCCCAACGAGACGATTCACACTGAGAACAGCTACAAATTTACGGTTCAGAGCGCACAGTCGCTGATCGCGCGCGCGGGCTTCGACAACCTGGACTCATGGACGGATCAACGCGGCTGGTTTGCAGTGCACCTCGCCTGCGTGCCTCGCCCGGACAGCCATACCTTCTAGCCGCGCGGGGCCCCCCACCCCGCTTCGAGCTTCTTCTTTTTCAGTCCAGAACCGGCGGCAAGTCATCGGGCCGACTGGGGTGCGGAGGAATCGGCGACGGATCATCAATCGGACGCGGCGCGCTGGGTTGGGGTTTGGGGCGGGGGGCCATGGCAGTACTCCTTTGATGGGTTTGAACGTCGAGGGACAACAACGCATGGACCGAGCCACCCCGCCGTTTCTTCGCGGTTACTATCGGCGACGACCATGAGCTTTCACTTCGACGAAACCGCTTGCCTCGAGCGCTTGTTCGGGACCGATGATTTCCTGGAACGGTACTGGCCCGGCCATCACCTCGTGGCCCACGGGCCGCTCGAGCGACTGGGGCCGCTGGGGAGGCTGCCCGAGTTTTCGCAGCTCGATCTGTTGCTCGCCAGCTACCCCGACAAGGTCCGGGTGGCCCTGCCCGACAAGCGCGACGAGCACAGCTCGCTTCAGGTCCCGGCCGAAGAAGCGGCTGCGCTGCACGCCGAGGGAATGGCGCTGATCTTCAACGCGGTCGAACGCTTCCTTCCCCCAGTGCAGTTCTGGCTCGAAGCACTGCGAATCGAGCTGGGGCTGCCGTTGAAGTGCGAGCCCCGAAGCATCATCTACGTCTCACCCGCGGGCTCGGGAAACAGTCCCCACTTCGATGCCAATGCGAACTTCGTGGTGCAGATCTGCGGAACCAAGCGCTGGCAGATTGCTCCGAACACCGACGTGATTCACCCCACCGACCGTTGGGCGATGAACCAGGAAGATCTTCCCGAAGAGCTCGAAGGCTACGTCCACAGTCCTCTTCCGACCCAGATGCCTGCGGACGCTCAGACCTTCGAATTGGTCGCGGGCTCGGTGCTGTTCGTCCCCCGAGGCTATTGGCACCAGACACAGACCGACGAAGAGACGCTGGCCCTCAACTTCACGTTCGGTCAGCCCAGCTGGGCGGACCTGATGCTCAGCGCTCTGCGGGCCCGCCTGCTGAAGGACCCCGCGTGGCGCGAGCTGGCGAACGGGTTGCGCGCTCCGCAGCCCCTGCGGGCTGAAGCCTGCAAAGTCCAACTGGCCAAGATGCTCGCGCAATTGCAGCACGAGGTTGCAGCACTCGAGCCGGCCGAGGTCGCCGACGCTTTCGACGCACAAACGGCGTGGCTGCTGGTTCCGCGCGCGTTCTTGCGCCTCGACGAGAATTCGGTCGTGGCCTCATTGGGCGCTGGCGAGTTCACCATCGAAGCCGACGAGAGCCTTCACCCTGTTCTGGAGTGGATTGGGCGCCAACGCACTCCGTTTTCCCTCGAGCAGCTCGCGATGCATTTTCCGGCGCTCACGCCGGGCCTGCCTGCGCTGCTCCAAACCCTGAAGGTCAATCGGCTGTTGGGCAAGCATCACTGCCGCCCTTCCCCCGATCGCGACTGAGCCCTCAGCTCAGCGGAGCGGCTTCGTCGGTCTCGCCCGGGACCGTGTTTCGGGGCGCGCCTTCCATCAGCTTGTCGAACATCTGTTCCATCGCTTCACCCAGGGCTTCCAGCTCGCGCTTGGGCATCAGCTTGCGAACGTTTGGAAACAGCTCGCCTTCTTCTTCCTCGACGTGATGCTCAATCTGTTCCTGCAGTACTTTGACCTTCGCGTCGAAGTTCGGGTCCGACGGCGTCATCGGCAGCAGGTCGGCGATCACCCGCTTGGCCGC
>JAYVCD010000081.1:0-10606 GCA_043750125.1 Archangiaceae bacterium | reverse complement strand
GGAGTGCTGAGCAAGATGGGACCCCAGATTCAATGGCTGCACAGCTACGTGACGGGCGACAAGATCTATTGCGTGTACATCGCTCCCAACGAGCAGATGGTTCGGGATCACGCGAAGCAAGGAGGGTTTCCTGCCAATCGCGTTTCCGAAGTCCGGGCCATCATCGACCCAACGACGGCTGAGTAACCTGTAAGGAGGGTCAGCCGGGGCGGCGGGCTTCGAGGGCGGCGAACCGTTCGGGCGGCATCGAGGCTGTCCCGAGGTGGCGATCGGGAGCGACCTTTTCCCCATGGAAATCGCTGCCACTGGTGGCGACCAGGTCCAGCTGCGCCGCCCAGCCCATGAAGCGTTCCCGAATGTGTCGAGGATGGTCGGCGTGTTCCACTTCCAGCCCATCGAGGCCTTCGCGCTTCAGCTGCTCGAGCTCGAAGAGCAGCACCTTCGAGGTGCCGGGGTGGGCGAGGGTGGCGGTGCCGTGGGCTGCGTGAATCAGCGCGATCGCCTCGGCGGATTTCACTTCGAAGCGGGGCACGGCGGCGGGCTTCCCATCGCCCAGAAAGCGATCGAAGGCTTCTTTGGTGTCGAGGCACCAGTGTCCTTCGACCAGCACTCGCGCGAGGTGGGGGCGGCCCAGGTGGGCCTCGCCGGCAATCGCCCGCACGTGGTCCATCGTGATCGGAAAGCCGAGCGCCTTCACCTTGGCGACCATCAAGACCATTCGCTTCTCGCGCTCGACCCGCAGCACATCGGAAAACCGGGCCAGCTGCGGCTCGAGCGGGTCGATGAAGTGGCCAAGGATGTGGACCTCTTTTTTCCCAACGAAGGCCGAGACCTCGATCCCCGGGACCAGGCGGATTGCGTGCTTCGCCGCGGCTTTTTGACAGGCCTCGAGGCCCGCGACGGTGTCGTGATCGGTCACCGAGAGGGTCGTCACCCCCGCGGTCGCAGCCCGCTGCAGCAGCTCTTCGGGCGTGTATTGCCCGTCAGATGCCGTCGTATGGGAATGGAGGTCGATCATCGCCAGGAAGGTCTTGAGGTTAGCTCTAGTTGCAGGGTCCTGGAGCCTCTGACACATTGATCCTGTGCAGCACCCGCTCCAAATCTCGCGCCGCATCGAATACGGCTTGCGAGCGATGTTGTACCTGGCCTCCCAGCCGGTCGGAACCATTGTGCCGTTTCGCGAGATTGCTCAGCGCATGGACGTGCCGCAGGACTTTCTGGCCAAGATCCTCAAGAAGCTGGTGCGCGAGAAGCTCGCCGCCTCGATTCGCGGTTCGCACGGGGGCTACGCCCTGGCCCGGGCGGCGGCTGAAATCACCTTTTTGCACGTGATCGAAGCGGTCGAAGGCCCGGTGAAGGTGAATCTCTGCACCGACAAGAATGATCTCGACCATTCGGCGTGCAGCTTCAGCGGCGGCTGCACGATGTTGAGCGTCTGGCGCCTGGGTCAAGAACGGATGCTCGAGGTCTACCGCCACGCTACCCTCGACAAGCTCGCGATGACCGGGCTTCGTGAAGATCCCGTCGCGATTCGTTCGGCCCACTGAAAGCTTTACTTCGCCGGGTCGGTCAGCACTCCCACCGATATCGAGAGCGAGTCTTCGACGCACGAGGCGACGTGCCACCAGCGCGCCGGGATGTAGACCCAGTCTCCCGCCGCCAGCCGGACGGTGGCGATCGGAGAGGTCTCTTTTCGAATCCGCTCGAAGTCCGGGGTGGCTCCCACCGGGGTGTGAAGGTCGGTGCTGTTGTCGCGAAAGAAGTATTCCTTGATCCCCAGGGTCTGCGCGATGAACACCTCTTCGAAGTCGTAGTGCCAGTCGAACCCGTGAGTCCCTGCCGGGGTGATGAAGAGCTGAATGTGCGCCTGGCCCCCCAGCTCGGAGGCGAACGCTGCGGCGAGCGCGGAAAGGGCAGGGTCATGCTGCTCGGCGCGGCGAATCACCAATCCGATTCCCTGGCCTAACAGGGCTCGCGCCTCGGCGAGGGTCCGAGGAGGCGGCCGCTCGAGCAGCTTGCCCAACGCCACCACCAGGACGTCCGCGGGCGGCTCGGCGGCGAGCACCCGCTGTAGCGTCTCCCACGAGAAGATCGGCGCTGCCGACTGCGCCGACCCGGCCATCGCGAACGGACTCTTTCCTACGTACTTGCGAACGAAGGCCTCGATCGGAACCGGCTTCAGCCATTCGCTCAGCATCGAACCGTTCGCTTTTAGAGGCTCACTGGAAGACGGTGAGCTGAAGCAGCGCCGAGTTGCCCGACTGCTGGTTCGCTCTGTCCCAAACGTCCAGAGAGATCTTGTAGACCCC
This sequence comes from Archangiaceae bacterium, assembly GCA_043750125.1. Lineage (GTDB taxonomy): Bacteria > Myxococcota > Myxococcia > Myxococcales > Myxococcaceae > JAGSPQ01. Next base: position 8,297 of record JAYVCD010000081.1, on the reverse strand, counting down.
GGTCGCTGCTCCATCGAGCGTGAACTCGACATCGGTGCCTGCGTCCTTCAGCCCGTCGCCGGGAAGCTTGTGTTCGGTGGCGTTGCTGGGCGCGCTGACCAACCGGAAGCGGTAGAGCGGCAGGGGCTTTTCGAACCCCCCGTCCGGCTGGGGGTCGTAGCTGTCTTTGCCCGAGACGGTGACCAGGCGGGTCCCGTTCGGCCCTGCGCGGAGCATCCCCAGACTGACCGACGACTTGGGCATGGTGCACGCTACGTCGACGCACGCCTTGATCACTGCCACCGGGACCTGGTCCAGCGGCGACTGGCTGTAGAGCTGAACGATGTAGCCAGGGGGCGTGGCAAAATCGCCGTCGTTCGAGCTGATGCGCAGCGAGCCCACCTGGGTGCCGCCCGACACCGGCTTCTTGTACTGCACGGTGACCTTGAGCTCGGTGCCCGGAGGGATCTTCGTGCCGGCCAGGATCATCGGGTCGAGCAGACTGAAGAAGGGGTTGGGGGCATCGACGACGGCAACGCTGCTGATGATCAGGTCCCCGCACATCCCCACGGGTCCGTTCTTGATCGTCACTTCTTTCGCCGACAGCTCGGTGGTGGGCGCCGCGAAGTCGAGCCGCGCCTGTCCGCTGGCGAGATCGATGGCTGGAATGGTGGACATGCAGGGCTTCTTCCCGCCCGAGAGCGAGAGCACCGCCCGACCCGCAGAGCCGGAGATTGAAGTGCCACCGTCTGGCAGCAAAAGCGAGGCCGAAATGGTGACCAGGTCCTGTATGTAGAGCGGCATCTCGGTGTGGGAAATTTGCAGCGGCGCTGAACCACCGGCCAATATCAACACTCCTTTCAGGGGCGTGCCGGTCACCGTCAGGCGGTTGTCCTGGCCCGCGGTCTCGCTGCCATTGCTCTTGAAGGTGGTCGAGTCGATCTTGAAGGCGACGTTTCCTTCGTTCTTGACCAGGAAGTTGGCTTTGCCGGTGATCTTCGTCGCGTTGCCGCAGAGGTCGGCCGGGTCGGAAAAGTCGCAGCGGGTGGGGGTGGTGTAGATCGAAGGCTTCAACGCGCTGCCGCTCAGCTGCAGGTCAAAGCCACCCTTGTTTCCGTCGCTGTCGAGCGCGTTGGGGTCATTGGTCTTGATCCTCAAGGTCGCGAAGCGGGTCAGGTTGCCCGACCCGTCGTCTTCCGGAGCAAAGCGGATCTTGAATTTCGTGGTCTGCAGGCCCCCCGACTGGGTGAGGATCAGCGGAGTCATCGCCGTCGGCAGCACCGAAGGCGAGTCGATGAAGTAGGCCGGATTTCCTCCCGCCTGGGGGGTGATTTCCAGGCCGGTGATCTTCAGCGCCGGGCAGCCGGTGTTGGTGACCTTCACCTCGAGAGTGACCGCCTCTTTGAACAGGGTGTCCGCGAAGTTCTGCTCGCAGACCAGGCCGGTCAGGCAGTCCTTGTAGGCGTTGGAAACGTCGAGCACCGAGACTTTGATCGTCGGCTGCGCTCCGAGATCCGAGCCGGTGCCGACGAGGTCCACCTTGCGGTCTGGCGTGTCGTCCGTCTCGTCGCTGATGACCAGCTGCGCCGTCACCACTCCCTTCTTGGTCGGAGTGAAGAGGATGGGCAGGCTCAGGTTGCTCAGTGAGCCGATGCCGGTCGGGTCCATCGGGTCGGCGCGCTTGAGGTCCGTGCTGAACACCGCGGCGCCATCGCCCACGAAGGTCAGCTTCAGCCCTCCGCCGCTCTTCGACTGGTTGGCGATCTTCAGCATCTTCTCGTCAGGGAAGACATCGACCACCGGCTTGCCGGTCTCGTCCTTGGTCGGGCACGCCTCGAAGTTGAGGGCGACCGGGTTGGGGACGTAGTCCGGAGGGGTGACCACGATTTGTTTACCGCATTTGCAGCCAGAGACGGACAGACAGAGAGTTGCAACGACCAGCAAACGGATCTTCACAGGTAGAAACTCCAGAAGGCGGCCAGAAAGGAGGCGTTGTATACCCCCGCGCCCCATGGCTACCAAGACCCAGACGCACCTTCGCAAAGGCTACTCGAGCGCCCGAAAGGTCGACCCCCGGCCAATCACCGGAAAAGAGACGCCGGTCGAGCTGCTCGAGACCGCTTTTGGCGCGTACGTCGGCCGCCAGGAACGCACTGCTTTCGAGCTGATGCGTCGCACTCTCGACGAAAACGCGTCGGTGTTCATGACGCTCTCGGGCGCGATGACCCCCGCCGGCCTGCACTCGAGCTGCCTGATTCCGATGGTCGAAGCGGGAATGATTTCCTGCCTGACGACGACCGGCGCCAACCTGTACCACGACGCCCACCGGGTCATCGGCCACGGAATTCGCGAGGTCAACCCCAACGCCGGAGACCTGCAGTACCGGCTCGCGCGGGTCATTCGAATCTACGACCTGGGCTTCTGGGAAGAGGCGCTGCTCGACACCGACCGGCTCTTCTCGGCGATCATTCGCGGGCCGGACTTCCAGCGAAAGATGACCACCCCGCAGTTCCATTACCTGCTCGGCAAGCACATTAACGACATCGAGGTCGAGCTGGGGGTGAAGCAGCCGTCGCTGCTGGCGACCTGCTACCGCTACGGGGTTCCGATCTTCGTTGGCGCCGTTCAGGACGGCTCGATCTTCCTCAACGTCGTGAAGCTCAAGCGGCTGCTGGGCGAGGCGTTCAAGTTCGAAATCGACATCGCCGCAGACGTCTACGCGATGGCCGCGGTTCAGCATTACTGCCGCCACCACCACAACAAGCGAATGGCGATCTGGATCCTCGGGGGCGGGGTGCCGAAGAACTACACGCTTCAGGGCGAGCCGCTGCTCGATCAAATCTTCAACGTCCCGACCCAGGGCTTCGACATCGACGTCCAGTTCTGCGTCGACCCGGTCGACAACGGCGCGCTCTCGAGCTGCCCGGCGGGCGAAGGACACACCTGGGGCAAGGTCAGCGTCGATGCGGTCGAGACCGGCAGCGTGTACGTTCACTGCGATTTGACCGCGGTCTTCCCCTGGCTCACCCACGCCCTGTTGTCGCTCAAGAGCTCGCGACGAAAACCCTTTCGGCTGATGGACTCGATGGACGAGGCGGTCAGACTTCTCGACAAGGAAGTCGAGAAACAGCGCAAGGGGCTGATGAAGACTTTGCAGTGGGACGTCTCGGAAGTGAAGTAGCCCTGCAGTAAGAAGGGCCATGCGCCCATTCATCGCAGCGGTCCTGGTGTGGAGCAGCTCGGCCTTCGCCAACGCATCAGGGGCGATTGGGTACTCGGGGGCGCCTCCGGCCAGCTCCAACTGCAATGGCTGTCATTCCGGCGGTGGGGCTCCGGCGGTCGTGATTTCCGGCCCGACCACCCTCGGAGCGGGAGCCACCGGCACCTATACCTTGACGGTCAGCGGCGGCGCCGGCTCGCGCTTCGGAATGAACGTCTCGAGCGTTTCGAGCGTGACGACGGCCGCGACCTTGAACCCCATTTCTTCGACCGTCGGGGTCGCCTTCGGAGAGCTGCACCAAAAGGCGGCGTCCACTTCGGGCAGCTTCCAATTCGCGATGACCGCTCCGCCTTTCCCGTGCACGGTGACGATCTACGCCAGTGGCAACTCGTGCAATGGCGACGGGTCGACAGGCGGAGACCAAAGCAAGAGCACCAGCCTGGCGGTGACGGTGACCGCCGGAAGCGGGCTGAACCCACCGGTGATCACCGCCGACGCCGGCTCGGCGATGAACCCGGTTCGCTCGCGCACCGCGCAGCTCTCGGTGGGCGCCAACGATGACGGGACCGAGGCGAACCTCGCCTACACCTGGAGCTCGACCGGCGCAGCGCCGGTGACCTTCAGCCCCAACGGGAACAACGCCGCCAAGGCCAGCACCGCCTCGTTCAGCAAAGAAGGGATGTACACGCTGACCGTCACGGTTCGCGACGGCACCGCTAAAACGGTCACCGATTCCTTCCCGCTGCAGGTGGAAGCCGCCTACTCGCTGCTGCGCATGACCCCGGTCTCTGCGCAGGTGGCTCCCGGCGCGACCCTTCAGTACCAGGTCACGGCGCGCGATCAATTCGACGCGGTGCTCGCCACTCAGCCCCCGGTCCTCTTTCAGGCGCCCGCGGGGGGAGGCACCATCAGCGCCACCGGGCTGCTCAAGGCGCAGAACTCGATCGGGGGTGACTTCGTCGTCACGGCCCAGGCCTCGCCGATCACCACGTCGGCGCTCTTTGCAGTGGGGAAGGCGCCGGGCACCAACGCGGGCGCGGACAAGATTCCGCCCACGGTCAGCCTGGTCACCCCGTCGATGGCCGGGGTGAGCCTGGCGCCCGGACTGATGCTCGAGGCGACCGCGTTCGACAACACCGGGGTCGCCGAAGTGCGCTTCGAAGTCGGGGCGATCACGGTCGCGACAGTTACCGCCGGCCCGCCGTGGAAGGCGACCTACGTCACCAAGGCCGGCCTGCCTTCGGGAAACCAGGCGCTCGAAGCAGTCGCGAAGGACATCGCGGGCAATGAAGCGCGGTCCACTTCGATTCCGGTGAACGTGCCAGTGAGCGCGGCCGGCGGAGGCGCAGGTGGAACGGGCGGTGGGGCCGGCACCGGCGGCGGGGTCGCGACCGGCGGGGGCAGTGGCGGCGCGGGAGGCACCGGGGGCGTGGCTGCCGGCGGCGGTGGAGGGCGCAGCGAGCCGGCCAAGGGCTGCGGGTGCAACTCGAGTCCGTTGGGTCTGGGCGCGATCGCCTTGCTCGCGCTCTCTGGCAAGCGCACCTGGCGCGGGGGCTCGCTCTAACCCTCAGAAGGGGGCCGGAAGCTACAGCCCGTAGGCAGACTTCACGGCGGTCACGACCTGCGCTGGCGTGCAGCTTGTGGTGGCCGGGCAGCTCGCGAGGACCGCGTCATTGGCCTTCCAAGCCATGGCGCGGAAGTGCTCATTCGATTCGCGGGTCCACGAATCGATGTGATTTTGCAGACACTGTTTTCCCCAGCCGGTCGTCAGCCCGGAAGTCCCGACCCGGGCAAGGCACGCTGCCTCGGTCTCGTTGGTCTTCGCGCCGCGCCACGCACAATAAGTCGTGCGGTGCAGCGAATTGATTCGGCAATAGCAGCCCGAAGAGCACCCCTGGGTCACGCCATTGAGAAAGGGGTAGTTGACGTAGCCGGTGCCCATGTTCTCGATGATTCCGCCCTCGAGCGCGAAAATGCGCGAGGACTGAAGCAGCATGTGTTGGGCGATCGCTCCCAGGCCCTGCTCCCACTCGGTGGCGTGGGCTGCCTGCAACGCGCGCAACCGCACGATCAGCGCGGAGGCATCGACGACCCACTTTGCCACCTGCTGTGCAGTGGGGTCGGCGACGGTGATGCTGGTGGTGATGCCTCCGCTCGAATACGTGCAGCGCTTCGCCGCATAGGGCCAGCCGGGAAAAGTGGCGCTGACGCAGCCGACTTCGACATAGGGCGGGGAGCTCAAGCGGGTGACCAGCGAAGCGGGGGGCGCTGCGAGTGGACAGCGATCGGGGGTGCCGGAAGGAAGCTGGACACAGGCCGCGCCGCAGGCCTCTTGCTTCACGTAGCGGGTGCCGTCGCAGCGGTAGAGGGTGTTGGGATCTCCGATGATTCCGTTGTTGCCGCAGCTCAAGGTCCCGCTCACCTGGCAGCAGGATCCGCAATCTCGTGGGCAGGTCCCGCAGGTTTCCCCACCCGAGCAAACCCCGTCGCCACAGCTGGGCAGGGGGCCGGCGTCCTGGGGCGGCCTTCCCGCATCGGGCACGTCGATCGGAGTCGACCCATCAAGGTCCGTGCCACTGTCGGTGTGCGGCAAACCTGAGTCGGGCAGGGGAGTCTCGAGTCCCGGCACGCGGCGATGAGGCTCGCCTGGCACCGGCGCGACACAGCCAAGCGAAAGCCCGAGGAGGACGGTGCACAGGATTCGCATCTTTTGATTATCGCCCCGGGTCCTGAGCCAACCTCAGGGTCGCCTGTCAGGGCGCATGACAATCGGCCCGAATTATTCGAACGCCAGGGCGCGTTCGAAGTCGGCGGGGTTCGATGCGGCCTCGCGGGCCACCTCGAGCGTGATCTGCTTCTGGCGCAGCAGCGTGGCCAGATGCATGTCGAAGCTCTGGGTCCCGAGGATGTCGTGATTCTTCTCGAGGTAGTCCTTGATCTCGTGGGTGCGCTTGGAGTCCTTGATGAACTCCACCACCGAGAGCGTCGAGACCATGATCTCTGCCGCCACGACGCGACCCTTGCCTGAGGCGTGCGGCAACAGCCGCTGACTGATGCTCGACCGCAGGTTCTCGGACAAGCGGTTGCGCACTCCGGTCTGACCTTCGGGAGGAAAGACCGAGATGATCCGACTGATGGTGCGGTAGCAGTCGGTGGTGTGAACGGTCGACAGCACCAGGTGGCCAGTCTCGGCCGCCTTCAGCGCGATCTCGATCGTTTCGGCGTCCCGCATTTCTCCGACCAGAATCACGTCGGGATCCTGCCGAAGCGCGCCGCGCAGGGCGTTGGCGAAATTCAGGGTGTCCGGCCCGATTTCCCGCTGGGTCACCCGCGAGAACCGGTCTTCGTGAAGGAACTCGATCGGATCTTCGATGGTGAGAATGTGCTTGCGGTAGTGCTGGTTGATGTAGCCGACGATCGCCGCGAGGGTCGAGCTCTTGCCTGACCCGGTGACGCCGGTGACGAGAATCAAGCCCCGCTCTTCCTGGCTGATCTTCTCGAGCACTTTCGGCAACCCGAGCTTCGCGAAGTCGGGGACCGTGAACGGAATCGCCCGCATGATCGCGCCCAGAGTTCCCTTGGTGCGGTGCACGTTCGCGCGGAAGCGGCCGACCCCGTCCAGGGCGTAGCTGGTGTCGTGATCGCGCAGCTCGTCGAGCTTTCCTGCGTAGTGACTGGCCGACAGAATGTGGCCCGCGATGCGTTGGGTGTCTTCGGGTTGCAGCGCCGGCACCTTCACCGGCAGCAGCTGCCCGTTGATCCGAAGCGCGGGCGACGAGCCCACTTTGAAGTGCACATCGGACGCGCCGTTCTTCACCGCCGCGCCGAGGAACTGATTGAACGTCGCAAGTTCCATGTTCTTTTCCTCGGGAAGCTAGCGAACCGTGACCGACAGCGCCTGCGTCCTGGCGAGCATCGAGGTCGTCTTTCGCAACCGATCCGACAGCGTTCGACAAAAGCTCTTGAAGACCTTCACGCCCAGCTTCTCATCGCTCTTCAGCAGCGCCTCGAAACGATCGCGCGGCATCTTCAGCAGTCGGCACTCGCTGACGGTGGTGACCCGAGCGCTGGTGAGCAGATCGTCGATGAGCGACATCTCACCGAACAGATCTCCGTCTTTCAGCCGCCCGATCTCTTCACTGCCCTCATGCTTCCCGTCAAAGTTCGCGTCACGCGTGACGCGAACTTCGCCTTTTTGAATCACGTACAGCGCATCACCCAGAGCGTTCTCCTCGATCACCACCGTTTCCGGTGGCAGGTCGAGGTACTGGATGATGCCTCCCAACCGGGTGGTCTCTTCGAAGCTGAGCTTCTGAAAAAGATGGAGCTTCTGCAGCAGCTCCACCCCTTCAAACTCACCAAAACCCGAAAGCTCGAGCTCCAAGAAGCACCTCGTTGGTTAGTTGCAGGCTCCGACGCCCGTCAGGCCGTTGAGCCCACCGCAGGCGCCCGTCGTGCAGGGAGGCGTGCCGCCGTCGGTGTTGCAGATCTGCTTGCACGCGGCGGTGCCGGCAGCGCCGACGCAGAGGCTGCCCTTGACGCACGAGTTGGCGTACATGCAGGGCTGACCGTTGGCGACGTTCAGCGACGGGTAGCACACCGGACCCATCTGGGTCGGGTAGCAGCCGGCCGTGGTCGACGCGCAATTCTGGGTGAGAGGATCGCACGACGGAGGCGGGGGCTGGCAGGCCATCGGGCGCTCGTTGGTGCCCGGAATCGCGAGCGAGATGTTGCAGATTCGCGGCGAGACGCAGTCGGTCGTCGTCCGGCAGAACTTCGCGCACGCCGAACCCATGCCGCCATCTTCAATCGTTTGTCCGGACATGCAGATGGTTCCCTTCACGCAGAGCGCCGCGCTGCAGTCCTTGCCTTCCGTCACAGTTCCTTCCGGGAAGCAGCCACGGCCGCCGTCCGCCTGGTAGTTGCACTGATCGGTGGCCGTCGGGCAGTTCTGGCTGACGATGTCGCAGCCGCCAAGGCAGCTTCCAGTCATGGCCCCCGAAGTCATGTAACAGAACGTCGGAGCCGTGCACTGAGCCGGCATGTTGAGCGCGCAGGTCACTGCCGCGCCGCCTCCAGCTCCGCCGGTGCCGCCGCC
>JAYVCD010000080.1:0-12200 GCA_043750125.1 Archangiaceae bacterium | reverse complement strand
CGGCCTCTTCGGCGCGATCCGGCAACGACGGCCGATTCTGGTCCAGCTTCCTGGATTACCCTCCGCCATCAATGGCGCCTTCCCAAATGCGCGGCGCTCCCCACATCGAGGTACCCCCGGCGGGGGCGACGAGCTCTGAAGCTTCCAACGCGAAACGTCGAAAAACACGTCTCGCATTTTCCCCTCGTCGCGTTGGAAAGTAAGGACGTCGATGAGCTGTGTCGCCGTACCAGAGACCGCGCGCGGGACGTGAGCTAGGCGCTGAGGGAAGAGGTGCTCGTGGCGCTGAGGGGGTGAAGTCGCCGCCCTCGTGGAGGCAGCTGGTCGCCGAAGTGGTGTCCCTGTCTTTGGCGGACGAAGCGCGGGCCCTGGGCGACACGCTGCCCGTCGGGCTCACCCTGGTCGGGTGACGCGTTTCCTAAAAGCAGTCGAGCTCCACCGGAATTACGCGCGCGATGACTTCAAAATCACGATCGCGGGTGAGCAGGGAATGACGGTTGTGGAGCGCAGTCACGGCAATGAAGAGATCCACCAGATGCACCTGGATTCCTTGTCGTGCCAGAGCGAACCGGGCTTCCGCGACTTGCTCCCAGGCCCCTTCCGGGGCGACCAGGAGGTCGAGAGATTTGAACAACAACGCCAGACGATCGAAAACCGCTCGGCTCTGGGCTCCCGAAACGACCTCGGCGTAGATGGGTCCGGTCATGGCCGCCCGCCCATCTGCCAGGAGCAGGTCGACCTTTTCTACCGCCTTCGCATCGCCCCGCAGAAAATCAATCCACGCGGAGCTGTCGATCAGGACATCACTCACGCCGGTCGTCGTTTCCGGGACCGAGCGAGATCGACCTTCAGCTCTATCTTCCCTGCAAGCTGACGAAGCTCCTCTCGACGTCCTTTCTTGATCAGCTCTTGCAGGCCGGCGAGGACCGCTTCTCGCTTGGATCGAGCGTGGGAAAGGCGCCGGGCCTCCTCGAGCAGCTCGTCTGGAATATCCAGCGTGGTCCTCATCGATTCCTCCCGATCAGCTTCATCGTGTCAACAGCATATCAAGCAGCTGTAAAGTATGCAGGCGGCACAATGACCTTTGAGCTCTACGCCAGCAGCAGCAGCTCCGCCAACGTCGGAGAGGAGTGTGGAGAATTCCTCCTTCCTTCGACGGGCATTCGCGCGCTCCCCTGCCCTTCTTCGAACGCTGGGCGGTGGCGCTGCTGCGGGTGGTGGTCCCCGGAGCGCACGACGGGCTTTCCTGACCCGGAAATGGCGCCGGCTATTGCTCGATGCAGTGCAAATGGGCGGCGGTGTTGCAGGCCTGGGTACTGAAATTCCACCAGCGGCTGTCGTTGATTACGTAGAAGCCGAAGATCCCGCTGCCCGCGACGTTGCCCCAGTTGGTGCAATTGGTGCCGTCGGCGCCGATCGCTGTCGGCCCGCTCGAGCCGGTGTAGACCTTGTCGAAGCCTGTGGGGAAAGTGAAGTTGGAGTGCTCCCACATTCCGGCACCGTCGTTGAAGAAGCTGGTCGAGTTGATCTCAGCGCCGGTGCCGATGAGCAGCTTCTCGATTGTCCGATAGCTGGTTGTCGGGACCAGCAGGCTGGAGGCCGCCATTCCCGTGGAGGCCACCCACGCCTTGAACGTTCCACTGCCCGACGGCTTCTCGGAGTTGCACAGCGCGTCGAGCTCAGCCGGACCCGGGGAGCTGTCAGGCACGAGGGTCGCGTTGGTGACGAAGGCAAACTTGGTGGCTACCGCAGAGGGCGCAGGGCTGAGGACCGCCGTCCGGGTCTTCCCCATGCAGTACAGACGCAGCGTGAAGGTGCAGCTGAAATTGTTCTCCGTCGTCCAGGCGCTGGGCCCGTTGTTCACGTTGCCGAAGCCGCCGAATTGGCCTGCGCCCCCCGTCCAGTCCGCGCAGGTAAGCGGGCCGGTGGCTCCCGTGCCTGAGGTGCCGGTCGCGACGTATTGATCGGTGATCACCCGCTGGCCGAGCTCGTCGCGGTTGATGGGGTGCCAAATCTGGTGGGCGGCGATGGCCGCTTGAGAATCGAACACCGGCTTGCCGTCCATGCGCACCCAGCCTCGCGTCGACGGCTGCAGGCGGGAAAAAACATTGGAGGTCGTGCTCGAAATCCACGCCATGAAGCCGGTGCCCGTCGCGTCGTTGATGCCCGCGGCGGACGCCAGCAAGTTGCACTGGTTGTCGGCGTTCGCGACGCTACCGATGGCCTGCCCGCCCACGTAGAGCCGCGATGAGGCGAAGATCAGGTTATTGGTCATCGGCGAGAACGTCGCCCCGACGGTGCGGCTCTGCGTCATCGTCACCGTGCAGTCGCGCACCGAGCCGGTCGAGGCGCAGTCTGCCGTCCAGCCGCTGAAGAACGCGTTTGAGCCGTTGGTGGTGCGCGCGGACAACACAACCGTTGCGCCGGTCGCGAAGAGGCCGGTGCAGGTGGTGCCGCAGCTGAGGCCGCCGATGTTCGAGCTGACCGTCCCGACACCGACCGGCGCCAACGTCAGACGGAACGCGCCGGTGCCCGTGACCGACATCGTGATCGCGGGACCCTCGGCATACGCCATCTGAAGCGTGCCGTTGCGCGCGCCGCCGGCGCTGGCTTTGAACGAAACGGTGACGACGCAGCTGCTCATTCCGGCCAGCAAAGATGCACAGGTGCTGCTGGTCGAGAACTCGCCGGGGTTGGTGTTCGAGAAGACGAGCGCCGTGGCGGGAAGATTTCCGCTGTTGCTGATCGTCCAGGTCGCCGAGCCGCCGGTGATGCCCACTTCCTGCTGGCCGAAGTCCTTCGAGGCTGGAGCGCCGGTGAGCGCGCCGGGGTTCTGCCCCTGGCCGGTGAGATTCAACTGGGGCGGAACACCCCCGACGGCGGCAGTGACTCCGAGCGTCGCGGTGCGCGCAACATTGGAGCTCGGCGCAAACCGCACCCGCACGTTGCAGGTTCCTCCACCGGCGAGCGTCGTGGTTCCGCTGATGCAGTCGCCCGCGCCGGTCTGCAGCGCGAAGTCGGTGCCGCTGAGAGTCACGGTGATCGCGCTCGAGCTCTGCTGCCCGGTATTGGTGACGAGGTAGGTCATCGTCGAGCTCGAGCCGACGGTCACGTTGCCGAAGCCGACCGTGTTTGGCGAAACGGCCGCGAGGGTCAATGCCGCAGGCGTCTCGGCCGTGCCACCCAGGCCCGCCGCCGCCGAACCGCCCGGGGTCGCGCTGACATTCAGGTTCGCGGATTTACCGCCACTGGCGGCCGGCTTGAACACGACGGCCAGGCTGCAACTTGAGCCGGCGCCGAGCGTTCCCGAGCAGGTGTTGACGCTGATCTGAAAGTCGCCCGGGTTGGTGCCGCCCACAAGCGTCGAGAGGGCGGTGGTGGTTCCCGCAGCGACACCGCCGGAGTTGGTGACGGTGAAGCTCTGGGCTGCGCTGCTCGCTCCGACGACGGTGTTGGGAAACGTGAATGAAGCCGGGCTCATCGAGAGCTGCGCGGGCGCAAGGCCATTGCCGGTGAGGCTCGCCGGAGCGGTGCCTCCGGGAGCGCCGGTCACTTCGAGGGTCGCGGTCTTCGAGCCGGCCGAGGTGGGTGAGAACGTGATGCTCAGCGTGCAGGTGCCCGATGCCGGGACCACCGTCGCCGCGCAGGTGTCGGTGGTGATGCTGAACTGCGCGTTGCCTGCCGCGACGATGCGCGTGGTCAGCGTCCCGGTCGCTGATCCGCCGGTGTTGGTGACGGTGAAGCTCAGGGGCGTCGCGCTGCTGGTGCCCTGCAGCAACGAACCGAAATCCTGATTCGGAGGGCTGATCGAGAGCGCGCCGGGCGCAATTCCGGTGCCGGACAACATCGAGGTTGCCGCTCCGCCGGGAGAGGCGCCCACGGTCAAGGCAGCGGACTTGGTGCCGGTCGTGGTCGGACTGAACTTCACGACGATGGTGCACATCCCTGCGCCGGGGACGGCAGCCGTGCAGCCGTTGGTGAACACGGAAAACTGGCTCGCATCGGCGCCGCTGATCATCACGGTCGGGATCCCGCTGTCGACGCCGCCGGTGTTGCTGGCTGTGAAGCTGATGTTCGACGACGAGCCCATCACCACCGAGTTGAAGTTCTGGGTCGTTGGTTGAATCGCCAGCTGCGCGCTGGCGAGCGAAGTTCCGGAAAGCGGCGCGGCCCCTGCGCCTCCAGGCGAGCCGGTGACCGTCAGCGTGCCGATCTTCGAGCCGGCCGTGGTCGGGGCGAATTGCACGCTGATGGTGCACGTCCCGGCGGGCGGGAGCACCTGGCCCACGCAGAGGTCAGCGCCAAGCGTGAACTCGGTGTTGTTGGCGCCGTTGATCGTCGTCGCGAGGATCCCGGTGGCCGAGCCGCCGTTGTTCTGCACGGTGAAGAGCTGGACTGCGCCCGCCTTGCCCTGCTCGACCGCGCCGAAATCCCGCGACGTCGGAGCAATCGAAATGTTCCCCACGGTCAGCCCGGTGCCTGAGACCGAGGCGCTCGCCGTCCCGCCGGGAGTGGCGCTGACATTGAGCGAGGCCGCCTTCATTCCCGCTGCGCTGGGGCTGAAGCGAAGGGTGATCTGGCAGCTGGCGTTGGAGGCGAGGATCTGTCCGACGCAGCCGTCGGAGGTCAGTTGGAACTGGGTCGGGTCGGCGCCCGACAGCACGGTGGCGATCGCGTCAGTCGCAGGGCCAGAGTTCCTCACCGTGAAGGTCAGGATGCCGCTGTTTCCGCCCTGGGTGACAAGGCCGAAGTCCTGCATCGGGGGAGTGATCGCCAGCCCACCGCTCGCGCCGCCGCCCGCGCCGCCACCGAGTCCACCTCCCGCGCCACCGCCCGCGCCACCGCCCACACCGGCGCCACCGGAGCCTCCACCGACTCCGCCACCTGACCCGCCGCCGCTTCCGCCACCGGATCCGCCGCCGCTGCCTCCACCCGAGCCAGGGCCGGTCGCACAGACCCCGGCACGACAGATCTGCTGGCTCGGACAATTTGCATCGGTCGAACAGGGCGCGCCCTGGGTGTTGGGAACGCAGGCCAGTGCGAGCGCCAGAGCAGACGGAATGAGGATGCGCATGGGTTGAGCAGCTTAGTTGATCATTCCCGGTCCGAGGCGCCCAGATGTTCAGAGGCAGCAGTACGACGGCTTCAAGCTGCTCCGACCCGGCTCAGCGTTGCCCGTCGATCCTGAGGTCCTGCAGCAACCGGGGCAGACACTTTTTACTCGCGAGATCGCACTCTTCGTCATCGCGACAAGTCCCTCGACACGGCAGCTCATCGCACTTTCTTTGTCTTGCCAGGGCGAAGCGGGCTGCCGCGACTTGTTCCCAGACCCCGTCAGGCGCGACCAGCAGGTCCAGAGATTTGGGTCCCGAAGGCCGCATCGATCTCAACGTCAATGAACGTCAGTCTTTTCCACCGGCTTGGCCTCCGACGCCGGACGCAAAGTCAGCGGTGCCGCCTGGAGGTAGGTGTTCTTCACCACCTCGAACCGATTTCCGCGCCAGGTCACGGTGCGCATCGTCATTCCCCGGGCCCAGGCGGCGAGGAAGGCGAAGTCCCGAAAGGGAATCAGCCAGGCCCAGCGCAGCCCAAACCCCTGGCCCCGAAGAAGCTTCGTCGCCAGCTGAGTGAACGCGAAGCTCAGGGCGAGGGTCGCGAGCAGGAACCAGCCTAAAAACGCCGAACGCGGGGAGGCCACCGCCGCTCCCAGCGCCCAGATGAAAGGCAGCTGCAGCGGCTCGGCCCAGGCTCCAGGCAACAGACGAAACCGCAACATCGACCACCGCGAGTGGCGCTGCCAGAAGTGCGCAAGCGGAGCCGTCTGCTGAACGTTGCACACCGGGGTCGGACACAGCCGGGTCTGGTGTCCCGACTGCCGCAGCAAGGTGCCGAAGCGTTGATCCTCGGCGAGCAGGTTCTTCACCGTGTCCCAGCCGCCCAGCTCGGTGAGGATTTCCCGCTTCACCGCGAACGACTTCCCCACCAACTGGGTCATCTTCAGCAGCGCCTCGGCGGTCGCAGAGCTGGGAGCGCAGAACGCGTTGATCGACATGTTGTCCAGCGCGCTGCCGAGGGTCGCCTCTTCCACCCCGACGAACAGGTTGGACGAGAGCGCGACGTGGGGTTCTGCCAACCGCGAGGCGTGCTCGCGCAACACCGACGGATGCACGCGCACATTGCTGTCGATGATCGCCAGCACTTCGCCCTTCGCGTACTTCGTCAGCGTCAGCAGCTGATTTACCTTCGGATTGAAGCCGGGACTTCCCTCTTGAAGGTGGAGCTCTGCGCGGGTGGGGTGGGCGTCGACGAACGCGCGGGCAACCGGCCAGGCGAGGTCCTGCTCGTTGCGAAGTCCCAGCAGCAGCTTCCAGTCACCGGGGTAGTCGATGGCCAGATGGCTGTTGAGGTTCTCGAGCAGCTGATCGTCGAGCCCGGCCAGCGGCTTCAGCACCGAGATCGACGGCCAACGCGGAGGGTCGCAGATCGGCGCGTGGCGGACCCGCCACAGCGCGATCAAACCCCACGGCAGCACGAACCAGCCGACGCCGGCCATGCTGAGCAGCACCAACGAGATTGCCGAAACCTCCACGAGGCGGAGCGGAACTTCAGTGCACGTGGCAGGTGATGCCGGCCTCGCGGGCGATTCCGTCGAGGAACCCCCACAGGGCGTCGGCCGCCTTCTGGGTCGCCGCTTCGGCGCGAGCCGGTTCGGCGTGCTGGTCGATGAGCGCTCCGACCTTGCGCGCGTGCTCGGCGTCATAGGCCTGGTGAACCTGGAAGAACTCGAGCGAGCGGGCATCTTCGATGCCGTAGAACTTCTTCAGCCCCTCGATCTTCGTCTTCGAGACTTCGGGAACCTGCGACTCGTAGGCGTAGAGCGCGCACAGGCCGTCGGTCCAATCGCTGTCGGCGAGCGCGAAGAACCCGTCGACCATCGCGGTGGTCTCGGGCAGTGGCTGCTGCGACTGCACTTCCGCACGGGTCGCGCCGAGGCCTTCGGCGAACCGCATCCACAGCTCGGGGTGGTCGGTGCCGTGCAGCTCTTCATCGACCAGGTTCTCGAGCAACACTTTGCGCGCACTGATTTCCGGGCAGTGGCTGTGCACCGACGAGACGAAACGGGGGAAGGAAGAAACCTGGGCCCAGTACTGACCGGCGTAGCGCCGCAGCACGTCCTGGCTCAGCTTTCCTTCAGTCCACGCCTGGTAGAACGGGTGGTTGAGCAGGCTCTTCGACGCGATGATCTGATTCAGGCGCTCGGACAGCTTCATGGGGACGTCTCCAGGGGCGAAAAATTAGTTGGCGGTCAATCGACGCTTCATCTCGAGGTGGGGCATGCCCGCCTCTTCAAAAACTGCGCCGTTGGGCAAGTAGCCATGGCGCTTGTAGAAGTCCATTGCCGACAGCTGGGCGTGAAGCATGATCCCGTCGATCTCCCGCTTGCGCGCCTCGGCCTCGAGCGTCTGCAGCAGCCGCGAACCGACCCCCGCTCGACGGTACGCCTGCAGCACCGCCATCCGTCCGATTCGGCCCCACTTGCCCGACTCGCCTTTCGGCGGAGCACCCAGCACCACCAGCCGGCCAGTGCCGATCGCGTGACCTGCGGACATCGCGAGCACGTGCAGCGCGGTGGCATCGTCTTCGTCGCGTTCCATGCTCTCGGGGACGCTTTGCTCTTCGATGAAGACGATCTCGCGAAGGGCCAGCGCCTGCATCAGCTCGCCCTCGTTTTTCACCGGGGTAATCACGATCTCGGGTGTGGTTTCGGCTGCCATGAGCGCGCGGACCCTAACCGAAACCGGTGCTCAGTCAACGACCCGCGGCGGCTGATGATAGATGCGCAACCGCCCTCTCATGCCGTCCACCCACACCCGCCTGGCCGTCTTCTATCTGTTGATGTTCATGGGGGTGGGGATCACGTTGCCGTTCCTTCCCCAGTACTACCGGTCACTGAATTTCTCGGGGGCCCAGGTGGGAGCGCTGCTCGCAGTCGGCCCGCTGTTCGCGATGGTGATGCCTCCGTTCTGGGGGCAGCTGGCCGACCGCTGGGGACGACCGGGCCGGGTGCTGGGGATCTTGAGCCTCGGCGCAACGCTCGGCTTTTTCGCGCTCTGGTTCGCCAGTGCTTTCTGGATGGTGTTGTTGTCGCTGTGCCTGCACGCGGCGTTCGGATCATCGATGACGACGATGATCGACACCCTCGCGCTGCGGCACGTCGAGAAAGAAGGAGGCTCGTACTCGTCGCTGCGAATCTGGGGCTCGCTGGGTTTCGTGCTCGCCTCGCTGGGGTACGGTTTTTCCGTCGACGCGATCGACCGGCGCGCGGTCACCACCGCCTTGTTGTGCATGGCCGGTGCTGCGGGGTGGACCTGGCTGATGCTGGCCAAGGCGCCGGCGGTCCACGGCGAAGGCCCGCGCCCCTCGTTCGCCGAAGTGCTCGGCCTGCTGCGCCGAAAAGACGTAGCGGTGTTTCTGACCGCCAGCGCCCTGCATTGGATCGCCTGCGCCCCCTACAACGGGACCCTGTCGATGCACGTCACCGCGCTGCACCTGCCCCCGTGGGTGGTCAGCGCGTCGGCGAGCGTGGGGGTGATTTCCGAAGTGGGGGTGATGTTCACCTGGCCGCGGTGGGGGCATCGGGTCGCGCCGCGCACGCTGTTGATCGCCGCCTTCCTCGCCAGCGCCGCCCGGTGGTTTGGAATGGCGCTGGTCGATCAGCCCTTTGGGTTGCTGGCGCTGTCGGCGATTCACGGCCTGACGTTCGGCGCGTTCTACCTCGCGTCGGTCGCGTACATGAGCCAGGCGGCCCCCGGGTCACTTCGCGCGACGGGACAATCGCTGTACGTCGCCGCCACTTTCGGAATCGGAGGTCTGGTCGGGTACCTCGGAACCGGAGCGGGCTTCGATGCGCTCGGAGGTCACAAGCTCTTCGCCGTCGCCGCGGTCGCTGCGCTGCTTCCGGCGTTGCTGCTGAAGTTGGTCAACCCGCCGCAGACGACCCCTACCGCCCGCTGAGCGGAGCGTTCTTACGCGCGCAGCTCGTCGGCCCTCGCTGAGTCTGTGAGCTGACGAAGCGCCTCGCGCAACCCTTCCTCGAACGTCGGGTGGTAGCAGGGCATGCGCAGCACCTGAGCCGCCGTCAGGCGCCGTTCGATCGCCAACGCGAGCAGATGCGCAAAGTGCTCTGCCGCAGGAGCGCACAGCTCGGCGCCGAGCAATCGCCCTGTCTTGCGATCGGCATAGATGCGAACGACCCCGCGCGCGCAGTCCGCAATTCGTGCACGGCCCAGGTCTTCGAAGCGCGCCTCGCCGATGCGCGGGCGATCGAGGTCTTCGAAGTGCTCACCGACGAGGGCGATGTTGGGTTCGGTAAAGACGATCGTCAGCGGCACGCGGCGGGAGAAGCGCTCGATGCGCCGCTTCGTCGCGTTGAGACCCGCGATGAGCCCTTCATCCAAAGCCTCGTGCAGCAGCGGAAGCGCGCTTTCGACATCGCCCGCTAAAAATATCGGCAGTCGGCCGACCTGCATCGTGCGCGGGTCCACATTCGGCAATCCCTTCTCATCCAACTTCACGCCGAGCGTCTCGAGCCCGAGGCCTTCGATGTTCGGACTTCGGCCCAGTGCGACCAGCACGCTGTCGACGGTCGCGACGGCGCGGCCTGCGCGAACCTGCAGCGATTGAGCGCGCGCGTGCAGCGTCGCTTCGTGCCCGAGGTGAATCGGCAGCTCGGCTTTCAGCCAACGGATCGCGAGTCGATTCACTTCCGGGTCGGTGAGGCCTCCCACAGTGGGCAAGGTGTCGAACGCCACGACCTTCAGAGCCAGGCGGCTCAACGCCTGGGCGAGCTCTACCCCCAGCGGGCCCTGCCCGACGACGGCAATGCGGCGGGGCAGCGTCTTCTGCTCGAACAGCGTGTCGGTGGTCAGGACGCGGGGGCCAAGCGCTCTCCACTCGGGTGGGACGATGGGGCTCGATCCGGTGGCGATGATGATTTTCCGCGCGCGCAGTTCTTTGCCGTTGACGCGAACACAGTCGGGCCCCAGCAGCTGGGCACGACCGCTGATCGCCCGCGGGCCCAGGTCTTGGGTGGCGGGCAGGTTGCTCTTCACGAACGCGTCGCGCAGAGCGCGTACCCGTTGCAACACGGACCTCACGTCGATCGAGAGGCGACGCGCGCCACGGATTCCGAACTCGTCCAGCGAACCTCGTGCGTGAAATGCCGCCGCCGAGGCAATCAGCGCTTTGGACGGCATGCAACCCACGCGCGCGCAAACGGTGCCCCACGGCCCGTCGTTGATGATGACGAAACGGGGGGTACGCGTTTGCACGGCACGAAGGGCAGAGAGCCCAGCGCTCCCTGCCCCGACGATGATTACGTCTAGAAGTGCAGCCAAGCCGCGTTTACGCCTGGGTACGCCACTCGCGCATCGCCTGATCGCCCGGGCGGTCGACGTGAACCTTTCCATCCACCGACGTTACCCAGCTCATCGGGATGAAGTGATGGGTGCCCGACTTGTCCTTCTTCAGCTTGATGCTGTCCTTTCCTTCGACGTGGTCGACGACCGCGAACTGGCCATCCTTGGAACAGACGACTGGCATCTCAGGCTTGATCTGGTCAGCGTTGATCATGGCTTCTCCATTGTGTGTTTGTGCGTTGGGTCGCACCACCCCGGGCTGCATTCCGTGGGCCGTTCTCTTCCCTCGGCGGGCGCGTTCGACGGCTTTGAAAGGTGGGGCAGGTTGTCTCGATCGCGACGCGGCGCCCCAGGGCCCGACGTTGGTGATGACGAATACTTAGTCCTGAGAGTCGCCGTTGGCGGCATCTTCGAAGCCAATCAGCTGAGCAGGACGATGCTAGGTTTTGACCCGATGCGCCCAATCGCTTTCATCCTGTGCCTGGCCGTGGGTTTTCCTGCGCTGGCGCAAAAAGAAGTCTATTTCCGCGAAGGCAGCGAAGAGCTGATCTTCAAGGAACAGGACGTCGATCGGCGCTTTGGAAAAACGAAGCTGGGCAAAGCGCTCTACGCCGGCACCGACGACCCGAACTGCATTCAGCTGATCGGAGGTCTGCTCGCGGCCCTCGCCGAGACGGGGCCCTACTTTCATCGTCGCGATGAGAACTTCACCCTCGACCCGGTTCTGCTCGAGGCCGTTCAGACCCAGCTGTCCACCCCGTCGTTCGCCGCCGCCTCGTACCTGTTGGCGATGGTCCGCCGGGTATTGATTGAGAAAAAGTTGCCCGACGCGTGGCTCGCTCTCGCGATGGCGATCAACCCCCAGGTCAAGATCATCGATGTGGGCAAGCTGCGAATGATGAACGAGGGGATCAAGCAGGTCGATAGCTTCTTGTTCACGCTGCCGACGCTGCGCGATCGCTACATCGTCGAAGTGGTGGCCGCGAACAGTGCAGTCACCAGCGACGTGGCCGCGGCGTTTCACGACACCTATGTCGATCGCGAGGTGGCGTGGGGAGGCCTGACGCTGGTCGACGCGGGGCTCAACAAGAAGAAGAAGGCCAAGAAGGGGGCGAAGTTCGACCCCAACGCGATGGAAGAAATCATTGCGGTGCTCGAGTGGGTGCCTGCGGACCCCAATGATCGCGAGCTCAACTTCTTCCGGAAAGTCGCCGAGAAGCCGGTGCCGATTAGGATCTTCGCCCGACTTCGGCCCCGGCAGTACCTGGACATCGAACGGCTTCCCCGCGGCAAGCGGCTGATCGTCAAAGGGCGCTTCTGGCAGATGAATCGAACGGTGACCGAGGTCGAAGTGCGCGATGCGCTGTTGTTCGAAGACCGGGACTTCAGCCGCGGGGTCCTGCTCGGCGACCCGAACGCGATTGCCGAGTGCCCCCTGGCGATCAACGAGCTGACCGGGGTCTCTCCGGTTCAACCCGGCGGCTTTCGACACTGAAGCAACCATCGACGGAAGGCTCGTTTTTGAGCTGCTCCGTCTTCAATTTTGCCACTTGAGCGGTGGCGATGCTCGGACCGCGCACCGCATTCCGCAGGGTTGAGGGTGGCACGGTCGCTGCTCGTTCCTTCGGGGATGAAGACCCTCGGCTCGATTTTTCCGGGACGCCACCTCGAACTTCCGAAGGCGGCGTTTGCCACGGTGCTCAAGCAGCAGCCTCCGCCGCTGCCGAAGAGCCGGCCGGTCGCTCCGCTGCCCCCCGGCTTCTACAAGCGGAGCCTTCCGTC
>JAYVCD010000079.1:0-5256 GCA_043750125.1 Archangiaceae bacterium | reverse complement strand
ACCCGGACGGGACTTTCACCCGCTGGAAAAGTGCAGCGTGGCTCCGCCCCTTCGGTCGCTCGCGCTTCCGCTGGCTCTGAACCTTCACGACGCACCATTCATTCACGTTACGTCCGAGCTCGCGTTCATCTTGAACTCGACGCGGATGCTTCCGCGCGCCCGCAGGGGCGTCGCAGCCGCACCAAAGCCAAGGCACGTGGGCTGAGCGACGGATCACACTCAGAGACTTTGGCTGTGAGAGCGGACGGCGTCAGGGCTGAGTTAGGGTCGGGCCATGTCAGGTCCTTCTGTGAATCGCGCCGCGCTGCTGGCCCGCGAGCTGTCGCTGCCGCTGGTGGGAGTCACCCGCACCCTCGAGCTGCTCGATGGGGGCGCCACCGTCCCCTTCATCGCGCGCTACCGCAAAGAGGCCACCGGCGCGCTCGACGACGAAGCGATTCAGCGCATTGCGGATCACGCGACGGTGGTCGACGCGCGCGAAGCCCGCCGGGCGGCGATTCTCTCGAGCCTCACCGAGCAGGGAGTGCTGACCCCCGAGCTTTCGAGCGCGATTGCCAAAGCGGCCACGCTCACCGAGCTCGAAGATCTCTACCTGCCCTGGCGCCCCAAACGGCGCACCCGGGCCCAGGTCGCTCGCGAACGCGGGCTGCAGCCGCTGGCCGACATTCTGCTCGCGCAGGCGCCGACCAGTCCGACGCGCGAGGCGCTGGGGCAGCCGTATCTCGACGCGACCAAAGAGCTGCCCGACCTCGAGGCGGTGTTTGCCGGAGCGCGCGACATCGTCGCCGAGACCGTCGCCGAGCGCGCGGCGTTGCGGGCCGAGCTGCGCACCCTGTTCGCGGCGAAAGGAGAGCTGGTCGTCGATGCCGCGCGCGGAAAGTCCAAAGCCCCGGAGCTCGAGAAGTACCGCGATCATCTCGGCCGCCGTGAGCGGGCCGAGCAGGCGCCGTCGCATCGGGTCCTCGCCGCCGAACGGGGAGAAGCCGAGTCGCTGCTGAAGGTCGCGATCGAGCTTCCGCGCGAGGCGGTCTCGGCGCGGGTTCGAACGGCGGTGGTGTCCCCCCGGGCGGCGGCGGTGCTCGCGCGCGAGGTCGAGTTGGCCAACGAGGACGCGATCGATCGGCTGCTGTTGCCTTCGCTCGAAGCCGAGTACCGGCGCACCTTGAAGCAGCGGGCCGACGACGGGGCGATTGCGGTGTTCGCGCGCAACCTGACCGCCTTGCTGCTGTCTGCCCCGCTGGGAGGAAAGCCGGTGGTGGCGATTGACCCGGGCCTTCGCACCGGCTGCAAAGTCGTGGCGCTGGACGGTCGGGGCGAGCTCAAAGCGCAGCTGACCATCTACCCTCACACCGGCCGGGAATCGGAGGCCGGGGTCGCGCTGGCGGCGTTGATCAAGACCCACGCTCCTGAAGCGATCGCAGTCGGCAATGGCACCGCGGGCCGCGAGAGCGAGACCTTCGTTCGAAAGCTTCAAGCTTCGGGAATGGTGCCTAAGGCCTTGCGGGTCTTGAGCGTCAGCGAAGCGGGCGCCTCGGTGTATTCGGCCTCGGAAATCGCCCGCGGCGAGCTGCCCGGAGTCGACGTGACTCTGCGGGGCGCGGTGTCGATTGGCCGCCGGCTGCAAGACCCGCTGGCCGAGCTGGTGAAGATCGACCCGAAGAGCATCGGCGTCGGTCAGTACCAGCACGACGTAGACCAGCCGGCGCTGGCGGCGGCGCTCGACCGCGTCGTCGAGACGGTGGTCAATCGCGTCGGGGTGGACTTGAACACCGCGTCGCCGACCTTGCTGCGCCACATCGCGGGGCTGGGCCCGGCGCTCGCGACTGCGATCGTCGCCTACCGAGCCAGCCACGGGGCGTTTGCGACCCGCGCGGCGCTTCGAGAAGTTCCCCGCCTCGGCGCGCGGGCGTTCGAGCAGGCGGCCGGCTTCCTGCGCATTCACGGAGGCGACGAGCCGCTGGACGCCAGCGCGGTGCACCCCGAGCGGTACGGGCTGGTCGCGAAGATGGCCAAGCAGCTGGGCGTCGCGCGCGGGCAGCTGGTCGGAAACGAGAGCCTGGCCTCGAAGATCACCGTGGGAAGCTGGGTGGACGAGAAGGAAGGCATCGGCCTGCCGACGCTGCTCGACATCGTCCTCGAGCTGAAGAAGCCGGGCCGAGATCCCCGCGCGGAATTCACCGAGGTGGGCTTCGACCCGCAGATCACCGAGCTGTCCCAGGTGAAAGTGGGGCTGGTGCTCAACGGAATCGTCACCAACGTCGCCGCCTTCGGAGCCTTCGTCGACATCGGGGTCCACCAGGACGGGCTGATTCACGTCAGCGAGCTGGCGAACCGGTTCGTCAAAGATCCGGCCGAGGTCGTGAAAGTCGGAGACCGGGTGAAGGTGAAGGTGTTGTTGGTCGACGAGCTGAGGAAGCGAATCGCGCTGTCGATCAAGGCGCTGCAGGCGGCCGCTTCCGGCCCCCTTCCACCGCAGCTGCAGTCGCAGCCGTTCAACGCGCCTCGGCGTCGGTAGAACGGCCTTTAGGGCAACGGGCGCGATCCGCCGGTCGGTGAGCCGTACGCACCGACCCAACCGTGCAGCGTGGGGCCTTCTCCGGGAACTTCGAAGACCCGCAAGCGCGGGCTGGGGTTCGCCAAGCAGACCGGGCACTCGATGTCTTCAACCACCGCCCACCTGCCCGCGATCAACGCCACCGGCGAGTCGTACCGGGACAAGACTGAGACCGAAGGCGCGCTGCCCGGAATGTCGCAGCTGAAGCGCTGCGCGCCCGAGGTGTCGAGCGCGATCAGGTGGGTGAGGCTCAACCCGGAAGCTCCCGCCACCAGCAGGTCGCCCTTGCGGGTGGCCACCGAGTCGGAAGAGAAAATGCCGATTGTTCCGCCTGGATCCATCGCGACGGAAGCCTCCCAGTCCACGTGGGGCGAACCGGGCTTGAGGTTGATCGCGTTGATCCGGGGAATCGGCACGGGGCAAGGACACGAGGGGCAGCAGGGAACCGGAGGGTCGATGAGCAGGGTGCGAGACTGGGCTCCGAGCAAAGCGTTGTGCACCATTCGACCTTGAGGAGCGTCCACTCGCCTGGTTCCATCGAGGGTCGAGCGCACTTCGCCCCCCTTCAGGAGCACCTCGCTTCGGTAGACCGCGACGGGAAGATCGATTCCGGGCGGCAGCGCCACCCTCCAGCGTTCGGCGCCCGAAGGGCTGAAGGAAATCAGTTCCGGGGGAAGCGCCATCTTGTCGGCGCCCGGGCGGGGGACAAAGCCGAGATAGAGGTTGTTCAGCTCGTCGACCACGGCGCCGGTCAAGGTGCCATCGAAGAAGCGCGTCGAAGTCACACTTCCATTCGAAGGGTCGAGCTTCAGAAGCGCGTTCTGCCGGGGGTCGGCGCGGCTGATCTGGTACCGCTCGGCGAGGAGGTAGAGGCTCGTCGGATCGGACACCATCGCTTTGACTTCGAGGAAGTTGGCGGCGTCGGGCGCGTTGGGCAGCGGCGCATAGAAGTCGCGGTTCCAGACCGGGGCTCCGTCGGCGAGGGCGACCGCTCCGATCCGGTACGGGAGGGCGAAGATCAGCTGGCTGCCGGCGATCAGGTGCAGCGGTTGCTGCTCGAAGCCGACGAAGCCGGGAAGAATCTGGCGGAAGCGCAGCACTCCATCGCGGGTGAACGAAGTCGCTGCGCACCGGGTACAGGCGTCGCAGGAGTTGCCGAACAAGCCCCCGTACGCGCACTCGACCCAGTACAGGTTCTCGGCTGAATCGGTGACGCCGCGAAAGCCCGAGACCAGCCCGGGAAAGTCGTAGTGCCACGCTTCGACCAGCGGGGTGGCGGCCGGGCGCTCACAGACCTGGTGCTGACAGATTCCCGCGCCCTGACAGGCGGTGGCAGGGGCGCAGGTCGCTCCGTCGGGAACGGGGCGGCTCTTGCATTCACCGCTGAGGCAGACCTGGGCGGTGGCGCAGTCGGCCGGACCACACGCGGTTCCGTCGGTGGCGTCGTTCTCGATGCAGCCCAGGGCCGAATCACAGAGCGCGACCTTGCACGGATTTTCAGGTGCGGCGCAGCGGGTCGGCAGGTGGAGACAGCCTCCGGCCGGGTCGCACGCGTCGACGGTGCAGCGGTCGGCGTCCGAACAGTCGCGTACCGAACCCAGGCACAGCCCTCTCGCGCACGTTCCCTTCAAGAAGCAGGCGTTGTCCGAGGTACAGGCAGCCCCGTCCGCGGCGACCGATTCGACGCACGCGCCCGAGGCGGGGTCAAAGATCGAAGTCTGGCAGGCCGCCGAAGCAGCACAGATCGGAGCGCGCACGCCTTCGCCGTAGAGCCGCACTTCGAAGTCGTTGCGCCCGTCCGACAACGCCAGCGTTCCGGTCGCGCTGCCGGGCTCGAGCGGATCAAACCGGACTTCCACTTCGAGTTGGGAGCCTCCCGGAACGGTCAGCGCAGACGGACTGGTGAACGGGCTCTGGGTCGACAGCGACACCGAACGGTCTGCGCGCGAGACATTTCGAAGGACCAGAATGCGGGTCGAGGGGTGGCCGATGAAGGTCGATTCGAAGTGGAGGGCACCCGTGGAGACCTCGACATCGCCGAGCACCGCACGAACGCCCCCTCGCTGGCAGCCGGCGAGAGCGAGAATGGCCAGCACGAATCGGAAGCGCATCAGCGCCACTGAGCAAAGGCAGGGCCAAGCGACCGTTGCGTCAAATCGGTCGGTTGCGTCGATCGGGCCCTCAAATTTTCGTCGACCTCTAAGAGTGTGACTGCGCCCGAGTCGGTGTACGAACCGTCGACCCATGACGGATCGATTCTTACTGCTGCTCTGCGCCTTCGCCCTCTCGGGCTGCAACTGCTTCGTGCCGGTCGAAGAGTGCACCGGCATTCGCTGCATCCGATTTCCCGATGGCGGGCTGCGCGACGCCGGCTTCCGAGACGGGGGGGGGGATGCGGGCCGCAGCGATGCCGGGGGAGATGCCGGCTTGCTCTGCTCTTCCTGGGACGGCGGAGGGGTCGGCAAGTGCGCGGCGGTCACCGGCTATGTGCAGCTGGGCACGGTGTGCCGGGGGGACTGCGTGACCTACCCGATACTCACGCCCGGGGTGTTCACGACGCTTGGGGCCTGCGTGGAATGTGGCTGCGACCCGGCCAAGCTGTCGAGCCACCCCTCTCAAACTTTCGGGACTGAGATGTTCTGTGACCAGGTCCGGGTCACCACCACCCTGCCCCGGCTGCTCGAAGAGGCTTTTCCCGGGTT
>JAYVCD010000078.1:0-3176 GCA_043750125.1 Archangiaceae bacterium | reverse complement strand
GCAAACTTACTGACGACGCAAATGCCCCCCGGCCGCTGGAGCTACCTGGGCAGCTCAGAGCCCACCAATACCTTGAGCACCGCTCCCGAAGCAGCGCATTGGGGTGACGGGGGGCTGTTGCTCAGCGACATCACCGCCGGTTCCAGCTCGGGCCAGGTCAACTGGTTGGTGGGCGATGGGGTGCCCGACGGACAGGGGGACATTCACGTGCGCGCGTGGGTGCGAATGACTGGGAACAACCCCAATCAAAACCTCAACGTCCTCATGATCCACGGGAGCATTGCCGCTTCGACGCTGAGCGAGTTTCGCGTGGATCCCGGGGCAACTCCGGGACTGGGTGGGTATGACGCGACCAGCGGCTACTCGTTTCTCAATGGCTCGAAATTCGCGCTCGGTGTTTGGATGCTGGTGGAAGTCTCGGCCCTGGCAGTGGGAACCCCTGCGGGGCGCCGCGAACTGTGGGTCGACGGTGTCTTGAGGTTGTCGCAAGCCAACATCGACTGGACGGGCAAGAACTACACGAGCGTTCTGGTCGGGACACCGTGGGGAGATCGATCGTGGGTGGGCCAGCTGAGCTTCGACGACCTTCGGGTGACGAACGAACCCCCGGCGACCCGGCTCTCGATTCAGTTGGCTCCCGGCTCGCCCCGGGATCTCCCCGTCGGACGTTGCGCTCGCCTGGTCATAGGTTTGAAGGACGCGCCAGGAGCCGTCGCCACAGCCCCGTACGAGGTAGAAGTCGAGTTGTCCGATGGGATTGGGGTAGGGGGCAGCTTTTTTTCGTCGCTCGATTGCACCGGAGCGGCCGTGCGCTGGGTGACTCTGGTGAGCGGAGCCTCGGTGGCCACCTTCGGTTGGCGTCCAACGACGCTGGGCGTTCATCCGTTGCTCGCCACCCACCCGGATTTTCTGGCCGGAACAAGCCCGGTCTCTGTGGTCCCGGATCCCGGTCCTGGCGATGCCGGGGCTGCCCAGCCAGACGGCGGAACTCAGGGTGCGCGTTTACGC
The DNA here is from genome assembly GCA_043750125.1 of Archangiaceae bacterium. Taxonomy (GTDB): domain Bacteria; phylum Myxococcota; class Myxococcia; order Myxococcales; family Myxococcaceae; genus JAGSPQ01. The sequence goes on along the minus strand of JAYVCD010000078.1, from coordinate 2,168 downwards.
CCACTGGCCGTCGGCTGCGACTGTGGGTCGACCAACGGTGTTTCGTTTCCGTTCGTGCTCGTCCTCGCACAGAGGTTGACCCGTCGCGCTCGCCGGGTTGAGCGCCGCTCCCGCGAGGACGATGCCCATTGCCGTGCCCTTCACCGCTCGGGGGGGTAGAGCAGCGTCTCGAGCTCGAGCAGGCCGTGCTGAAGCGACGGACCCGGCTGAAGCAAATCTTTCGAGGCGGGCTTGACCCACCGCGCCTGCTTCAAGCCTGGCAGCGACCTCAGCACGTCTTTTCCGGTGTCGACATCGGCCGCGTCGAGCACCACGTCCGGCTTCAACGCGAGCGCTGCTTCGGCCGAAAAGACCGGGTAGGCCGAGGGCGAGGCTTGCGCCACGTTGACCGCTCCGGTGTCGAGCAGCAGCTCGTGGGCGAAGCTGCCCGGCCCAGCGACGACCAGGGGCTGAAAGCCGTACACGATCAGCACCCGCAACGCCTTTCGCTTTTTTCCCCGCGCCCGCACTTCCAGACGCGTCTGCTCGATGCCCGCGACCAGGGTCCGCGCCTTTTCCTTCGCTCCCAGCGCTTCGCCGATTCGCAAGATGGCTTCGAGCGCGTCTTCCACCGTGGTCAACGGCATCGCGAGCACCGGAATCCCCAGCGCGGCGATCTTTTCCACCGGCTTCTGGTTCGCCGGCGCCATCTGCACCAACAGCAGGTCCGCTTTCAAGGTGACCACCGCTTCGATCGACGGATCATTGAAGCCACCGACCCGCTTGCGGTTGGCCACCTCGGGCGCCTCATCGAACCGCGAGACGCCCACCAACAGCTCGCCCTTCCCCAGCGCCAGCACCGTCTGCGTCAGCGATGGAGCGAGCGTCACCACCCGGGTCGGTGGCCGCGTCGGTCTGGGCCCGAGCCACAGCCCGCCGCTGCCCGCGTCCGGCGCGGCCAGCAGCAGCAGGCAAAGCAGCGCCTGGGTCACGGGACGGACAGAATGTCGGACACGTTCGCGATGCCGGTGATCGGGTCGAGCGTGCAGGCCGAGATCGCTGCGCCCGCGTCGCCGAAATAACCGCGGCGCTCGCCCAGCGTGTTGCCGTTGATGTCGAGGACGAAGATTCGCCCTCCGTTTTGATCCCCCACGTAGGCGCGACCCCCGCTGACCGCAAAGCGGGACGGAAGAATCGGAAGGCAGCCCGGACCTCCGTCCGCCGCCGCCGGACAGGTCGGCTGCCAGCTCGAGCGGCGCACGTCGTTCTCGTCCAGCAGCACCACTCCGGACTGGGTGGTCTTCAGCAGCGCGAAGTTCGGCGCTCCGCTGTAGACGGCCGCGCCGAAGCAGCTGACCAGCAGTCGCACTCCGTCGGACGCAAGCCAGCCCGGGTTCAGGCAGGTGTCGCCGAGGTCGAGCACGCTGATCGTCCTGGTGTTGACGTTGATCTTCGCCAGCAAGCCCGGGCCTTCGACCGCGTAGGTGTCGGGGTTCAGGTTGTTCAGCGCGACGTAGACCGAGTCGCGCAGCGCGAGGATCGCGAACGGGCGCGCCACCGGGTGTCCTCCATCGAACGGCTTGAGGTTCAGGCCGGTGAGGCTGACGGTGTCACTCACCATCGGCGCAGTGGGGTTGGACACGTCGACCCGCACCACCTTCTGCCCGGCCGCCGCGGGCCCCGCGCCGAAGCCGCCGTAGAGCGGAACCCACAGACCGTCGCCGACCTTCGAGATTCCCTGGGGGTAGGTGTTCGCGCCCAGCTGCAGCTCGGCAATCGTGGTCAGCGCCAGGCCGCCATCGACCGCCGCGCCTCCGTCGGGAAAGGTCCCGCCCCAGTTGCGGAGGATCTGCACCGTGCCGCTGCCCGAGTTTGCGATGTAAACAAAAGGCCCCTCGACGACCACCTGGTTCGGCGCGCTGCCGGTGACGTTCGAATCGCGCAACTTCGCAAAGGCGTGACCGCCCACCGACTTCTGCTGCGCCTGGTAGAGCCGTTGATCAATTCCGTCCAGAGCCAGCAGGGTGCCCTCGATCGACGCGAGCGATTGAGGCCCGGTGCCCAGCGATTCGACCGGCCCCCGAAACTCGCTCGCGCGCTGAAGGCCGACCACCTGGCCTGACGAGAAACAGGCCGCGACGAGGTCATAGGTGCAGCGGCCCGCGTGGCAGCTCTGTGCGTTCTCACAG
>JAYVCD010000077.1:0-14192 GCA_043750125.1 Archangiaceae bacterium | reverse complement strand
CGATGAATTCCTGAATTCCACTGGTCCCGGTATTGGTGATGCTCTTGCGGCCCTCGCCTTCGAGCAGCTTGGCGATCCCGAAGTCGAGCAGCTTCACCTGGTCGTCGGCCCCCTTGCGCCGGACCCACATGATGTTCGCCGGCTTCAGGTCGCGGTGGACGATGCCGAGCCCGTGCGCTTCCTCGAGGGACCCCAACAGCGCAATCGCGACCCCGATGGCCTTCTCTTCGGTCAGCGTTCCGCGCGCGCGCAGGTGCCAGGACAGGTCTCGGCCGGGAAGGTATTCCATTGCGATGTAGAGCCCTCCGTCTTGCAGCTCGCCCGAGTCGAAGACCTGCACGGTGTTGGCGTGCGAGAGCTTGGCGACCACGCGCGCTTCCTGCATGAAGCGGGCTTTGAGGCCCTTGTCGAGCGCGGAGTCGGGGCGAAGAATCTTGAGCGCGAGGATTTTTCCCATTCGCACATGCTCGACTTTGTAGACGGCGCCCATTCCTCCTTCGCCGAGCTTCTCGAGAATGCGGTAACGGCTGTCGATCAGGGTTCCCGACAGGTGGCCAGAGAGCGTGTTGGCGGTGGGCGAGAGGCCGCGCAGGTCCGAACCGCAGGCGGGGCAGAAGTTGGGCTCGGTGTCGATCGCCTTGGCGCACTGGGGACAGACGAGGGTGTCTGCCACCCGGGGGGCACTGCCGCGCAGGGTCTGTCCTTCGGAAGGCAGGGACAAAGCGCGTGGACGGTAGCGCACTGCGTTGCTAAGGGCACACCCGCGTGATCGTCTCGGTCATCATTCCGGTCTTCAATGAGTTGGCAACTCTCGAAGAGCTTCTTCGGCGCGTCGTCGCGGTCGACTTCCCCAAAGAGTTGGTGGTGATCGACGACTGCAGCACCGACGGCTCACGCGAAGTGCTGCAGCGGCTCGAGCGCGATGGGCTCAAATCACTCACAGGGGCCAAGCCGCGCAACGTCAACACCCTGAAGGTCCTGCTGCAGCCGAAGAACAGCGGCAAGGGCGCGGCGATCAAGCGCGGGTTCGACGAATCGACCGGAAGCATCGTCATCATTCAAGACGCAGATCTCGAGTACGACCCGAATGACATCCTCAAGGTGATTCAGCCGATTCGAGATGGGGTGGCCGACGTGGTCTTCGGCAGCCGTTTCATCGGGGACACCCGGCGGGTGCTCTACTTCTGGCACGCGGTAATCAACTCGGGGCTGACGCTGCTGTCGAACATGACTTCGGGGTTGAACCTGACCGACATGGAGACTTGCTACAAAGCGTTTCGCCGCGAGGTGCTGCAGACGCTGACGCTGGAAGAGACGCGGTTTGGGATCGAGCCCGAGCTGACGGCCAAGGTGGGTCGCGCCGGGTTGAGGGTGTACGAGGTGCCGATCAACTACTTCGGTCGGACCTACGACGAAGGAAAGAAGATCGGTTGGAAGGACGGAGTTCGAGCGCTGTACGCGATCGGCAAGTACGGCGTGTGGCGGCGATTCCTCAACCCGTAAAGGAAGCGGACAACGGTGAAACTCTGGAGTGACACCAGTCCATTGGATTGAAGGTGTCTGGAGCAGGTGCCCCTGGGCCCAGCGCCAACCTCTGAAGATCTCTGTTGTGTGCACTTGGCGCGCATCTTGATCATTGCCGTTCTCATGCGAGTAACGGGTCTGGTGTGTGCGTTGGTTTCGATGGCCGCAGTGGCGGGTGACAAGCGGGTGAACATGCCGGTCGGGTACAGCACGACGATCGACATGCCCGCCAACGTGACGAAGGTCGAACTGTCGGACCCCCGGGTGGTCGACGTGCGCCGCAACGGACGCAAGCTGAGGTTCACAGGGCAGAGCACCGGGAGCACGTCGGCGATCATCCACCTGAAAGAAGGGCGGAAGGAGACGACGCACCGACTGGCGCTCTACGTCGCGTCTGACAAATACGCGTTGCCCTACTGATTCTGCCCCGTCGGGCGAGATAGGGATCAGGGTCGACCGATGGAAGCGCCTGCCCATGCCTCGCACCCGGAAAAATCCAGGCAGGAATGGCGAGGGGTGGGCGTGGCGGTGCTGTCCTCGAAGGCTCCCCACTGTTGCTGCTCGTCTTCCCGCGCATCGGACAGGCGCTCGCGCGCAGTGCAGTGTCGTTCTACGCGCTGACGCCCAAGGCTGCGCGGGCAATCATCGCGGGAGCGATCTGGCCATGCCGGCCTGGGCTCTCTGGTACGGGTACTTGCTGCTCGCGATCGTGACGTGGCCGAAGATCCTGGGCGGCTGTCTGATTTTCGCGGGCATTGCCGTGGTGCGAAGCGGCAGCGCTGCGTAAGCGGCCGCGGATCAGCTGCGGCGGTGCGTGGTCGCGTGCTTTCCACTCTTGGCTTTTACGTGCACCGTCTTCGATTTGGTGGTGCGACCGTGAACGGTGCCGCTGATGGGTGAGAACGCCAGGGTCAGCGCAACGACGAGGGAAGTGAGCATCCGGAGAGCTTAGGGCGAATCGGGGCGGGTCCTGAATTCCCCAACGACTTAAAGTATTCAGATGTCGGTTTGGCTGGGCGCCCTGTCTGTGCTGGTTCTCAGCTCTGTCGGTGAGGCGGCGACCGTGCGACTGCAGGTCGAGCCCGGCTTGCGGTGCAATCTGGGCGAATCCCTCGGCGCTGCGCTGACGGACAGCAGGTGAGGTTGGCCCAGGCGGGCGACGAAGGCGTGTGGGTGCTGGTGAAGACGGTGTGGACGCGACTGCCTCACGCGCGGAAGTATTTCGAGGAACAAATGGTGCGTCATGGATGAGTCGTCGCTTTCTCCTTCCGCTCGCAAGGCACTGGAAACCTTCCGGGACCAGAGCAGCGTTCCGCTCCTCCCCGCGCGCCGAGAAGCGTTGTGGCGTTCGGCCCTTGCGACCGCGCGGCCGAGCCAAAATCGGTTGGGGCTCAAAGCTTTGGGGCTGTGTGTTGTCGTCGCTGTCGTGGCGTTGATCGCGATCCCCCTGCCGCGGGCCTGCCCGTCGCAACTCGATGCAGAGTGCGGTACCGGGAACAGCTGCAACAAGCTCACCCGATCTTGCGACCGGAAATTCTTCCAGGCCTCGAGCGCCGCCGAGCTCGCCAGCGCCCTCGCTCAAATCCGCACGCTCATCTACTGACGGTGAAGGTGACCCACCCGTCGGCGCGATTGTGCGCGCTGACGGTCGCTCCCAATTGCTGGCAGATTTCGCGAACCACTGCCAACCCGAGGCCGTGATGCTCGCCGGTACCTGAGCGCGACGGGTCGGCGCGAAAGAACCGCTCGAAAATCCGCGGCAGCGCGGCTTCCGGAATGGGCGGCCCGCTGTTTTGCACTTCGAGCCAGATGCCCCGCTGAAGATCGCTGACCACCCTGACTTGTCCGCCCCGAGCGGTGTGTTCGAGCGCGTTGCTGAGCAGATTGCTCAGGACCAATTGCAGCCGACCGGAGTCCGCCGCCACAAAGATGTCAGGACCTACGGTTGAGGTGACGGTCAAGCCCCGAGCGGCGGCCAGCGCCGACAACGGGACCAGCGCCGCCTCGATCAACGCTCGCAGCGGCGTCTGCACCGCCCGGTCGGGTGCGGGCTGAGTCTCGAGCTGAGCGAGCAGCAACAACGTTTCGACCAGGCCCGTCATCTGCCGCGTGACGACCAGCGCGTCGCCCAGCGCCGCTTGATATGCGGCCGGCGATCTTTCCCGGGAAGCGGTCACTTCCAAAATGCTCTGCAGTCCGGCGATCGGCGTTCGCAGCTCGTGGCTCACGTCTGCACTGAAGCGGCGTTCTCGGGCAAACGACTCATCGAGCCGGGTCAGCAACCCGTTGAGCTTGCCCACCACCGGAGAAAGCTCGAGCGGCAACCCTTCGACGGGCAATCGTTCCGACAGGCGCTTGTCATCAATCGCGTCGATTCGCGCGGCCAACTGCTTCACCGGCGCAAGCCCCTGACGAATCGCAAACCGACTTGCGGCGGCGGCGGCAACGAGGGTCACGGCACCCCCTGCCGACAGCAGCCAGGCCAACAGCCGCAGCTGACCCTCGAGCTCGCGGGTGTCTCGCGCGACCGCAATGGTCAGCAGCCGACCGGTGGGAGTGGACGGCGCGTCCTCGTCTCGGCGTGGGGGCAAATGGGCAATCACCGCTCGGCCCAGCTGCTGATTGGGAAGCCGCACTTCCGGCCCGCCCTCACGAGCGAGATTTTCAGATCCCAACGACGCCGAACGCGCGAGCACGGAGCCGTCGTCCATCCACAGCTCATAGAACTCGGTGCCGCCCGACTGTTCAGACTGGGCGAAGGCGCTGAGCTCGAGCTCCCAGGGCTGATGGGCCGGCCGTTCCTCGACCATGTTCGCCAGGGCGCGCGCCTCGTCTCTCAGTCGATCATCGAAGTGGGCGACCCACGTCGCTCGAAGGACCGAGTACAGCAGGCCGGAGAAGGCCAGCAGCGCGAGCGCGACCACCGCGACGACCCACGTCGTCAGCCGTGCCCCGAGGCTCTTCACCCGTCGACCTCGACCACGTAGCCCTGCCCTCGCCGGGTGTGAATCAGCTTCACCTCGTGGCCCTGATCGATCTTTTTTCGCAAGTACCCGATGTAGACGTCGACCACGTTGCTCGAGGGCTCGGACGCGAAATCGTAGACGTGGTCCCAGATGTCCCCCCGGGTGACGACTTCGCCGCGGCGGGAAACCAGGTACTCGAGCAGCGCGAACTCTTTGGCCGACAACACGATCGGCTTTCCCCCTCGCACCACGGTGCGGGCCGCGGGGTCGAGCTCGAGGTCCGCGACCTTCAGCGTGTGTTGGGGGGCGTGGTAGCGGCGGCGAATCACCGAGCGGACCCGCGCGAGCAGCTCTTCGAACGCGAAGGGCTTCACGAGGTAATCGTCGGCGCCGAGGTCGAGCCCGCTGACCCTGTCTTTCACGGTGTCCCGCGCGGTGAGCAGCAGGACGGCGATCGGACGTTGCGCCGCTCGAACCCGACGCAGGATCTCGAACCCATCGACCCCCGGCAGCATCACATCGAGAACCAAAGCGTCGTAGGGCGTGCTCATCGCGAGCGCCAGACCTTCGGTGCCGTCGCGCGCCAAATCCACCGCGTAGCCCGCTTCCCGAAGTCCCTGGCAGACGGAATTTGCCAACGGCGCGTAGTCCTCGATCACCAGCAAGCGCATCGGGCACGCACTCTACGGGGCAATGGCGGGTTCTCATCGTCTCCTCATGTTCGGGCGCTATTAACCGGCAATGCGCTCAACCCTGCTGCTGTTGCTTCCGGTGGTCGCCTTCGCCGGCGAGAAGAAGATCAAACCCGAGGCGGTCCCTGCGGCCGTCGTCAAAGCCGCCGCTGAACGATTTCCGAAGGGGAAGGTGACCGGGTACGTCGAGGAAACCGACGGAACGAAGAAGAGCTACGAGGTGGCGTTTGAGCTCGAGGGACAGAGAGTCGAGCTGATTCTCGCGCCCGACGGAAAGCTCGAAGCAGAGGAACGGACTCTCGCCGCCAAGGATCTGCCCGCGGAAGTCACCCGGGCCCTGGCGGCTTCGAAGTACGCGAAGGCCTCGCTCGAGCGTGTCGAGCGCGTCGAGGACCTGCGCACCCACGCCGCTCCGATTTGGGAAGTGGTCGTCCTCGCGGCCGGGGTGCGGCGCGAACTGGTGTTCGACAGCTCGGGCGCTCTGAAGAAGGACCAGCCCGCGGGCAAGAACGATTGAATCTCTGGGCCGCACTGGTGCTGCTCGCCGCGCCGCACCAGCAGGTCACCTTCGAGGCCGCACGAAGCCTGGCTCAGCAGCAGGCCCCCGACGTGGCCCTGGCCCAGCTGCGCACCGCCGTCGCAGGTGCAGAAGTCGCGATTGCCAGCGCGCTGGCCAACCCGACCTTGACCGTGAGCAGCGGGACCCAGAGCGCAAAGCTCAGCACCGGCTTGAGCGTGCCCCTGCCCCTGTTCGGCCAACGCGGCACCGCCCGTTCGGCCGCTCAAGCCGATGCGAACGTGGCACGGCTCGAGGTGAAAGTGGCGCGCCGTGAAGCGCGTCGGGCGGCCACCCTCGCCTGGGTCGACCTGTGGGAAGCGCAGCAGCGCAGCAACCTGCGGGTGATTGCGGCTTCCGATGCGCAGCGCGTTCTCGACGTGGCGCGCGAGAAGTTCGATGCCGGCACCGGGGCGAAAGTCGACTTGCTGCGCACGCGCGCAGACCAGGCCCGTGCGGCCGCAGACGCCGACGCGGCGACCCATGACGTGGCCGCCGCCTCGACCCGACTGGCGGTATTGCTGGGGGCCGAGTCTTCGCTGATCGCCGCGGGGGAACCGGGTTACGGCGAGCTTCCGGGCGAGCTCACGCTGGGGCTGGCCGACCACCCGGCATTGGTGCGCGATCGCGAGGCGGTGTCTGCGGCCGAGGCCCACCTGGTCGCTGAACGACGTCAACGCTGGCCGATGTTGAACGCGCAGTTCGCGGTCAATCAGTTCGACCCCTCGTATTCCGGACAGGAGTTTGTCTTTGGGCTGAGCTTTGATCTTCCGGTGCTCAGTCTTCGAGGAGGCGCGATCGCGCGGGCCTCGGCGCAGCAGCAGATTGCCGAGGCGACGCTGACCCTCGAAGAAAAGCGGCTGCGTTCGGAAATGGGTGAGGCGTGGCAGCGCGTGCTCGCCAGCGCGGCCCAGCGGCTTGCGCTGAAGACCCAGGTGTTGCCGGACCTCGAAGAGACGCGGGCGCTCACCGAAGAAGGGTACCGGCTGGGTCGGCTCGAGCTGTTGCGGGTCCTCGAGGCTCAAAGAGCATTGCTCGAGGCCCGGCTGGCCCAGGTGCAGGCGTTCGCCACCTGGACCCGGGCGGTCGCAGATCTCGAACGCAGCTCGAACCTCGTTCTCGTTGGGGGAGCCCCCCATGCGCCGTAACGGGTGGTTGCTGTTGCTGGTGCTGGCGGGGTGCAAACGGCCTGCGCCAGAAGAGCCCGCGGCCGAGCCGCGAAAAGTGGAATGCGCGCAGGTGAAGACGCGCTCGACTCAAGAGGGAATCGAGGTGCGGGGGACGATCGCGCCGTTGCCGGACAAAGATGCCCAGCTGGCTCCGCAGATCGCCGGTCGATTGTTGAGCGTCGACGTGCGTGAAGGCGACGAGGTGAAGAAGGGTCAGCTCGTCGCGCGGGTCGATGCCGCGGCGCTGGAAGACGCGGTTCGTCAGGCAGACGCGGTGCTCAGCCGCGCGACCGCCGAAGCGGTCAACGCGCAGACCACCCAGCAACGCATCGCTCATGTCGTCGAACGGGGAATCGCTCCGCGGCAGGAAGCGGATGATGCGGTGGCGCACCTCGCGTCTGCCAGGGCCGCCGCGGTGGAAGCCGAAGCGAGCGCGCGCCAGGCTCATCGGCAAGTCGACCGCGCGTTGATGAAGAGCCCGCTCGATGGCGTCGTCTTGAAGGTCCTGCGCAAAGCCGGTGAGCTGGTCGACGGGACGCCGGCGACCGCGGTGCTCGAGATCGCCGACCTCACCCAGCTCGAGCTGGCCGCCGATGTCCCCGCCCAGGATCTGGTTCGCCTCACCCGAGGCGCCAAAGCGACGCTGGTGTTCCCGGGGATGCCAGAGGCGAGCTTCACCGGAAGTGTCTCGCTGGTGGCGCCCTCGGTGGATCGCGCGACCGGCCTGGGGACGGTGCGGGTCCGGCTGGATGCGGCGCAGACGAAGTTGCCCCCGGTCGGCCTGTTCGGCACGGCGCGCATCGCGCTGGGGGACGCGCACCAGGTGACCGTGGTGCCGGTCGCCGCGCTGAGGAATGTCAGCGGCACCGAGGGCGAAGTCGTGGTGTGCGGGACGGACAAGGTGCTGCACGTGCTCAAAGTCCAGGTCGGGCCTACCGCTGCGGGGGCGGTCGAGGTGAAGGGTGAGGAGCTCGGCGCGGATGCCCAGGTCGCCGTTCAACCGGTGTTGGGTCTCGCCGATGGGGACAAGCTCGAATGAGGCGCGCGGCGGCTTTCCTCGACTGCTCTTCCCTCGACTGCTCTCGGGATGAACGGGAACGGGAACGGGAACGGGAACGGGAACGGGAATGAATCCTTTCGAGTGGATGCGGCAGCGCAGCACGTTGATCTGGTTCGGAGCGGCGGCGCTGGCGCTGGGTGGAACGCTGGTGGCGATGCGTCTTCCCAGTGGGATCTACCCCGAGGTCGAGTTCCCCCGCATCGTGGTGGTGGCTCGCGCAGGGGACGCTCCTCCCGACGTGACCCAGCTTTCGCTCACCCGGCCGCTCGAGCAATCGCTGGCTACTGTCCTCGGCGTCGAGCGCATTCGATCCAAGACGATTCGTGGGGCGTGCGAGGTGTCGATGCAGTTCGCACCGGCCACCGACATGTGGCGCGCGCTGCAGATGACCGAGGCCCGCGTCGCCGAGGCGCGCACCTCGTTTCCTTCCGAGACCCAGGTCACCGTCGAACGGCTGACCACCACTTCCTTCCCAATCCTCACCTACAACCTCACCGGGAACATCGACCCCCGGCGCCTCAACGAGCTGGGCGAGCTGGTGCTCAAGCCGGCGTTCTCGCGCGTGCGCGGAGTGGGTCGCGTCGACGTCCTCGGGGGAGACGTCCGCGAGGTCGAGGTGGTGCTGGATCCCGAGAAGACCGCCGCGCTTCACCTCGGCCCCCAGCAGATCATCGACTTGCTCAAACGACAGACGGTGCTGATGGCGGTGGGGCGGCTCGAGCAGGCCCACGCGCTGGTCACGGTGATGGCTTCCAGTGAGCCCGCGGGGATCGAAGACCTCAAGCAGATTCCCGTCGCGGTCGGGGCCAACGGCAGCCCCATTCTCCTCGGGGCGATCGCTTCGATCATCGAAGGCGCCGAAGACCGGCTGCTGCGCGTGTCGGGCCCCGGCGGCGAGACGGTGTTGATCAGCATCGCGCGCTTGCCTGGGGCCAGCACTCCCGAGGTCGTGGATGCCGCGATGAACGTCGCGCGCGACGTCCAGAAGACCCTGCCCAAAGGAGTCGTCCTCACCGCCGTCTACGACCAGGCCGAGCTGGTGCGCGAATCGATCCGGTCGGTGCGCGACGCGATTCTGATTGGCATTGCCCTGTGCATCTTCGTGATCGCGCTCTTCCTTCGCGACGCGCGCGCTGGAATTTCGGCCGCGCTGGCCGTGCCGCTGACGTTGGGAGCCACCTTCCTCCCGATGGGGCTGCTGGGGCAGAGCCTCAACCTGATGTCCCTGGGCGGGCTCGCCGTCGCGATCGGTCTCGTCATCGATGATGCGATCGTCGTCGTCGAAGGAATCGGCCGAAGGCTCGATGCGGGAGAGTCTCCGGTGCTGGCCTCGCGCCATGCGACCGCCGCGCTGCTCGCCGCGCTGGTCGGCACCACACTGACCACCGTCGTGGTCTTCCTTCCGCTGGCACGACTGGAAGGCGTGGTCGGTCGGTTCTTCTCTGCACTGGCAGTGACGCTCTCGTCGGCGGTGCTGATCTCGTTGGCGATGTCGCTGACCATCGTCCCGCTCGCCGCCGCGAAGTGGCTGAAGCCGCGCTCGAAGGCCGTGGCGCCAAGCCGGGTGTCCGAGCTCTACGTGCGCGCGATTCGCTCTTTCCTGCGTCGGGCCTGGTTGGGGCCCCTCGTCGCGGCGCTGCTGCTCGTGCTCGGAGCGGTGAGCGCGCTGAACGTTCCGTCGGGGTTCTTGCCCACGATGGACGAGGGCGCGTTCGTGCTCGATTACTTCCTGCCTTCGGGCACCTCGCTGACCGACACCGACCGCGTCGCGCGGAAGATCGAAGCCGTTCTCTCGAGCACGCCCGAGGTTCAGACTTATTCCCGGCGAATGGGCGCCGAGCTCGGGCCGGCCACCGCGACCCAGCTCGATCGCGGCGACATCATGGTTCGGTTGGTGCCGGCCTCGAAGCGGAAGCGCACCGCCGAAGAGGTCATCGCTTCGGTTCGCGAACGGCTGAACCACGAGATCCCCGAGGCGCGCACCGAGTTCGTGCAGGTGCTGCAGGACGTGCTCAACGACCTGGCCGGTGCCCCCAAGCCGATCGAGGTCAAATTGTTCGGGGACGACTACGCGGTGCTGCGCGCCAAAGCATTGGAGGTCGCCGAGCGGATTCATGACGTTCCGGGCCTGGTGGATCTCTACCCGGGCTTCGAAGGCTCGGCTCCCGAGCTGCGCTTTCGCATTGATCCCGATGCGGCGGCCCGCGCGGGGACTTCGGCTCTCGATGTGGCCCAGGCGCTCGATGGGGCGCTTCATGGCGAGGTCGCGTCGCTGCTTCGTCGCGCCGATCGCCCGATTGGGGTGCGCGTTCGCTACCCGGACGAGGTTCGCTTCGACGCGCAGCGCATCACCCAGCTGCCGCTGATCGTGGGCAAGGACGCGGTGACGCGCATTTCGACCGTCGCAACACCGGTGGCGTCTTCTTCCGAGACGGTGTTGTTGCGCGAGAGCCTTCGCCCGGTGGTGATCCTCACCGCGGATCACGAAGGTCGAGATCTCGGCTCGATGGCGCGCGAGATCGAAGGGCGGTTGAAGGGGCTGGCCTTGCCCGAGGGCTATCACCTCGAGCTCGGCGGACAGTACGAGGGTCAGCAGGCGACCCTGGTCGAGCTGCTGACGGTGATGCTGTTTGGAATGATCGCCGTCTTCGCAGTCCTGCTCGTTCAGTTCCGGCGCGCGCGGTTGGCATTGATGGTGTTGGTGTCGGCTCCGCTGGCGGTCGTCGGGGCGCTCGCGACCCTCTGGCTCTTTGCGGTGCCGCTCAACGCCTCGTCACTGATGGGGTGCGTGCTGCTCGTCGGGCTGGTGGTGAAGAACGGGATCCTGCTGCTCGAGCAATTCGAGCAACTGCTCGCCTCTGTCCCGGAAGTCGATGCGGCGTTGATCGAAGCGGGCAGAATTCGAGTGCGGCCGATTCTGATGACCACGCTGGCGACGATCGCGGGGTTGGCTCCGCTCGCGCTGGGGCTCGGCGCCGGCGCAGAAATTCAACGTCCGCTCGCGCTCGCGGTGATTGGGGGCCTGCTGGTCTCGACTGCGGTGAGCCTGTTCGTGTTGCCGTCGCTGGTGCGTCTGCGGTTCCGACGGGAACAGGCGGGCCTCGCTCAGCCTTAGAATCTCGCGACTTGAACCCCAGCCGCTGCGCCCACGTCAGGCACGGAAGCCGTTTCGGCTCATGCACCCGTGGCTGCTTTCCCCGCACTTTCCGGGCGTAATGAAGATTGGCTGTCGAGGCGTCCTGAATTGGATCAGTTGGGACCTGTCACGCCAGGGCGACTTGCAGAGTTGAACGGTGCGAGCTGAAAACTCTGCGTGGGATGAGGGCGGAAATGCCTTTTCTAGCGGCCAAGCCTTTGTTCCATCGTGAAGCCCGGGAGTGGCTGCGCCCGCTTCGGGTGGCACGCGACGCGCACTGGTCCCCCGGCATGCGTGCCCTTCCCCTTCCCTTTCTGATCCTTGGCGCAATGCTCGGCTCGTGTGGCATTGCGAACAACGCGGAAGTCGTCGCGGACCCCGATACGACGGGAGATCAAACCTCTGAGTTGTCGTTGGCCGTACAGCTCAGCCCCGCGGCGCTGACCTTCCCGATTGGCGAGACCGCAGACCTCGAAGTGTCCCTGCTGTCTGCGGTTCCGAGCACGCGAAAGTGGGTCTTGTCGGTCAGTGGTCTGCCCGAGGGTGTCACCGCCGTCTTCGAGCCAACGACTTTGGTGCCGGGCAGCACCGCGAACCTCAAGCTCGTCGCTTCATCGTCGGCATTGGTGGGCAGTTCCCGCTTTCAGGTTCGGGCCGCGAGCGGCTTTGCCTCCCACATCGAGCATGGAGACCTGACGTTGCAGCCGGCCACCGTCGGACCCACCTTGGGCGTCTTGTTGAACGGGGTGCCGATCAACGCGCTGGCAGGGTCGGCCGGCTCGAACAAATTTTTCGTGATTGATGTTCCGGCGGGAGCGAAGAACCTCCACATCACCACTCAAGGCGGTCTGGGGAATGTGAGCCTCTACGTGAAGCAGGACGCAGTGCCGACCGGAGTCTCTTTCGATTGCCGGCCCCATGCGGTGGGAAACGCCGAGGCCTGCGATTTCGCCAGCCCCACCCCGGGGACCTGGCACGTGGTGCTCAAAGGAACTGCGGCCTATTCCGACCTGACGTTGCTCGCCCAGTTCGTCGCTCCGAACACTGGCGCCGGTGGAGGTGGAGGTGCCGGCGGCGGTTCTGGAGGCGGCAGCGGCAGCGGCATCGGCCCGAACGGCGGCACCGTCGACAAGCTTCACTTCGCCTTGACCGGAGACACCCGCCCCCCCGCGTGCGAGGACACCGGCCACTACCCGACGCCGATCATCGAGGCGATCGCCGACGCGGCGCAGAGGAAGAACGCCCAGTTCGGCCTCGACCTCGGCGATCACATGTACGTCTGCAACCACGACCTCGCCCTCGCCACCGCGCAGATGAAGCTCTACACCCAGGCGGTCAGTCGGTTCTCGGGCACCTGGTTCATGACGATGGGCAACCACGAGTGCTTCCACGGGCCGTGCCTGCTCGAGTCGACCAACGCCAACTACGTGGCCTACATGAACGCGCTCGCGCCGGTCTCGAGCAAGCCGTACTACGCGTTCAACATCGAGACTTCGAAGGGCCGCGCGACGTTTGTGATCATCGCCGACAACGGCTGGGACTCTCGGCAGGCGGCGTGGTTGGAAGCGACGCTGGCCGAAGCGGACTCGAAGGCGACCTACACCATCGTCGCTCGCCATCATCCCAGCGGGGACAATTCGGTCCCGACCAACGCCGAGTCGATTGCGATCGTGCGGGCGCACAAGTTCGCCCTGCTGCTCACCGGGCACGACCATTCCTACAAGCACATGACGACGGATCAGGGTCGCGACCTGGTGATTGGAATCGGCGGCGCTCCGTTGATCGCGGCAGGCTCTGATTTCAACGGCTACGCGATGATTGACCAGCTGGCCGACGGCCGACTGCAGGTGACCATCTTCAACATCAACGGAGATCTCCAGCAGGACTCGTGGACGGTGGGCCCCAATCAGTGACAATGCGGGGGTGATGCCGGTTTTTCTCGAAGGGGCTGCGCGCGGGTTGCTGGTGCTGCACGCCCTGGTGGGGTTCGGGCTGCTGGGAGGCTCGACCCACCTGGCGATCGCCTCGGTTCAGCTGCTGCGGGGTCGCCCACGGGCCGCCTCGATGGTGCGAATTCAGGCGCAGGTGGTTCCGGCCCTGCTGGCAGCGGCGATGGCCCTGGGTTTGTTGATGTATCCGCACTACCGGGTTCACGTGCGCGGGCTGTTCCTCGATCGCTCGGCGCCGTGGGCCTCGAACCTCTTCGACATCAAAGAAGACTTCGCCGCGCTGGCCGTCCCGCTGGCGGCGTGCGCGTTCGTGATCGGCCGCAGCGCCGGTTCCGGCCGCCCGCTGCTTCGGCTGTTGGTCGTCTGCACCGTGGCGCTGTGGGCGTTGGTGGCATTCGTGGCGGTCTCGGGGCTGATCATCACCTCGGTGAAGGGCGTCTGAAGATGGGCAGCCCTTCGCGGCAGGCGGTGGCCGTCACGCTGGGCGCCCTGGGGTTTCTCGCCACCGACTTCTTCGTCACGACCGTGCGCGTTCCGCTCTTCTGGTACCTGCCCCTCGAGCGCCAGTTTGCGTTTGGGGTCCTCGGTACCGGCGCGGCAATGGACTTTTACGGGCGGCTGTTGTGGTCCGTGATCGGCGGGCTGGCGGTGGGAGCCATTGGGGCGTGGCGCTTGCCCGTTCTCGACGAGCCCGCGGTGCGTCGCTGGGAGCTGCGCGCGATCGCCTGGCTGGGGTTGTTGCTGGTGCTGACGACGGCACTGCACGTCACCCAGCTGGTGGGACGACACCCGGTGCCGCTGGATCTGCTGCCGTGATGATCGCGCTGCTGTCGATTCTCACGGTCGCCCCGGTGAGCCTCGACGAGATTGCTGCCCAGGTGGGACAGGTCAGCCACGAAGAGACGTTCGCGCGCCTCGACGGGTACCTTCAGGCTCACCCCGATGCGGCCGATGCAGGGCGGGCGTTGTTGTTGGCGGCCCAGCTGCGGCGCAAAGAGGGCCGGGATGATCTCGCTCGAGCCCTGCTGCTGCGGGTGACCTCGAATTCCGCCTCGGCCCCCGACGCTGCGCTCGCGCTTGCGGATCTCGATTTGTCCGAGCGTCACTTCGATCAAGCCATCGACCGCTACCAGGCGCTGG
>JAYVCD010000076.1:0-6879 GCA_043750125.1 Archangiaceae bacterium | reverse complement strand
GTGCGGCTGTCATCGGGAAAGGGAATCAAGCTGCGGCCACTGGCGCTCGGAGCCTGGCGCTGGCCCCTGGGCGGCGCCGCCATCGCCCTCGCGCTCGTGCTGGTGGCGTTGCCACTCGCCGCCGTCTTCCTCACCTCGCTCGAGCCGAGCTTTGGTCGACACGAGCAGCTGTCCTTTCAGCACTGGGACCGAATGGCCCACACTCCCCGAGTCGCCGCGGCGGCCACCCGCAGCCTCGCCCTCTCGCTGGCGGCCGCGAGCCTGGTGACCCTGCTCGGTCTGGCCTACGCGGTGGGCCGCACCCGGCTGGGCCCGGTCGGCCGTGCGCTCGAGCTCGCCGCCGCGTGGCCGTACGCGGTGCCCGGAACCGTGCTCGGAATGGCGCTGCTGCTCTCATTCTCGATGGACCTGCGCGTGGTCTTCGGCGGCCGCCTCGCCTTCGTCCTCGCACTGGCCAACACGCTCTGGCTGGTGTTGGTCGCCTACACCGCCCGCCACCTCGCCTTCGGCGTTCGAGCGGCCTCGGACGGTTTGAGCCAGGCCGATCGTTCGCTGACCGAAGCCGCGCGGCTCTGCGGCGCCTCGCCGTTACGCGCCTTCCTCGACGCCACGCTGCCGCAGCTCAAGGCCCCGCTGGCCGCCGCCTTCACCCTCACCTTCCTCACCTGCGCGACCGAGCTGACCCTGTCGGTGCTGCTGGTGCCGACCGGCCAGGATCTGCTCGGCACCGTGCTGTTCGAGTTGATGAGCTACGCCGACCCGGTGGCCGCCTCGGTGCTCGCCTCGGGGTTCGTCGCAGTGGTGCTCGCGGTCCTCGCCGGTCGCGCCGTCATCTTGCGGAGGCCCGCTTAGATGGCCGCGGTCGAGCTCACCTCGCTGCGCAAGTCGTACGGCACCACCCCGGTGGTGAAGGACCTTTCGCTGTCCATCGGCAGCGGCGAGATGGTCGCGCTGCTGGGCCCTTCGGGCTGCGGAAAGACGACCACGCTGCGAATGATCGCCGGCCTGGAAATCCCCGACGCGGGCACCCTCTCGATAGCCGGCCTCGCGGTCGACGGCCCGGGCCTTCACCTCGCTCCCGAAGCCCGCGGCCTGGGAATGGTCTTTCAAAGCTACGCGGTCTGGCCCCACCGCACCGTGGCCCAGAACGTCGAATACCCCTTGAAGCTCAAAGGCCTCAACCGCACCGATCGCGAGGCCCGGGTGAAGGAAGCGCTGGGCTGGGTTCGCCTCGGTGCGCTGGCCGACCGCCGCCCCGACGCACTCTCGGGAGGCCAGCTTCAGCGCGTCGCCCTCGCCCGCGCCCTGGTCGCCGACCCGCGGGTGCTGCTGCTCGATGAGCCGCTCTCGAACCTCGACGTCCAGCTGCGCGAAGAGCTCCGCGCCGAGATCGCCTCGCTGCGAGCGCGCCTGGGCACCACGATGCTCTACGTGACCCACGATCAAGCCGAGGCGCTCGGGCTCGCCGATCGGGTCGCGGTGATGAACAAGGGAATCCTCGAGCAGGTCGCTTCTCCCCAGGTGCTCTACGGGGAACCTGCCACCGCGTTCGTCGCGCGCTTCGTCGGTGGCGCCAATGTGCTCGAAGCGATCAGCGAAGGCACCTCGGTGCGGGTCGGCACGACGCTCTTGCACTGCGAGGCTCCCCTCTGTCTGCCGCTGGGCCGGGGGCAACTGGTGGTGCGCCCCGAAGATTTGGGCCTCTGCCTCGGAGAAGGGCCAGTGCTGACCGCGCGCCTGTTTCTCGGCGGCGCGACCGAGTACCACTTCAACCTCGGGGAGCACGCGTTGAAGGCGCTGGCCCCCGCGTCGCCTGCGCTGGTGACGGGAACTGCAGTGCGCGTAACGGTGCGCCGCGCCCGGTGGTTTCCGCTATAGGACTTCCATGTCTGCCCCCGTCAGCTACCGCGTCTCGATGTCCCGGCCGCACGCGCACGTCTTCGAAGTGCAGGCCCACTTCCCCGCCGCGGGCGACGAGGTGGTCGTCGCGCTTCCGGTGTGGACCCCCGGCAGCTACCTGGTGCGCGAATACGCCCGGCACGTGCAAGAGCTGCAGGTCCTGTCGATCAGCGACCAACCGATCGCCTTCGAACGGCTCGACAAGCGCAGTCTCAAGGTCCTCGCCGGCAACAAGCCGTTTCGCCTTCACTACAAGGTCTACGCCAACGAGCTGACGGTTCGCACCAGCCACCTCGACGGCTCGCACGCCTACTTCAACGGAGCGACCCTCTTCTATTACTGCGAGCAGCTGCGCGATCGCGAGCACCGGGTCGCGGTCCACTGTCCGTTGAATTGGAAGGTCACCTGCGCCCTGCCCCAGCTGGGGCTCGACTTCATCGCCGAGAACTACGACGAGCTCGTCGATTCGCCCTTCGAGGCCGGCACCCACACCCCGATTGCCTTCACCGCCGCCAACGTGCCGCACGAAGTGGTGCTGTGGGGTGAGCCCCAGCTGGACGAAAAGAAGCTCACCGTCGACCTGGCGAAGGTGATCGAGGCCGAGGCCGCGCTCTTCGGCGGCCTGCCGATGAAGCGCTACGTGTTCTTCATCTACGGGACCGACAAGGGTCGCGGCGGGCTCGAGCACAAAGCGTCGACCGCGCTGCTGTTCCCGCGCGCCGGCTTCTCGACCCCCAAAGGCTGGGAAGATTTCCTCACCCTCGCCGCGCACGAGTACTTCCACTTGTGGAACATCAAGCGGGTCAAGCCCAGGGCACTGGTGCCCTTCGACTACGCGGGCGAAAATTACACCCAGCTGCTGTGGGCCTTCGAAGGCGGCACCTCGTACTACGACAACCTGATCGTTCGCCGCGCGGGGTTGATGCCGCCGGGCCGTTACCTCACCCGCTTTGGCGAAACGCTGACCCTGCTGCAGTCCACACCCGGCCGCAAGATCCAGGCGCTGGTCGACGCCTCGTACTTGTCGTGGATCAAGCACTACCGGCCTGACGAGAACACTTCCAACACCGCGATCAGCTACTACCTCAAAGGTGAAATCGTCTGCGGTCTGCTCGACCTCACGATTCGTCGCGCAACCCAGAACGCTCGCAGCCTCGATGACGTGATGCGCCTGTTGTGGAAGCGCTTTGGCGATGGCTCGGGCGTGCCCGAAGACGGCGTCGAAAAGGCCGCCACCGAAGTCGCGGGCGTCGACTTGAAGCCGTTCTTCGATCGCGCGCTGCGCACGACTGAAGAGCTCGACTACACCCCGCTCGCGCACGTGGGCCTCGAGGCGAAATTTCGGGTCCGGGAATCCGCCAACGACAAGGGCGGCAGCGCTCCGCGGGTCAAGGCCGGTGAAGAGAAGCTGCGCGGCTGGGTCGGCATCACCACGCGCGGCTCGGCAACCGTGGCCACTGTGGTCGAAGGGTCTCCCGCGATGGACGCCGGGCTGTACCCGGACGACGAGCTGCTGGCGCTCGACGGCCTGAAGGTCGATGGGGCGGGGCTGATCGCCCGGCTGGAAGAAAAGAAGCCGGGGGACAAAGCGCGGGTGACCCTCTTCCGTCGCGATCGCCTCACCGACGTCGAGCTGATCGTCGGCACCAAGCCCGCCGATGCAGTCTACCTCGCCCGGGTCGATCGGCCGACCGCGGAACAAAAGTCTGCCTTCAAGAGCTGGCTCGGCGCAGCGTGGGAAGACGGAATGCCCTCGATTGACCCGTTCCCCTCGAGGGGGGTAGACGCGATTTAAGATGCCGCCCCGCGCAAATCTCGCTTCGCTTCGGGCGCGCTACGTCGGTCAGGGGAAGGCGCTTCCTCCCGGACTGCGGGCCGAGCTCGAGGCAGATCCCCGCCAGGGGGTGCAGGCGCTGCTGAAGGCGATCAAGGGCCGGGCGAGCGCCAACCGCTCGGAAGGCCAGCGGCTCAAGCACTTGCTGAAATTCGAGCTCGAGCTCTACGGCCGGGGGTTCACGCTGATCGCCGGAGTCGACGAGGCCGGGATGGCGCCCCTCGCCGGCCCGGTCGTCGCCGGAGCGGTGATCCTCCCCCGCGGCTACAAGCTGCGCGGCCTCGACGACTCGAAGAAGATCCTCGACGAAGAAAAGCGCGACGCGTTGGCCGTCGACATCAAGCGCGACGCGATCGCCTGGGCCAGTGGGTGGGCCAGCTCCGAAGAGATCGACACCATCAACATCTACCATGCAGGTCTTCTCGCGATGCGGCGCGCCGTCGAAGGGCTCGCAATCGCCCCCGACTTCTGCCTCGTCGATGCCCGGCGCATTCCCCACATCACCCAGCCGCAGCGGGGAATCATTCGCGGCGACGAGCTGTCGATGTCCATCGCCGCCGGCTCGATCATCGCCAAGACGACCCGCGACAAGCACATGGCCGAGCTCGACGCTCTTCACCCGGGCTGGGGACTCAAGTCGCACAAGGGCTACCCCACGCCCGAGCACTTCAGGGCGATCAAAAAGCTGGGCGTGCTGCCCTTTCACCGCCGCAGCTTTGCTCCGATCAAGCGCGCGCTGGGGTTGGTCCCCCAACAGGACGAGCTGTTCGAGGCCGCCGCGGCGCGCCGGGCGTGAGTCAGGACGTAGCCATCGACAGTTGGCTCGCCGAGACCGGCTACGGACTTCCGCCCACGAAGGCCAGGGCCCACGCGGCCCTCGAGGAAGCGGGGCTCACCCGGGCGGGCAAGCTGCGGATCAGCGCTGAGAAGCTGCCCCGGGTTCTCGACACGCTTCGCGCCCGCTTCTGTCTTCACTGCACGACGGCCGAGTGCGTCGGCTTTGCCCGGGGCAGTGGCCGCGAGGCGGTGGGGTGCGACCCGAAATCGGCGTGCGAGCACTGTGGCGGCTCGAACAACCGACGGGCCGAAGCAGATTTGATCGACGCCTGCGCGAAGGCCGGGGTGAAACGGTTGGTGATCGTCGGAGGATCCCCCGCGGTCCGCGAAGAGCTCGAGCGCGCCCTCGGCTCGGCGCTCGACTTGCGCATGATTGACGGCACCGAGCGGCGCACCATCGACAACGCCAAGGCCGACATGCAGTGGGGAGATCTGATTCTTCTGTGGGGAGCCAGCGAGCTGCACCACAAAGTGTCGATGCAGTACACCAACCTCACCCAACCCGACTTCAAGCGAAAGCTGGTCCGCGTTCAGCAGCGCGGGGTCGCCGCCCTGCTTCAGGCGGCGATGGACCACCTCTACCGCTGAAACGAATCGCTACTTCGCGGCCAGCGCCTTCGCCTGGGCCAGGTTGAGCAGGGCAATCGCGTTCACTCCGGCATCGAGCATCAGGTTCAGCTGCTCCCGGCTGAACGCGCCTTTCTCGGCCGTACCCTGCACCTCGACCAGCCGTCCGCCCTCGAGCGCAACGACGTTGAGGTCCACCTCTCCGCCCGAGTCTTCCTCGTAGTCGAGATCGGTAAACACCTCGCCGCGCACGATTCCAATCGACACCGCCGCCACTGGCGTCAGCTTCGGCATCGAGCTCAGCTGCTTCTTTTCCTGCACCCTCTTCATCGCCAACACCATCGCGACGTACGCCCCGGTGATCGACGCGGTCCGCGTGCCGCCATCGGCCTGAAGCACATCGCAGTCGAGCGTGAAGGTACGAACGCCCAGCGTCTTCAAGTCCACCGCCGCGCGCAGCGATCTGCCGATCAGCCGCTGAATCTCTTGCGTCCGGCCCGTCTGCTTCCCCTTCGACGCCTCGCGCGCGTTTCGATCATGCGTCGCGCGCGGCAACATTCCGTACTCGGCAGTGATCCACCCCGAGCCCTGCCCCATCAGGTGCGGAGGAACCCGCTCTTCCACGCTGCAGGTCACCAGGACCTTGGTGTGACCAAACTCGACCTGGCAGCTGCCTTCGGCGTGGCGATTGACGTGGGGCGTGAGGACGATCGGGCGGAGCTCATTGGCACCGCGGTTGAAAGAGCGCATGGGGCGTCGCTTAGCCCCCCCGATTCTTCGTGTCGACCCTTCAGGGACTCTTCCCGTCCCGCGCGTTGGTCTGAACCAGGAAGGCCTGCACCCCCTCGGCGATCGCCTGGGCCAGCTTCGCCTGGTAGTCGACGTTCGAGAGCCGCACGCCTTCTTCCGGGTGCGAAATGAAACCGACTTCGATCAACACCGCCGGCGCCTCGAGCCCCATCAGCACGAAGAACGGCGCCTGCTGAACGCCGCGGTCCGTCGCGCCACTGGCGGCAATCAGCTTCTCCTGCACCAGGTAGGCGAGCCGCGATGAATCCGAATGGGTTTCGCTGCGCTGCAGGTCCGCCAGAATGAAAGACAGCGTGTCGCTGCGCGGGCCCCGGGCGGCCGCCGGAAGCTCGGCGTTCTCCCGAGCGGCCACCTTGCGCGCCTCTTCCCCGGAAGCCGCCGCCGACAGGAAGTAGGTCTCGATTCCCTCGGTCTTCAGCCGCAGCTTCTTCGTCGGCATCGAGTTTGCGTGAATCGAGACGAACAGATCCGGCTTTTGATCGTTGGCCCACTTCACCCGGTCGTTGAGGTGCAGCACGAGGTCCTTCTCGCGCGTCAGCCGGACCCGGGCGTGCACCGTCTTCTCGAGCGCGGCTTTGACCTTCAGCGCCATCTCGAGCGCGACGGTCTTTTCTTTCAGCCCCGTCGGCGACGCGGCGCCTTCCTGGTTTCCGCCATGGCCGGGGTCGACCACGACCAGCGGCCCCGCCGAAGCAGGAAGTGCGACCAGAATGAGCAGGCAGAGCCAACCACGCATCTGGCGCCACTGTAGACGAGCCGCGGCGTTCACGCGGGCAGGGGCATCACCTTCCGCAAGGCCGCCAGAGCCCAGGCCCGATCGATCTCCATCTGGTTCCCGGGTCCGACGAGCCGCCACTGATCCAGCCCGCGCTCGTAAGCGGCCAGCGGGCTGCTCAAGAACTGCGGAGCCGTCTGCCCCGAGCGAAACAACA
>JAYVCD010000075.1:0-9954 GCA_043750125.1 Archangiaceae bacterium | reverse complement strand
CGGCGGCAACGGCGGCGGCGGCGTCGGCGGCAACGGCGGCGGCGGCGTCGGCGGCAACGGCGGCGGGGGTGGTTCGTTTTGCCGCTCGAGCCTCGAGTGCGCGCTGGGAGAGGCCTGCGTGAACATGACCTGCGTCGCGGTCACCGACGGCGGTGCAGGCGGCGGTGGGGCCAATGACGGCGGCGCAGGCGGCGGCGGAGCCAATGACGGCGGCGCGGGCGGCGGTGGAGCCAATGACGGCGGCTTCAAAGATGGCGGCGCCGGCGGTGCTGGTGGCGGCGGAGCTTCAGACGGCGGCGTCGGCGGCGGTGGCGGTGGCGCTCAGGATGCCGGCAGCGGTCTGACCTGCACCAGCTCGCTCAATTGCCCGATGCCCGAGGTCTGCAACGCCGGTCGCTGCGTCGCGATCGCCTGCACCTCGAGCGCTCAGTGCCCCAGCCAGTTCAGCTGCGTGAACAGCTGGTGCCAGTAGTCCTTTAGTTCGAAGGTCCGCTGCACCGAACAAACGAGCCGCAACCTTTCATCGGGTTGCGGCTTTTTGCGTTCAGGCCATCAGCTCGGCGAGCCGCTCGATGCGCGAGTCACCGTCAATGCCCATCCCGACGAACTTCACCTTTGCCGCCTCGGCCGCGTTGCGATCGAAGCGCGAATCGCCGACGAACCAGGCATCTGCAGGGTCCACTTCGAGCTCCTTCAACGCCAGCTCGACCAGGTCCGGCGCAGGCTTCGACTTCTTCACCCGGTCTGCCGTCGCCAGCACGTCCAACAGCGTCAGCACCTCGGCCTTCTCGACCAGGGCCCGCGCGATCTTCGCCACCGAGTTGGTCACCAGTGCCGTCTTGATCCCCTTGGCTTTCAAATCGGCCAGCAGCGGCTGCGCATCGGGATTCACCCAGACGGTTCCCAGGTGCCGCAGAAACTCGGTCTCGTAAAAGGCATCGAGCTCTTCGCGGGAACACTGAAGCCCGAAGACGGCAATGTCCGTCTCGGTTCCCTGCCCGAACGTGGGAGCGAACTCCTTGCGGCTCACGGCCTTGCCGGAACGGAACTTCACCCCGGATTGGGCGACCGCGCGGAACCACGCTTCCTCACTCTTGACCAGCACTCCATCGAGGTCGAAGAGCACTGCTTTCGGCATCGTCATCCCCCGCATTTGCCCATCCCCCCATCGTTTGTCACCTTCGGCGTGCAGAGATCCTGCGGATCAACGCGCGAGCAGGCTCCACCTGCGCCTGCACGCTCTGACCGAAACCGGGGCAGGTCCCACACGGACTCTCAAGAAAACCAAGCCATTGGGTCTTCGGCGCGAGACCTGCACAACGAGCCCACAACCGAGGTGTCCATGTCTCGACTCTTGACGCTCGTTGTTCTGTTCGCCGCCGCCACTGCCGTCGCCAAGCCTCGCATCGCCGTAATGGCCTTCACCGGGCCCAAGGCCGTGAAGGTCAAGCTGCAGGTCTCGAAGAAGCTGTGTGCGAAGTACACCTGCATCACTCCGAAAAAAGGCAGCCCGCCCAGCGTCGACGCGGTCGTCGTCGGAACGGTCACTGCGAAGGAAGTCGAGCTGAGCGTGTACATCGACGAGGACACCGAGCCGGTCACGCTGTCGTTGAAGGTCGGCGCGGGCGGAAAGATGAGCCCTCGCGTGCTCGCCCAGGCGCCGTCGGTAGTGAAGGACGCGCTGAAGAACGCCGAACAAGCCAGCACCGAAGACGAAGGCGGGGGCAGCGGCGCTCAGCCTTAGATCTTCGAAGAAGCATGCTGAAGGGAATGGCGTACTCTTGAAACCCCTTGAGTACTTCGCTCCTCGTCTCTGGCTTCGACCTCGTTCAGTTTCAGGTGCCTGAAGGCGCGAAGGTGTGCCTGCCGCCGCACCCTCTTCCTCCGCTTCAGGACTTCAAAGAGTCGGTGCTGCGCGCGCTCGATGAGCCGCTGGCCGGACCGCCGCTGGCCAAGCGGGTCAACGCCAACTCGCGCATCTGCATCGTCCTCGACGACCCTTCCCTTCCTGTTCCGCCCGCCTCTCACGACGCGCGGGGCCAGATGCTCGAAGCGGTGCTCGAGGCGCTGGTTTCCTTCGGGGTCAAGGCCGCCCGGGTGACTGCGCTGATCGCCAATGGCCTCGCTCGGCAGTGGCGTCCGGCCGAGCTCACCGAGTGGCTCGGGGCGAAGAGCACCTCGCAGATCGGCGTGCGGTGCCACGACGCCGAGCAGCTGAGCGAGCTGGTTCGGATTTCAGATGCACCCTCAGGGCCGATCGAGCTCTCGCGTCACCTGCTCGAGTGCGATCTGATCATTCACCTCAACGTGGTCTCGATGCCGATTCAGGCCGGCAGCTTCGGGATCATTCAGGGCGCGGTCGGCTACCGCACCGCACGTGAGCTCAACTCGCCGGCGATGTTCGCCGCGGGCCAGACCCCCTTTGTCCCCGGCAGCGCCTGGCACCTGGCGCACATGAAGGTCGCCGGGATGCTCGAGAAGAAGGTGCCGATTCTGCAGGTCTCGACAGTGCTCAACAACGAGCTGTGGACTCCGGGAATCGCAGCGTTGCTTCACACCGAAGACGAAGACCGGCTCTCGCGCCCGCTGCAGATGTGGAACGCCCTACCCGCCTCGGTGCGGCACCGCGCCGCCCGGTCGATGCGGTCGAGCTTTCGTCCGATCGAGGTGCTGTCCGGCCCTCCCGACGCTGTCTCGCCCCGCGCGCGAGAGCTGTTCTTGCGACAGCACGAGGTCACCTCGGAAGGCGAGGCCGACGTGCTGGTCTTCGGCCTGCCCGACCTGGGTCCCTGGTCGGTGCGCACCGCGCAGAACCCGGTGCTGGTGGCGAACCTGGCGCTCGGCTTCGTCGCCAACCTCTTCACCCATCGTCCCCTGGTGCGCGACGGCGGAGCGATCATCTTCGCCAACCCGCTGACCCCGTCGTTCAACACCCGCCACCACCGCGTCCACGAAGAGTTCTACGAGAAGGTGCTGCGGCTCGAGCGCGAGCCCGAGGCGATTCACGAAAGGTACGAGCCCTGGCTCGCCAGCCGCCCCGAGTTCGTCGCCGACTACCAGCGCCGCTACGCGTTTCACGGAGCCCACGCGCTGATCAGCTGGTACCAGTGCACCCCGATGCGGCGGCTGGCCAGCCGGATCATCGTCGCCCACGGAGATCCCCGGGCGTGCGCGCGGCTGGGCTTCATGGCCGCGCCCAACCTCGACGCCGCCCTGCGCAAAGCCAAAGAGTCGGTGGCCAACGCCGAACCGAAGGTGCGGGTGCTCGAGCTGCCGCCCGCGTTCTTCACCCGGGTGACCTGAGCTGGCCTTCCCTCGACTGCTCTCGGGATGAACGGGAACCTGCAGTCGGGATGAACGGGAACCATGCGGAGCACCTTCCGTTCATCCCGAGAGCAGTCGAGGGACGGGCCGGGGAGAGAGAGAATTGCCAAGAACGAACGGTCGTGCTATTTAAAGCTCCGTGAGCGATTCCACGATCAGCAAAGGGGAAGAGAGCCGCCAGGCCATTCTCCGGACCGCCCTCGGCCAGGCACGGAAGATCGGCCTCGACGGGTTGACGATCGGGAGCCTCGCCGACATGCTCGAGCGTTCGAAGAGCGGAGTCTTCGCCCACTTCGGCTCGCGCGAAGACCTGCAGCTGGCGGTGATTGAAGAAGGCGCTCGCCAATTCATCGATCACACCTTCGTGCCCGCGCTGAAAGAAAAGCGCGGCCTGCCCCGCCTGCGCGCCCTGTTCCACAACTGGGTCAAGTGGATCGCAGACGTAGAACCCGGAGGCTGTCTGTTCGTCGTTGCCGCGGCCGAGTTCGGAAACACCGAAGGCCCGCAGAAAGAGAAATTGGCCGACCTGCAGGGGCAGTGGCGCAAACAACTGGCCAAGGCGGTCGAGCTCACCGTCCAGGCCTGTCCGAAGAGCAAAGCCGACCCGGACCAGGTGGCGTTCGAGCTGTTCTCGTTGGTGCTCGGCGTTCACCATGATGCCCGGCTGTTCGGCGCCAGGGCTGCGGTGCGCCACGGCGAAGTCGCCTTCGAGCGGGTGGTCGAGAGCTGCGGTTTCAACCCGAAGTGATCTGAACAGGAGCTGTCATGAACCCGTCTCCCCCGCCGCGCAATAAAAGCACGAACGTTCGTCCAGTTACTCTTCAAGCCTTCGCCGTGATGATTCGCGCCGTCGGAGCCGTTCAGCCGAACCTGGCAGCGCGGATGATGCTGAAGGCGTTCTGCACCCCCCGTCGGCTGGCCGCGCCCGCCTGGGCCAAAGGGCTCGAGCCCGAGCGGGAATTTCTGACTCTTCAGGGTGAGCAGATTGCCGTCTACCGTTGGAGCCCTTCACTGAACGGGAAGAAGGTGCTGCTCGCCCATGGGTGGAATGGCTGTTCGCAGCAGCTGCGCTCGGTGGTCGAGCCCCTGCGCAGCCGAGGGTATGCGGTCTATGCCTTTGATCAGGCCGCCCACGGGAGCAGCTCGGGAACGACTTCCAACCTGATCCACTTCGCCCGGACTCTGAGCGCGGTGAGGCAGCACCTGGGTCCGGTTCACGCGATCATCGCCCACTCGTTGGGGGCCCCCGCAGCGGCGTTTGCCATTTCGCAGGGCCTGCCGGTCGAGCGGCTGGTGATGATTGCTCCGCCGGCGCACCCGATCAAAATCATCGGAGACTTCTGGCGATCGCTGAAAATCGCCGATGCGCTGGCCCAGCGGATGAACGGGGTGATCGAGCGAACCGAAGGAGCGCTCTTGAGCCAGCTCGACCTCTCGCAGCTCGCCCGACACCTCGCGATGCCGACGCTGATCATCCACGATCGAATGGATCGCGAAGTGCCTTTCAACGACGGCGAAGAGTGGAGCTTGAACCTCAGCGACGCGCAGCTGCTTGCGACGGAAGGGCTGGGCCACAACCGCCTGCTCGCCGCTTCGGTGGTGACCGAAGCCATTTCCCGTTTCATGGACGGAGAACGGGTGACCCCGCGCGGGACGAAGAGAGTGGGCAGCGAGCTGGGCGCGCCGGTGAGTGCCCGGGTTCTCTGACGCCGTTTGACTGGAAGGAAGCGCTACTTCGCCCGGGCAGCGACGCGTTTGGGGTCCGGGAGGGAAGGCGGGGTTGCCGAGCCATTGCCGGTGATGATCTGCGCCGCGAGCAGCGTCTGCACCACCCGAAGCACGTCATCGGTGCCGGTTCCGACGGCGCCCTGTCCTCCGGGGGCTGAAGAGCCGAAGTTGACGAACTGGCTGTTCGAGAGGGCAGCAGCCACCTGGCGGGTGAGCTCAGGCGCCAGCTCGAGCCGCCGCAGATCGAGGTAGCTCTGGCCGGCTTCCACCAGGGCCTGGGCCTTCTTTCGGATCGCATCGGCTTCGGCGTCGGCCACGACGCGGATGCGCGCGGCCTGGGCACGACCTTCTGCTTCGACCGCAATCACATTCTGTTCTGCGTCAGCCCGGGCCTGGGTGATCTGGGTCGCGTTGAGCTCTGCTTCCCGCTGCTCGCGCATCGCCGTCTGACGCTCGGCTTCGGCGCGGGCGATCGCGGCTCCGTTCGAGGCGATCTGCATGTTCAGCGACCGTTCCTGATCATTGATTTTTTGGGCCGCCTCGAGCTGAGCAATTCTCGAGCGCTGCTCTTCCTGCGCCTGCACCATGTCTGCGCTGGCTTTGGCGCGCGCGGCCGATTCCCGGCGGCGGGCATCGGCCACGTCGCTGAGCACCGCTTTGATGTTGAGGCTGTTGAACGAGAGCCCGAGATCCATCAGCTCGCGGGAACAGGCGTCCTTGATGATCACCGCCAGCTCGTCATCTCACCCAACGCGGCTCCCGGGGCGGGCTTCACGAGCGAATTGGACCCCCGCAGGGCGGCCAGCGCATTGGCGGCCTGAGCGGGGCTTCGGGCATTGAACAGCTGGTCGTGCTTGAGAAGGTTGGTGGCGCGGCGACCGGCCGATGAAAGAACGTCGGTGAGGGTCGACATCTGCTCTTCGGTCGGCTTTGAGAAAAACTTGTTCGCTGCGGTGTTCACCATCGCGTCCTGCTCGCCGACACTGACGATCGCCGAAGCCTTGACCGTTACTTTCACCGGGGCGGGCAGCCCATTGACGTCGAGGTCCGTGGTCTGGTCGGTGATCTCGATGTCCACATTGATCGCCGAGGCGGGGATGACCTTGCTTACCGTGAAGACCGGAACGAGGAAGGCCTTGCACGGCCCCCGATAGATCCGCAGCCTTCCGCTCAGCCAACTGACGAGCCGGATCTCGCCGGCCTCGACGTTCCTCAAGAACGCGTTGACGATCAACGGAGTCAGCAGCAGCACGCCCACGGTGACGCCGACTGCCACATAAATCGAGTTTTCCTGCTGGGCAGGCCCTGAAACTTCAGCGCCAGGGACCACAGCGGGCGCACGGCCAGCCGCTCGAGCGCCCACGCAGGAATCGAGGCAGCGACCGCAGAGATCCAGAACGGCCAGTGGGCCGCGTGCTCGATCACATTTCCGAACGCGCCCAGCAGCGCCATGAAGGTGAGCAGGAAGCGGGGCTCAGGCAGCCAACGCCAACCCAGGCCCAGCTTGCCCCCGGAAGGGTGGGCCAGGTGGCCGGCGGTGGGCGCCGGGGCGTGAGCAGAATGACCGGTGTGATGCGGGGGACTGTGCCCGTGCCGGAACAGCCCGGGCAGCGCCATCAATACCAACCCGGACAAACCAATCGCCATCACGATCAGAAAAACGGGCATCTGCCACAAACAATAATCAAAACCCAAACGTCCGTTGGGTTGATTGCCTACCCCAGCGCATCTGCGGGTCCCAAATCATCGGACACCTCGCATTTTCTCGGCTCCGAACCGAGCGTAAAGGGCGGGCAAGACGAACAATGTCAGAAGTGTCGCGGAGATCAGGCCGCCGATCACGACCGTTGCGAGCGGACGCTGCACTTCGGAACCGGGTTCAGTTGATAGCGCCATCGGGATGAAACCCAGCGAGGCAACGAGGGCCGTCATCAGCACCGGACGCAGGCGCAGATCCGCGGCTCTGCCGATGGCCTCGATGTGCCCCAGTCCTTCCGCCTCGAGTTGCCGAGCGAAGGAGACGAGAACCAACCCATTGAGCACCGCGACACCGAACAACGCGATGAAGCCGACGCCGGCCGAGATGGAGAACGGGATGTTCCGCAGCCACAGCGCGACGACTCCTCCGACGACCGCGAACGGAACGTTCAGGAAGATGAGCAAACCTGCCCGCATCGACTGGAACGTCAGCCACAAGAGAAACAGGATCAGGGCAAGCGCCAGAGGAACGACGACGGCGAGGCGGGACCGGGCTTCGAGGTAGTGCTGAAACTGGCCGCCCCACTCAATTCGATAGCCGACCGGCAACTTCACCTCGTTCTCCACGCGGGCACGCGCATCGTTCACCACCGAGAGAAGGTCTCGTCCGCGGACGTTGAACTCCACGGTCAGGCGCCTTGACTGAGCCTCTCGAGATACCTGGGCTGGCCCGGTGACGAACTCCAGATCCGCCACATCCCCAAGGGGAACGACCTGCCCACTGGCCGACCGCAACGGCAGCGCCCGCAGCGGATCCAGGTCGCCTGCAAAACGATGCTCAGACCGGATCACGATGGCGAAGCGCCGTTCGCCCTCCAATACGTCGCCCACCCGATGACCGACCGCCAGGGTCTCGGTCACCTGATTGATGTCTTCGATGGTGAGGCCGTAACGGGCGAGTCGGTTTCGGTCCGGCTTGATGCGGAGGTATTTGAGTCCCTGCGTCTGTTCGACGCGCACGTCCACGGCGCCGGGCACCTTTCGAGCGGCTTCAGCAATCCGAGATCCGAGCCGAGCCAACTCCGCAAGATCCGCTCCGTACACGAGGATGCCGACGTCCGATCGAATGCCCGCCACTAGTTCATTGGTCCGCATCTCGATGGGCTGAGAGATTGCCCCACCCACTTCGGGCGATGCGGCAAGGACCTTCTCGACCTTCTCGGAAATGTCCTGCTTCGTGACGCCGCTTGGCCAGCTGTCTCTGGGCTTCAGCTCAATGTAGATGTCGGACGCCTCGATGCTCATCGGGTCGGTCGCCACTTCTGGTGAGCCGATGCGAGACACAACCTGGTCAATTTCTGGAATCTGTTTGAGAGCCTTCTCAAGGTTCAGGTCTGTGCGGACAGACTCACTCAACGCCGCGCCGGTCAATCGGCGCGCTTCGATGAGCAGGTCGCCTTCATCGAGCTTGGGAATGAATTCCGCGCCGATCTGCGTGAAGAGCAGTGCTGCAAACCCCAGGGCGAGCACACCGATGCTGACCGTTAGAGCTCGATGGCGCATGGTCTTGCGGAAAATGGGCATGTACAGCGCGTGCGCCTTCCGGAGGAGCCAGGTCTCTTTGTGGCCCGGCCGGGGCCGAACGAAGTAGCTGGTCAGCACCGGGACGAGCGTCAGCGAGAGGACGAAGGCGCCAAGCAATGCCAACAGCACCGTCGTCGCCATCGGCCGAAAGAGCTTCCCTTCGAGGCTCGTGAGCGCGACGACGGGCAAATAGACGATGGCGATGATGGCGTTGCCGAAGGTGCTCGCGGAGCGAACTTCCCGCGTTGCTTCCTCGACGACCGCGCTCCGCTCGTCGCCCGTCAATTCAGATGCCGACGCTTGCTGTTTCTCAGCGAGGCGTCGCACCGCGTTCTCGACGATGATCACCGCACCGTCCACGAGTAGCCCGAAGTCAATCGCGCCCAGGCTCATCAAGTTGCCCGACAGGCCCGTCGCGTTCATCACGACGACCGCGAAGAGAAGGGACAGGGGAATCGTGACGGCGACCACCATTCCGGCCCGCAAATCGCCGAGAAGAACAAGCAGCACCAGAATCACCAGCAGTGCCCCTTCGAGAAGATTCTTTCCAACCGTCTTGATGGTTCGGTTCACCATCGCGGCGCGGTCGTAGAACGGCTCGATGCGTGTGCCCTCTGGCAGAGACGGCGTGATCGCCTTCAACTTCGCTTTCACGGCCTCGGTGACCGTGCGCGAGTTTTCTCCCATCAGCATCAGCGCTACGCCGACCACGACTTCGCCCTCGCCGTTCTTGGTTGCTGCCCCTCTCCGCAGCCGTGCCCCAAATCGCACCTCGCCGATGGTCGCCACAGTGATCGGCACGCCTTGAGGCGTCGCACCAATCACGACGCGGCTCAGGTCGTCGAGGCTTTTCACGAGGCCGTCAGTGCCGATGACGAAGTGCTCGCGCTCGTGCTCGATGTAGCCGCCGCCAGCGTTGGCGTTGGACTTCTGAAGCGCCTCTGCCACCTGCGCGATGGAGACTCCGGTGGCCTGAAGCCGCGCCGGATCCAGCACCACCTGGTACTGCTTGTCTTCGCCGCCGAAACTATTCACCTCGACGATGCCGGGGACCATCCGGAGCTGTGGGGCGATGTACCAATCGAGCTGCTCTTCCAATTGCATCAGGGTCAGCCGGTCATTGCGAAGGACGAATTGGTACACCTCTCCGAGGCCCGAGCTGATCGGCCCCATCTCCG
Source organism: Archangiaceae bacterium (assembly GCA_043750125.1). Classification (GTDB taxonomy): domain Bacteria; phylum Myxococcota; class Myxococcia; order Myxococcales; family Myxococcaceae; genus JAGSPQ01. Next base: position 442 of record JAYVCD010000075.1, on the reverse strand, counting down.
GCTTGCCGTACTGCGACGGAACCGAATCCTCCGCCTCCCGCATCCGCTCGTTGACCAGTTGCCGAACCCAGTAGATGTCGGTTCCGTCCTGGAAGACGACCGTCACGACCGAAAGGCCGTACTTCGAAATGGACCAAACCTCAGTGGACTTGGGCAGCCCTGCCATCGCCCGCTCTACCGGCACGGTGACGTATTGCTCCACTTCCACCGGCGAGAGCGCCGGCGCAGCGGTGATGATCTGCACCTGAACGTTGGTGACGTCGGGTACGGCGTCGATCGAAAGGTTTGTTGCAGAGCGAATGCCGACAGCAATGAACAACACCGTCGCCACCAAGACGATTGGGCGATTCTGAAGGGACCACCGGACGATTGCCGAGAAGAAGGTGAGCATCAGTGCTCGTCCTCGGAGAGGGTGGACTTGAGCAGGAGGCTCTTGAGCGTG
>JAYVCD010000074.1:0-7544 GCA_043750125.1 Archangiaceae bacterium | reverse complement strand
CACCGCGTTCAGGCACTCATTGCGATGATCTTCCTCTGCTGCGGCGGAATCACGCTCTCGCCGCCCCTTCCCGGAGCCACATCAACTCCATGAGGTCCGTTAGTGGGGCTGTTGATCTGGGCGACCTCTCCTTTCGCTCACCCCTACCCGACTGTGGACTGTGCGGTGACGGCTCCTTCGGACGCCGCGCGGTTGGAATTTTATTGAACCCAACTGGTCGGCGCGGCAGGGCGCAAAGCGGTACGCCATCTCAACCTTGGGAAGTTTAAAACTCGCGTCTCGAGTTTTACCGACGCAGATCCGCTCTCGCCCAGGATGCTGCAGGCCAAGGCTATACGGTTGCAGCATTTCCACAGCGCGGTGTGAACGCACCGGGTGCGGGTGATAGCGATTAAGCACGGCTGGCTCAAAGCCCAGCCTCGACTTGCAGAATCTGGGCGACAACCTGTCGTGCATCCACCGCGTCCGCAAACACCGCCATGGCTAACCGCCGTCCACCCCGCCATCGCTGCCTGCGTCGACGCCCCCGTCCGTTCCGGACCCCGGGCCCTTCTTGCAGAACCCAGCCACGCAGGTGTACCCCGCGTCCGACAGACAGCTTTGGGCCGGGTTGCGCTCGTTTTTGTCGCAGGGCTGACCGTCTTGATCGAATCTCGTAATCAAGCTGCAGCCCACGCCCAGCGAAGCAAAGACAAACATCCGCACCCGTCGCATCGCTTTACGGCCCCACGATGGTGAGCGCGGACTTCTGAAAGTCGATCACCCGTCGGGCGGCCTGCTGCACCTGCTGCACGGTGACCTCGGCGATCTCGTCCGCGTAGCGAAGGTACCGGTCGGCGCCCAGGCCGTAGGTCGCATCGAGCGCCATCACTCCGGCGCGGGCTCCGTTGCGCTGCAGCCCCACCTCGTGCACTCCCATCAGGTGCTGCTTGGCCCGCTCGAGCTCTGCGGTGGACGCGAGCTCATCGCGCACCTTCGTCAGCTCAGCGCGAATTCCCGCCAGCGCCTGCTCGACTTTCTCGGGGCTGGTGCCGATGTAGACGGCGAAGTAACCGGGGTCGACGCCTTCGACGGTCATCGACGAGACGCTGTAGCAAAGCGACTGCTTGTCTCGCAGCTCGATGAACAACCGGCCGCTTTGTCCCGAGAGCATCGTCGAGAGCACCTCGAGCGGCCGCCGCCAGTCGTCCGACACCGCCGCTCCGGGAAACCCGAGCACCACGTGCGACTGCGCTTTCTGCAGTTGCTTGCGCGAAGTGCGGGGCTCGGTGAACGCCGCCTCGACGGGAACCTTCGGAGGCGCAGCGCTGCTCGCGCTCTTTCCAAACGCCGCCTCGGCCTGTTTCACCACCGCGTCCACGTCCACGTCGCCCACCACCGCGAGCGTCATCTGCGACACGTCCAGGTTCCGGGCGTGAAACTGAGCCAGGCTCGTCGGCGTCAAAGCGCGCACCGTGTCCGCTTCACCCAGCATCGACAGTCGGTACGGGTGGGTGAGGTAGAGCGTCTTGGCAAACAGCTCGAACGCCACCGAGGTCGGGCGATCATCGCGGCTGTGAATGTCCTGCAGCTGCCGCTGCTGTTCGCGTTCGACTTCTTTGGCTTCGAACGCAGGAGCGCGCAGCACCTGGGCGAACAGCCCGAACGCGTCTTCGAAGTTGCGGCTCAAGAATTCCCCCCGCACCGAGAAGCTGCTGCGACCGGGAACGGTCGAAATCCCCCCGCACAAGGCATCGACCCGCTGCGAGACCTGCTCGGCCGAGAGCTCGACCGTGCCGCGACACAGAGTCCGCGCGAGCAGGGCGGTCAGCCCGTTGGTCTGAGGGCTCTCGTAGCGAAGGCCTCCCGGAAACGTGGCGCGCAGCGCGAACAAGGGCACCGCGGTCTCGCGGCGGACAATCAACGTGCCTCCCGACGACAGCGGGTGGATCTTCAGCGCTACCCCGGGCGCCTTCGACAGCGGTGAACGGCGGGGCGGCTGCACCACCCCCTGCGTGACCTGCAGCGGCGCAGCGCTCTGAAGGGTTTTGCGCACCGCGGCTTCATCGAACGTGCAGTCCGTCGGAAGCAGGCCGCTGACCACCGCCTCGTCCCAACGGAAGTAGCGCCGGGCCACCTCGAGCAGTCGCGCCGGGGTCAGCTTCGCCACCGCCGCGTAATAGCTCGCCTCGTGCTCGAGGCTTCCCATCGTCTGGTAGTAGCCCATGCGCCGCGCCAGGCCCTGGGCCGTCTCGCGCGCGTAGATGCTCTCGGACTCGACCAGGGCTTGAAGGGTCGCAAGCTCGGCCGGGTCGACTTCCCGCTCGGCGGCCCCGCGCAGCACCTGCACCGAAAGATCGAACGCCGCCGCCACGCTCTGGGGCGACGCGGTCACCGACAGCGCGAAGATTCCGGGATCTTTGGGGGTGTAGGCCCACGCGCTCACGTCGTTGCACAGCGATCGGCGGCGCTTGACTTCCAGCGACAGCCGCGAGCCATCGCCCTGACCCAGCACCATCGCCAGCACGTCCAGCGCCGGCACGTCTTCGTGGTCCACCGGAGGGCAGGGGAACGCGAGGTGGACGTAGGCCTCTTTCACCTCTTCGCGCAGCAGCTTCACCCCCACCGCGGCGCGGGCCGGCTCGCGGGCGCGGACGATGGGCGCGGTGAACGGGCGGCCCCAGTCCCCTCCGAACAGCTCCTGGGCCCAGGCGCGAACCTGGGCTTCGCTGAAGTCCCCCACCGCCGACAAGACGATGTTCTTCGGGGTGTAGCAGCGCCGATAGAAGGCGAGCATTTTCTCCCGGGTGTGGCCCCGGACATCGGCTTCGAACCCGATCACCGGCCGGCCGTACGGGTGGTGGGCGTAGGCCTGGGCGAACAGCTCTTTGCTCGCGCGCCGCGAGGGCGTGTCGAGGCTGCGCTTGATCTCTTCGCAGACCACTTCGATTTCCCGGGTCAGCTCGAGCGGATCAAAGGCCGAATGGCGAACCGCATCGGCCAGGACATCGAGCCCCTCGCGGGCGAACCGGCTCGCCATCACCACGTGGTAGACGGTCTGGTCGTAGCTCGTCCAGGCGTTGATTTCTCCGCCGTGGGCTTCGACGCTGCGGGCGATTTCCCCCGGGCCCCGGCGCGCGGTGCCCTTGAAGAGCAGGTGCTCGTGAAGGTGGGCGAGGCCGACTTCTCCGGGCAGCTCGTCGGCGCTTCCGGCATTCACCCAGACCTGAAAAGCGGCCACCTGGGCGGTGTCGCGGGGTTCGGCGACGACGCGAAGGCCATTGTCGAGTTCGAAAGTGATCGGCATGAGCCGGTTGACATACATCAATGTGAAGGCCGCGACTTAACGGGTAGGCTGCGCTGCGAAAACATGGCCGGCCAGCCTGAAGAAGATCCGCTGCTCGAGCTGCGCGACAGCCTGGAAGACAGTGACGAGCCGCTGTTCGCTCCCCGTCCTCCCAGGCCCGCGTCGGCGACAGCCACGCCCGCCCGAGGCGTCGTGCCCGCGCCGCGCAGCTCGGCGCCTCCTCCGCTGCCCCCGGGCCGCAAACCGATTCCCAATGCCGGGCCCACCGGCCCCTCGCCGAGCACGCTCGCCAAGACGGGGGCCTTCAAGCCTGCTCCTCCCGGCGCCGACGCCCACCCCCTGCCGCAGACCGTGGTCCGCCCGGCGCCCGGGCAGGATCCATTTCAAGAGCCGCCCGAGCCCCGCCTGCCCGCCGGGGGAGATCCCGAAGAGAAGCTCAAGACCTTCCGCACCATCCTCAAGCAGAAAGAAGAGACCCTCGCCCGAGGCCGCTCGCTGTACCGGGCGGTGGACGAAGAGGCGATTTCCGTCCGCGCGGTCGCCGAGAAGCTCAAAGTCGAGCTGCACGCCGCGCTGCTGGAAGCCGCCCGAGGCGACGCCTACCCCGAGCAGATTCAGTCGCTCAAAGAGATGCTCGAGAAGGACACCATTCGCGCCGACGACGCGGAAAAGCGCATGGACGCGTTGGTGGCGCAGCTGGCCGAGGGCGAGGCCGAACGAAAAGACCTGAGCCAGGCGCTGGTCGAAGTCGAGTCGCAGTTCACCGAGACGACCCACCGCCTCGAGGGCGAACGACAGACCCGGGTGGCGCTGGCCGAAGAGCTGATTGGCGCGAAGGAAGCGCTCTCGACCGCGCAAGATCGAGTCGCAGATCTCGGAGCGCGGACCAGCGAAGCGCAGGGCGCGCTCGAGGCCACCACCGAGCAGCTGGCCCTCGTCTCTCAAGAGCTCGAGACCGCGCAGCTGCAGCGCGAAACGCTGGAACTCGAAGTCACCGAAGGGGCGCAGCTGCGCACCGAGCTCGAGGCGATGACCGCCCGCGTTTCAGACCTGGGCGAGAAGCTCGCCGAATCGGAAGGCAAGGCCACTGCCCTCGAAGGCGAGCAGGAATGGTCGAAGAGCTCGCTCGACCAGGCCCAGGCCCGCGTCACCGAGCTCGAAGAAAAGACCGCCGACGACGCTTTGAAGCTCGACGCGCTCAGCCGGCAAGTGGCCGCGCTCACCACCGAGGGTGAAGCCGCCGAGGCCGAGAAGTCCGATGCGCTGGGCCGGGCCGCGGACCTCGACGGGCAGTTGAACCAGACCCGCGACGAGCTGCAGGCGGTTTCTGCCGAGCTCGAGGAACACCGGGTTCTGGTCGGCCAGCATGAAGTCGATCTCGCGAAGGCGCGCGCGGACTCCGAGGCGGCGATGGTGAAGAAGGTCCGCGCCGAGCTCAACCAGGCCAATCAGCGCGCGATGGATTCCGGCGCTGCGCTGCGCAAAGAGAAAGAGCAGCGCGAGGCGGCCCAGAGCAGAATCAGCGAGGCCGAAGCGAAGCGGGAAGCGGCCGAGGCCGAAGTGTCCGACTTGATTTTGCAGCTGCAGGCCGCCCAGCAGCACGCGGGGAATGCCGAAGCCCGCGCCAACCAGTCGGCGAAGGCCGCCAACGCTTCGTCCACCAGCGACACCCGACTCAAGGCGGTCGAAGAGCAGCTGCGCGCGACCCAGACGATGAAGCTCGTGATCGAAAAAGAGCTCGCCGCGCTGAAGGCCGCCAGGCCCGCTGCAGCAGCCCAAGGCGGCGCGAGCACGGCCGAGCTGGAAAAGCTTCGGGCGGATCTCGCGACGATGAAGAAGAAGATGGCGACTGCCGAGTCGGCGATCGAAGCGGCCGCGTCGTTGAAGTCGAAAGTCGCCCGCCTCGAAAATCAGCTCAAAGGGAAGTAGCGGCCACCGGCTCGACCAGCCCGGCGGTGTGCAGCCGTTCGAGCGCCGCCTTCACCTGGTCCCGCGTCGTGCCGGTGTCTTCGAGCGTCTTGAGCAGGTCTTCCAACCGCATCGGCGTTCCCGACAGCTCTGAAACCAGCAGCCCGTCTTCGGCCTGGACCCCGAACTGCTTTGCCCATTCGATGCGGGCTGCGTCGAAGGCCATTCGCCCGGTCGCGCCCTGCACTTTTTCCATCGCCGCCCGCCAGGCCTTGAGGCCCTCGGCCCCTTTGCCGGTCAGGCGGAATCGCTGTGCCCGGGCCCAGCGCAATTTCGAGGTGCCCGTTGCTGGCGCTTCAGTTTCACTCATGGTTACACCCCTACACCGTTTGTCTCTCGAAGCCCACCCCGACAGCCCCGTCGATCTGTTCACCGGCCTGAGAGCGGCGCGCTTCGGGGTGTATGTCCATTTCCCGTGGTGCCTGTCGAAGTGTCCCTATTGCGACTTTGCTTCCACCACCGCCCGCTTCATTCCCGAAGATCGCTACACCCGGGCGCTGCTCAGCGAGCTGCAGATTCGCACCGTGGGGCTGAAGCATCGGGAGGTGGATTCCATTTTTTTCGGAGGAGGAACGCCTTCGCTCTGGCGCGCCGAGCTCATCGCCCAGGTGCTCGACGCGCTGGCTTCCCGGCTGTCCCTGGCCCCGCACTGCGAAGTCACGCTCGAAGCCAACCCCGGAGCTTCCGACTCGGCCCGGTTTGCCGACTACCGAAGCGCGGGGGTCAATCGACTGTCGATTGGAGTGCAGTCTTTCGACCTTCAGACCTTGAAGGCGCTGGGGCGCGAGCACGACGGGGCGCTGGCGGTGGCCGCGTTCAGCAAAGCGCGGCAGGCGGGCTTCGACAACCTGAGCCTCGACTTCATCTATGGGGTGCACGGGCAGTCTGCCGAGCAGGCGCTGGGCGACGCGAAGCAGGCCGCCGCGCTGCAGCCCGAGCATCTTTCGGCGTACGCGCTGACGCTCGAGAAAGAAGCGCTCGCGGAAGAAGTGCCGTTGGCCAAACAGCTCGCCCGCGGAGAAGTCACCCTTCCGCCCGACGAAGAAGTCACCTCGATGCAGCGCGGAGTCGAAGAGGTCTACGCGCGCGCGGGGCTGGCCCGGTACGAGGTGAGCAATTATGCGCGGCCCGGCCGGCATTCCCGCCACAACGCCTTGTATTGGACTGGCGGAGAGTATCTGGCCCTCGGGGTCGGAGCGACCGGGCGGCTGGGCCACCTTCGCTATTCCAATCAGCGCAGCGCAGACAAGTACCTGCTCGAGGTCGAAGCGCAGGGCGTGCCCACCTCGCAAGAAGAGTCGCTGGACGAGCCGACCCTGTTTCGCGAGCGCCTGGCGATGGGCTTGCGGCTCACCAACGGAGTCGATCTCGAAGCGCTGTGCCGCGCCTACGACGAGGACTATTCGGCGCGGCGGGCCCAGGTCGAGCTGATGACAAAGCACGGCTTGCTTCAGCACGACGGCGCCCGGGTGGCGCTCACTGCTGCCGGGTTCGATGTCCACAGCGCGGTCTGCGCAAGGCTGATGTAGCGATGTCGACCTGGCTGTTGTGGATGGTGTTGAGCGCCCTGACCGGCAGCCCGATCGGAGCGGCGATCGCCCTGCTCATCTTCGGGCTGGTGGCCGATCGCTTCACGCTGGGGCTGATGCCCACCGGGTGGCGCTGGTTTCTGCGCCGCCGCCGGGAAGGAAAGCTGCAACGGCTGCTGCTCGGGAACCCCCACGACCGACAGTCGCGCCGCGAGCTGGCCGAGTTGTGGGTGATGCGGGGGGCCCACGCGCGCGCGGTGCAGGCGCTGAAGACGAACCTCGAGGCCGGCGACACCGACCACGCCACCGTTTTTACGATGGGCGTCGCGTGCATGGGCGCCGGGCACCAGGCTCAAGGTGAGAAGCTGCTCGAGCACCTGGCCGAAACCCAGCCGGACTTCCGGGTCGGTGAGCTTCACTTCGCGATCGGAAGGGCGCGACTGAATCGAAAAGATTTCAAGGGCGCGCGGGAAGCGCTCGAGCGCGCAATCTCCGTTCGGCGCGGGACGGTCGAAGGCCGGGTGCTGCTGGCCCAGGCGCTGCTCGGGTCCGGTGACGAGCCGGGCGCAGCGTTGATGCGCGACGAGGCGTGGAAGGAATACGTCAGCGCTCCGGGATTTCAGCGGCGCAAAGAACGGCTCTGGGCCTGGCGGGCGCGTCCTTCCCGGCCGGCGACGTATGGGATTGCGATCGCGATGGTGCTGATTCTGGTCGGTCGGTTCGCGGGCCCGGCCCTCTCGGACTGGGCCTCGAAGAACAAC
>JAYVCD010000073.1:0-11288 GCA_043750125.1 Archangiaceae bacterium | reverse complement strand
GCTCGAAGTTGTCGAGCACCAGCAGCAGCCCCGGCCGCTGGGCCAGCAGGCGCCCGACCTGTTCGACCGAGTCCTCGCCGGTGAGCCGGACCTCGAGTGCATGCGCCACCCAGGTGCACAGGTCCCCGACCCCGGTCGCCTCGGAACAATCCACGAGACAGGCGGAAGACGCGCCGAGCGCCAGCTGGATCGCCAGCCGGCTCTTTCCACAGCCGGCGGGCCCAAGCAGGGACAGCAGCCGCACGTTGTGCGAGAGCAGCTGCCGCAGCGCGACCAGCTCGACCGTTCTGCCGACGAAGGACGTCGCTGGAACCGCGATGCGCGCTGGAACCGTGAGTGCGGACACGGGGCGGCTCGAGGTCGCAAGCGCGTCGGGGAATAACGCCTGAAGAAAAGTGGCGAGGTCGTCTTTGCCCGCCGGCCACTGCCCGGCGGTCATCACGTCCGCGAGCCCGGCACCGAAGGCGGCCATGTCCGGGAAACGATTCGAAGGATCCTTCTGAAGGGCGCGCATCACGAGCTCGACCAGCTTCTGCGGCAGGACTTCATCTTTCCGGGAAGGAGGCGCCACCGCGCATTCCGCCACCCGCTGAAGCGTCACTGCGTCGTTGTCGGCCTCGAACAGCCGACGGCCCGACAGCAGCTCCCACAAGACCACCCCCAACGAAAACTGGTCGCTGCGGTGATCGACCTGGGCGTCGGTCGCCTGCTCGGGGGACATGTACGGATATTTGCCGTGCAGCATTTCGACTTCGGGCTGTGGAATCCGGCCGGCAGCCTTCGCCACCCCGAAATCGATGAGCTTCACCGCGCCATCGAAAGAGACGAGCACGTTGTGGGGCGAGACATCGCGATGGACGATCTGCATCGGTCTGCCCTGCGCGTCCTTTGCCTGATGGGCGCAGTCGAGACCGGCGGCGGCATCGGCGACGATTCGACAGGCAAGGCCAAGTGGAAGTCGACGGCGCGTCTGGGTGATCTGACGCAGATCTTTTCCCCGCACGTATTCCATCAACAGGTACCAGGAGCCGTCGACCGACCCGAGCTCGAAGATCTGCACCACGTTCGGGTGATTCAGCCGGGCGACGATCCGCGCCTCATCGAGGAAGAGATCGAGGAACTGTTTGTCGGCGCTGAGGTGAGGAAGAATTCGTTTGAGCACCAACAGCTTCTCTGCGCCTTCCGCCTGGGCGAGGAACACCTCACCCATCCCACCCGAGGCGAGCTTCTGAATCAGCGCGTACTTCCCGAACCGGCTCACCACCGCTTTCAGAGAACTTCGAGCACTTTGAGCTGGCCGATCAGCGGGGTGATTTCAGCGCTGCCCTCTTCGCCGACACCGAAGTGGGTGGCATCGGCCACGTCCTGGCGAAAGGTGGGATCCAGCTGGGTCCACTCACCGACCCAGGCTTCGACCCACTCGTGCCAGTAGAGCGCGGGGACGTCATCTTCGTTCTTCATGTAGACGACTCCGTCCACGCGCCGCGCGGGGATCCCAGCTGCACGCAGCAGCGTGGTGGTGAGCAGCGCGTGCTCGGTGCAGTCGCCCTTCATCGTTCGCAACACGTCGGTGGCCCGGTCGGACGAGCTGCCGTAGTCCTTGATCAGGTTCTGCCCCACCCAGGCCGAAATCTTCTTCGCCGACAGGTACGCGTCTTTTTCCGGGCCGAGGATCTTCTTCGCCAGCGCAATGATGTCGGGGTGGTCGCTTTCGACCGCGAGGGTGGACTTCAAGTTGACGCCCCCGTTGGGGTCCGCCAGGGGCCGCTGCAGCTTCTTCACCTTCACCGGCACGGCAGTAATCGTGAGCTCGACCTTGTCCTTGTCGATCGACTTGAACTTCTGGCGGTAGGTGTCTTTGCGAAACCGATCGGGCAGCCCGGTCACGACCAACTTCAACTGGCCTGGAATTTCGTGAGCGACCGGCGAGGGTACGCGGGGCAGGGTGATGCGGGTCAGGCCGAAGACTTCGACGGTGTCGAGGCGCTTGGCCATCTCTTCGGGTTCGAGCACCGCTTTCATGTTCTCGCCAAAAGAGATCTCGACCATTCGGCCCTGCTCATCGACCCAGGCGTCGGCGGGGACCTTTTCTTTCTCCGAGAGGGTGGTGACCTTGAAGACCTTCACCTGCAGCCCGGCGATGATCTTCGTCGACGGACCTCCGTACTCGGTGGTGACCTTGTAGGTATCGAGATCCGTTCCATCGATGATCGTGCCCACCACTTTGCTGGCCCGCTTGATCGCCACCCGCGCCTGGTCTGCGTCTTCGACCCGCTCGCTCGAAGGTTTTCGGTTGAGCGTTTCGTCCGGCAGGTTGGGGCGCTTTCGCAGCACCCGCATCTGGGTGGGGGTGTTGGTGGCCTCGAGCAGCTGGTCGCCTCCATCGCCGGTCTGTTCGACGGTGAAGGTGAGCAGACGGCCGCCGGGCTTCGACTCGTACAGGCGCGTCTCTTTCATCGTCCGGGTCGCGAGCTTGGTCCCGACTGTGGCCTTGAAGACGAACTCGTTGGTGGCGATCACCTGGTCCGTTCGGCCGGCTGCGAACTTCACGTTCGTGAACAGGTACCCGACTTTTTTTCCCATCAGGTACAGCCCCATGTACTCGCCGGCGATCGGCCGCCGGGCGGTCATCGCGTCGCTGAATTTCGGGGGGGACACCGCTGCTTCGGGAGCAGCCCAGACAGATGCGCAAAGCAGAAAAAGCGGCAGACTCAGAGTGCGTTTCATGGACGGGGGCAAGCTAACAGCTTCGTCGAGCGCTACAGCCGCTTGGCGAGGATGATCAGGTCTTCGCCGACTTTGTAGAAATCGCGAAACCGGCTCTCTTCCCGGTACTGCATCGCCGCGTAGAACCCACGGGTCGGGCCGTAGGCTTCCATCGCGCTGGTCTCGATTCGAATCAATCGACCTTTGCGGCGCCGAATGTCGCCTTCCATCGCCGAGACGAGCGCGGCACCGACCCCCTGACCGCGCACCACGGGGTCAGAGGCGATCCAATAGAGATCGAACGTGCCTTCGGTCATCGGCGTCGGGCCGTAGCAGATGTACCCGACGACTTTGTTCTCGGTCTCTCGAGCGGCTACCAGGATCTGATAGTCACGGTTGCCCGCTGTCGATGCCAGATCGATCAACTCGAGCGCGCATTCCACCTCGTCCCGCGAGAAGGTTTCGATGCGCGAGAGCAGCGCGGCGAGCTGCGGCCGGTCGGCTGCTGCGATTGGCCTGATTTCCATGACTGCGCTCCAGAGCAAGCTCCACCAGATGTAACGCCAGATCGCCGTAAGCGATGCCCGCGCCTGCTGCTGCCCGCGCGAAGCCCGCCTGTGGGTGGAGATCGCAGTTCGGGTTGATGTCAATGACGTAAGGCTGGCCGGCGCTGTCGACCCTTAAATCGACCCGCCCGTAATCGCGGCAGTCGAGCGCTTCGAAGGCGGCCAGCGCGATGTCGACGCACTTCTTTTCGAGGGCGGCCGAAAGGGTGACGAGCTTGCTCGGGCTGTCGATGCACTCGGGCGAGGTGGCGTCCCACTTCGCGGTGTAGCTGAGGACGCGAGGGTGGCCTTCGAACGCCGCTCCAAAAGTGATCTCGGAAAGGGGCAGCGCATGGCGGGGGCGGTTGCCCAGCAGCGGGACGTAGATTTCACGGCCATCGATGAAACGTTCGACCAGCGCAGGCTGGCGAAAAATGCGCACCACGCGGGCGACGGCCCGACCCAGCGACGCGCGATCCTGGACGACCGACTCGAAGTCGATGCCCATCGAAGCATCTTCACGCGAAGGCTTGACGATCAACGGGAAGGGCAGGTCGACCGAGCCCACCTCGGCCACCGAGTCGAGGACGCAAAAATCAGGAGTGGGGACGTTGCGTGCGCGCAGCAATTCCTTCGCCTTGTTCTTGTGAAGCGAGAGCCCCAACGAGAGCGCCGAAGAGCCGGTGTAGGGCAGCGCGAGCAGATCGAGCAGCGCCGGAACCACCATTTCGCCGCGGGAATCCGCCGCCAGCGATTCGCAGATGTTGATGACGACGTCGGCCTGGGCCGCTTCGAGCGCGCGGCCGATGCCCAGCGCATTGCCGTCGACGGGGACCAGCGCTACGTCGCGACGGCCACCCGAGAGCGCGCTCTGCAGCGCCGCGGCGACCCGCACCACATCTTCGCGTGCCTCTCTGCCCGGGTCTTCTTCGAGAAGGGTGTGGTCCCGGTTGTGGAGAATCGCGATGCGCACGTGGTGGGGCCATCGAGTAGCACGACCCAGCCTCGCCACAAAGGCGGTAAGGAGCGGGCGTGAGAATTCGAGATCCCATTCACGGCACGCTCTTCGTCACCCCTGAAGAGACCGCGGTGATCGACAGCCGCTTCTACCAACGACTTCGCAACATCCGGCAGCTGGGCTTCGGTGAGCTTGCGTTTCCCGGCGCGACGCACACCCGCCACGCGCACTCGCTGGGCGCGATGCACGTCGCCTCGCGTTTGTTCGATGTCGTGACCTCGACCGCGAAGATTTCTTCGGTCGCGAAAGAACGCTTTCGCGCCGCGGTGCGAATGGCGGTGCTGTGTCACGACCTGGGCCACATGCCGTTTAGCCATGCGTCGGAACAGATTGCTCCGCTGAAGAGCCGGTTGAAGCTGCCCGCGTGGTTCGACGATGGAGAAGGAGAGCAGGCTTCGCACGAAGACTTCACGGCGAAGATCCTGTTGGACAGCTCGTTGACCGACGTGCTGGCCAACGCGCTGAAGGCGTATGGCCTGACCGCGGCCCACATCGCCTCGCTCGTCACCGGTCGCGAACCGCCGGGGCCCACGCCTTTTGTCGACGGGAACATCGATTGGTCGCCGCTGCTGCGGGGCCTGGTGTCGGGAGAGCTCGACGCCGACCGGATGGATTACCTGCTGCGGGACAGCTTCTACACTGGCGTGAATTACGGCCGGTACGACTTCGAGTGGATCGTTTCGAACCTCAACGCGGCCGAGCGTGAGGGGAAGATGGTGCTCGCGCTTTCGCGGGCGGCCGCATTCGCGTTCGAAGACTTTCTGCTCAGCCGCTTCCACATGTTCCTCTCCGTCTACTTCCACCACACCTCGGTGAGCTTCGATCACATGCTCAAGCGCTATTACGAGGAAGCGCTCGGGGAGTTCGAGATTCCGGCTGACCCCGAAGCCTTCTTGCTGTGTGACGACGTAGAGCTGAACCACGTGCTGCGCCGATCGAAGAACCGGTGGGCCGAACGCATCGTCACCCGCCGGGGCTTCAAGCGGGTGGCCGAGTTCACCGAACGAGACGCCGGGTATGACCTGAAGGCGATCTCGGGCGCGCTGTCGAAGGCGGGCCTGGAACATTTTTCAGTCGAGTCGCGCGGAGTCCTCTCGAAATATTTTCTCGACGGCAAAGGCCCTTCGCTGTTCGTGATCGACGTCTCGAGTGGAAGGCTCACGTCGATCGCCGACTACACCCCGCTGTACCAACGCTACGCGAGCGCGGTGTTGCTCTCGCGGGTCTACGTCCGTCCAGATCAAGCGGAAGCCGCGCGGCCGCTGGTCGCTCGCCTGGCCCAGGGAAATGCTTCATGAGTGAGCCGCTGCCGGGAATGCCCGTCTTCGAAATGCCGGAAGTGAAGTTGCGCGACGCGGCGGCAGTGATCGTGTTTCGGCGAGTGGCCGCGGGCGCCGAAGTGTTCTGGATCAAGCGCGAGAAGCTGCTGCGGTTCGCAGGCGGCTTCTACGCGTTCCCCGGAGGCAAGGTCGACCCGGCCGATCGCGCGATTCCGGTCGAAGGGGCCACGGGCGACGCCGCGGTGCTGATCGTGACCGCCGCGCGAGAGCTATTGGAAGAGACGGGGCTGCTGAAGGCGCGGACCCCGCGTCGGCTCGCGCCGGACGAAATCAGCACCATGCGCACCGAGCTGCTGGAAGAGACGGTGCCGTTCGCCCAGCTGCTCGCGCGGCACCAGCTGACGATTCACGCCGCCGACTTCCTCGAAGCGGGCCGGTGGGCGACCCCGCCCTTTCTTCCCGTGCGCTTCGATGCCCGCTTCTTTCTGGTCGAAGCGCCGCAGGGGCAGGAGGCCGAGGTGTGGCCCGGAGAGCTGTCGGAAGGCGCGTGGATTGCTCCGGCGATGGCGCTGCGCCGCTGGCGGGAAGGAACCGCGTTGCTGCACCCGCCGAACCACCACGCGCTGGGGGTGATGTCGACCTTCAAGGACACCGAGTCGGCGCGGGTCGCGCTGGCAAATCCTCCGCACGTGGTGGACTTCGTTGCCGAGCGAATCGAGTTCCAGCAGGGGGTGAAGTTGTTCGCGCTGCGCACGTTGACGCTGCCTCCGGCGACCCACACCAACGCCTACGTGCTGGGGACCCAAGAGCTGATCGTGGTCGACCCGGGCTCGGTGGACGACGTTGAGACCGACCGGCTCGTCGCGCTGCTGCTGAAGCTTGCGGCCGAAGGAGCCCGCCTCAAGGCGGTGGTCCTCACCCACCACCATGGGGACCATGTGGGCGGGCTCGCGCGGCTGGTCGACCGACTGAAGGTGCCCGTCTGGAGCCACGCGCGCACTGCCGATCGCCTGAGCGTGAAGACCGACCGCCTGTTGGTGGACGGCGAGGTCATTGGCCTGGGCGAGATGCGCTGGCGGGTGCTGCACACCCCAGGTCACGCGCAGGGGCACGTCTGCCTGTACGACGAAGGCTCGCGCGCCGCGGTGGTGGGGGACATGGTCGCGGGCCTGGGAACGATCGTGATCGACCCTCCCGAAGGCGACATGACCGACTACCTGCAGCAGCTTCGACGGCTCGAGGCGCTGCCGGTGACGACGCTGTATCCCGCGCACGGCGCTCCGATTCCCGATGGGCCGGGGAAGCTGGCCGAGTACCTGAAGCATCGGCTCTGGCGCGAAGAGAAGGTGCTCGCGGCCTTGCAGGTCGAAGCGTTGAGCCTCGAGGCGTTGGTGCCCCGCGCCTACGACGACGTGACCGCATTCGTGCTGCCGATCGCCGAGCGAAGCACCTTGGCGATTCTCGGGAAGCTGCAGAGCGAGGGGCGGGTCAGCCTGGACGACGGGCGTTATTCCCTCAGGTAGTGGCAGGTGTAGCCGCCGGGGTTCTTCGCCAGGTACTTCTGGTGATACCCCTCGGCCAGGGTGTACGGCCCGGCTTCGGCGATTTCGGTCACCACCGGGTTCTTCCATTTTCCCGACTTGTCGACCCGGGCCTTCACCGCCTCGGCGCTGGCCTTCTGCTGCGGGGTGGTGACGAAGATCGCCGAGCGGTACTGCGAGCCCACGTCGTTGCCCTGGCGGTTGGCAGTGGTGGGGTCGTGCATCCGGAAGAACCACTTCTCGAGCAGGTCTTCGAACTTCAGCCTGGTGGGGTCGAACACCACCCGCACCGCCTCGGCGTGACCGGTCTTCCCGGTGTGGACCTGCTCATAGTCGGGCTTGGCGCTCTTGCCTCCGGCGTAGCCCACGTCGGTCTCGAGGACCCCGGGGATCTTCCGCAGCAAATCTTCCATTCCCCAGAAGCAACCGCCGGCGAGAATCACGGTTTCGCGCGGGGGGCTCTGGGCGGCGGCGAGGAAGCCACAGAGAAAGACGAGGGAAAAAACCAGCTTGAAGGAGCTCATGGCGTCAGTACGTGGGAAGTCCGAATGGGGTTTCAGGTCGCCAAAGAGGGCTTGCGAGGCACCGCGGTCGAGCGCCGCCACCACCAGGCGGCGATGATCCCCAGGACAAACTGCGGAATCAGCGTGCGGGCGTCGGCGAAGATTCCCAGGACGGGCAGCTCGAAGAAGGGCACCGGGGTTAGCCCGAGGACCCCGACTTCCTGCAAGCCGTGAAGGCCCTTCCCCAGCACCATCACCGCGGTGGCGAGCAGCAAGGCGGTCGACGCTCTGAACAGGGTCTTCATCGGCAACACGAAGCCCACCTTGCGAATCGCGATCACCATCAGCGACACCGCGACCAGCCCCACGCCCGCGCCCCACAGCGCGCCATTGGCCGAGTCACCCGCCAGCCCCTGAATGAAGAGCGCGGTCTCGAAGCTCTCGCGTGCGACCGCGGTGAAGGCGACGGTGAACAGCCCGAGGCTGCTCCCGGTGCCGATCGCGCTCTTCACCTGCGCTCGCAGGTCGGTCATGAAGCTGCTCATCGTGGACCGGGCGTTGAGCCAAAGCGCGGCGTAGAGCAGCATCGCCACCGCGAAGAACGAGACGATCGTCTCCATCCATTCCCGGTTCGCCCCAGCGAGCGCCGCCTGGGCGAAGATCAGCGCGAATATCCCCAGACCCAGCGCCGCAGCGACCGCCGCGTAGACCACCCGGGCCTGCGCCGGAGCGTTCATCTTCTTCAGCACCGCGAGCAGCGCGCCCACCACCACCAGCGCCTCGAACCCCTCGCGCAGCAGAATGAAGAGCGCGGCGAAGAAGACGGACCAGAAGCCGCTTTTGCTGGTGCCGGCGTTCTCGAGTGAATCGAGCTCTTTGAGCAGCGCAGCGGATTCTTCGTTGAAGCGATCTCCGGTGTCGGCGGCGACCCGGGCCCGGGCAAAGGCATTCTCGAGCCGCTTCACCGCGATCGGATTTCGGGCCCGAAGCATCGGCTCGACCGGCTCGACGCCGAGCAGGTACGCGTCGACCACGGCCATGCGCGCGTCGTCGCTGTGCCCCGAAGCGTAGAGGGCCTGGGCGTTGAGGATTCCCGCGCGGGCCGGCCCGAACAGGCCTCCTCCGTGTTTTTGCTCGGGAAGGCGCCGACGCAGGCAGGCCACTTCGGCCGAAGTGTATTTGGCCGCGAGCTCGCCGTCGGTGGACTGGGCGAGCTGCTGCAGGGTGGCGGTGGGCGGCGGGTGATCGCACGGCGGCTGGCGAAAGGTGAAGGCGTAGAAGGCCAGCGCCCAACGATCGTCCTCGGACAGCTGGGGAAAGGGGACCATCGCGGTGCCCTTCACCCCGAAGGTGCTGGTGTTGAACGCGCGGTAGGGGGTGAGCGAGGTCATCCGTTCGGGGTTGTGAAAGCTGACCGGGTGCGGAATGAGCGTCGGGGCGATGGGCGTCTGGGCGTCGCCGTTCAGCCCGTGGCACAGCGCGCAATTCGCAGCCCAGACGGTGGCGCCGTGGCTCAAGTCCGGGGCGTTGATCGGCGCCCGCTGCAGGTGTTGTTCTTCGAGGATCTTCTGCGCGAGCCCCTGGCACTCGGCGCTGACGCTTTCCGGGTCGGCCCCCCGGTCGATGCGTTCGCGAATCGACTCGATCGCCGGGCGGTACAGCTCTCCGCGCGGCCCCAGGGCGTCGATCGCCAGCACGGCTTCGGCAATCAGCCCGCGTTGCTCGGCCAGCTCGTCGACGTCTTTCTGAGCCACCGCGCCCGCGTAGTCGCCGTGCAGGTATTGAAGCAGCCCGACCAGCCGATGCCACGCCGCGTCGTCCGCCGGCGGAGCGGACAGGGCGAGCACCGCGGCGAGCAGCAGGGAAGTCACAGCCTGCTGACGTAGCAATCGACACCCGCCATCGTCAATATTGAGAATCAATATCAATAAGAGGCAAGCGCACGGGCGGTGAAGAAAAGGGTCGGTTACGGCTCACCCCAGATGCGCCATGAAGACACCTTGCCCGCTCGGATCGCAGTCGACACAATCGAAGGAGCCTTGCCGCCCGCTCCGTTCACTTCTCCGTTGCCGAAAGTCACCCTGGTCAAAGGGTTCGGCACGGACTCTTTCGACAACGCGATTGCGACCGCCCGCACTTGTTACAACTCGCGAATCATCACCGCCGAGGACGTTCGAAAGGACGAGAAGGCGATTGCGCTGCGAGACAAGATTGCCCAGGAAACCTACGAGGCGGGGCACCACACGACGATTCAGCACGCCACGTTTCAGTTCACGCTCGAGCACGTGAGCCGGCAAGCCATCTGGTCCTTCCTCCACAGCCACCCGTTCTACAATTCAGAGCAGGTCAGTCAGCGCTACGTCGAAGTGAAGCCGGGAAACGTGGTGATGCCGGCGATGGCCGAGAACCACGAAGCGCTCTACCGGTCGGCGGTGGAAGAAGCGATGGGGGCGTACCAACAGCTGATCTCGCTGCTGACCCCGAAGGTTTCCGAAGAGTTCTTCCGGATTTTCCCCGCGCGGCGCCGGGCTCCAGATCGCTGGGTGCTGGGGCTGAAGAAGAAGGCGCAGGAAGTCGCGCGCTACGTGCTGCCGATCGGCACCTTCGCGCACCTGTACCACACGGTTTCGGGGCTCACGCTGCACCGGTATCACCGGCTCAGCCAGCAGCTGGACGTGCCGACCGAGACGCGGCTGATCGTGGACGGAATGGTGGCCGAGGTGACGAAGCTCGACCCGCTCTTCTTCCGCAACATCGAAGACCCGCTGCCGCTGAACGAGACGCTCGAGTACAGCGCGCTGCAGCAGTTGGGGCGGCTGAAGGCGGGCAGCGGCGCGAAGGCCTACCTGCGCGAGTTCGACCAGGGCCTGGGAAAGCTGCGTTCGAAGTTGGTCGACTACAAGGTGAACGCCGAGTCTTCGGTCGCCCAGGGCGTGCGCGACGTGATTGGAGCGACGAAGGCCGAGCTTCCCGATGAGGCCGCGCTGCGCCGGGTGTTGAGCCCCAAAGAGAACCCCTATTTCGGCGAGTCGTTGGTCCTCACCACGATGAGCAAGCTGACCCGGGCGCTGTCGCACGCGCACTACACGTTTCAGAAGAAGCTCAGCCATACCGCCGACAGCCAGGATCAACGGCATCGGATGACGCCCGCCTCACGGCCGGTGCTCCACGCCCAGTTCGTGCCGGGGGACATCGACACCGTGTTGCCCGAATTGATCGCCGCGGTGCCCGAGGCGCGCGCGCTGTACGAGAAGACGATGAAGACGCTGTGGACCACGATCGAACGGCTGCTCGACGAAGGCGTGAGCGAAGAGATGGCGCTGTATCTGCTGCCCAACTCTTTTCCGGTGCGGTTCCTCGAGTCGGGCGATCTGCTTCACCTGCACCACAAGTGGGTCCACCGCCTTTGCTACACCGCGCAGGAAGAAATCTGGCGGGCCTCGATCGAGGAAACGCAGCAGGTAACGAAGGTGCACCCCGAGCTGGGCAAATACATTCACGCCCCGTGCACGCTGCGAAAGCAGGCGGGAATCACCCCGTTCTGTCCCGAAGGTCCTCGCTACTGCGGCGTGCCGGTGTGGAAGATGGGGCTGGAAGAGTTTGAACGTCTGATTTGACCGAGCAAAAATGACCAGCATCTATACCAAGACGGGCGATGGCGGAGACACCGGGCTTTTCGGGGGCGGCCGGGTCGG
>JAYVCD010000072.1:0-22076 GCA_043750125.1 Archangiaceae bacterium | reverse complement strand
CCCTGAGAACAGCGTCGTCCACAGCTCGCGCAGCACCGGCAACCGCCAATCTTCCCGCGGGCCGAGCACCTTTTCGAGCTCACGCATCAGGGTCTTCACGTCTTTGGGACCCACTGGCATCGGCTTGGTCCCGTAGACCCGCTCGACCCCGGTGATCGCTTCGGCGAACCGGGCCGGCATCGACTCGGTCACCGTCAGAGCCCCGGTCTTCGCCGCGCCGCGCAGCTCGAACTCCAGTCTCCACCGCTCGGTGCCTGCCACCGCCGACAGCGCCAGCGTGCCCACCTCGGTGAGCCCCGCGGCGAGGTGCACGTCGACCGACGCACTCTTCTCACCCTGCAAGATGGTGTGAATCGGAGGCAGCGGCTTGAACTCGTCGCTCTCGAGCGCAACCGTCGCGCCCGGACGGTCGAGGCGATCGCGGGTGGTCGAATAGAGCTGAAACTGCACCGGCCGGCCCAGCGTGAGTCGGAAGTTGCGGTCTTTGAGCTCGACCGTCTGGCCTTCTTCCAGGCCGCGCGGAATCAGACAAACCCCCGAGCGCTTCTCGTTCGGAGCGCTGACCAACGCGTAGTACGCGCGCGGCGCTCCTCCCCCAATCTTCTTCCCCAGCGCGCGACGGGCCAGGCCCGAGTAGGCGGCTCCGCGCGCGACCGCGAGATCCAGCGAGTCGTGCGGCAACAGGGGAAGCGTCGGCTTCGTCGGCCACAGCGCGCTCACCGTCTGAAGCAACGCCGCGGTCAGGCGAGGCGAATTGAACACCCCCCCGTTGAGTAAAATCGCGTCCGGGCGCGGAAGCTCATGGCTTTGGGGCAGGGTGGGGTCGGACGAAAGCGCAGCGCGGCCCGCCTCGGCGTGGGCGTGAAGAAACGCGACCAGGTGCCGGGTGATCGCTGCGTCCTGGGCGAAGGGCAGACCGAGCTCGACGATCGCTCCTCGCGCGGCGGCCCGCGGAACATCCGCCGCGGTGACCGGAGGAAAAAATCCGTCGACCACGGTCGCCTCGACTTCCTCCCGGGTCAGCTCGGTCGAAATCGTGCCCCCCATCAGCTTGCTGCCGCCCGCCGCGATGCTCAGCGCCTGCCTCGCCGGAGGGTTCACCCCAATCAAAGTCTCTTTGGCGGCGCGCGCGGCTTGAACGGCCTGCGTCCACTGCGCTCCTGAAAACCGGCGATCGGCTCCGAGCGCTTTGACCTCGGCCACCCGCGCGAGCGCCGCGTCCATGTTGTCCCCGCCCAGCAGCAGATGTTCGCCGACCGCCAGCCGTTGCAGCGCCGGGCCCTCGGGCAACATCGCCACCTTCACCAGCGAGAAGTCGGTGGTGCCTCCTCCTACGTCGACGACCAATACCAGCCGCACCCCTTCCAGCGCTCGGGCCAGCGTGTCCCGGTGCCGCGCGGTGAAGTCGTAGAACGCGGCCTGCGGCTCTTCGAGAAGGTTGAGGCGATTCAGCTCGAAGCCGGCATCGCGCGCGGCCTGAATCGTCAGCGCCCGCGCGGCCTCATCAAATGACGCGGGCACGGTCAGCGCGACTTCCTGCTCGGCCAGCGGAGCCTCGGGGTGCGCGGCGTCCCACGCCGACTTCAGATGCGCCAGCAGCGCCGACTGAGCCGCGACCGGAGACAGACGCGGTACATCGGCCGCAGCGCCCCAGGGAAGAATCGGAGCCTGGCGATCGACCCCGCTGTGGCACAGCCAGCTCTTCGCCGAAGTGATCACCCGACCCGGCACCCGCGCCCCCTGCCACCGCGCCAGCTCGCCGATCACCTGGGGCGGCTCACCCCAAGGAAGGCGCAGCGCCCCCGGGGGAAACTCTCCGGCCAGCGGCAGGTACTCGAAGGAGGCCAGCAAAGGACGCGGCGCCACTTCGCCCGGGCGCACCAGTTGCGGAATGGCAAAATCCCGAATCAACGCCCCCGGGCCGCTCGACGGCTCGGTGTACGCGACGGCGCAGTTCGAGGTGCCGAGGTCGATTCCGATGATGTATTTCGGCGCGCTCATTCGGCTCGGAAGGCGAACCCACCCGACCTCACTGCTTCATCCGCACGTTCAGCTCGAGCTTCCACTTGCCCTTGCCCCCGCGCTCGAGGCAGCGCAATTCCAGCGCCCCCAGCTCGGTCAGCGCCGCCTGAAGATTGACCGGAACCAGCCGCCCGGTGTCCGCGCCCGGCAGCGTCGTCTCGACCGCCGGCAGCTCTTCGAGCCCTTCGGCTTGCGCCGCGTCGTCGAGCAGATCTCCGACCTTGTCCTCGCGTCGGGTCGACGAGGAGAAGAACCGGAACGCAGTCGGAGCCCCCACGGTGAGGCCGAACTCTTGCGGAGGAATCTCGGCCTGGGAGCCTTCTTCCATTCCGAACGAAGCGACGCACAGCGCTTTGACCGGAGGCGAGAAGCCCGGCACAGCCAGCATCGCGGACTCGACTCCAACGTAATAGCTGCGCGCGGTGCCGCCCCGAATGCGCAGCCCGTGCCCTTCTTTGACCCAGCCGTAATAGGCCGCTCCGCGCGCTACGGCGAGATCCAGCTCGGCGCCCGGAAGCTCGCGCGCGCTCTGGCCTCCATCGGCCTGAAGCCAGCCGTTGAGCACCTCGAGCAGCCGGGTGCGAAAGGCCTGGGCCTTGAAGACCCCGCCATTGAACAGCACCCCGGTGGGGTGAACGAACGAGCCGCCCTTCACTTTGAGCGAGCCGGCCTGGCGGGTGAGAAACGCGGCCAGGTGACGGGTGATGCCCGCGTCCTGCGCGTAGGGAAGTCCGACCTGGCCCAGGCCGGTGCGTCGAGCCGCGGCCGGAAGCTCTGCGATCTTCGTCTGCGGGAAGAAGCCATCGACCAGCAGCGCGGTCAGTTCGGAACGCTCGAGCTCTCCTTTGATCGTTCCGCCGACCAGAGAGCTGCCGCGCCCGGGAATCACCACCGGCGCTTTCTTCGCCTTCTCGTCTTCGAACAGCTTCTCTTTCGCGCCCCGACAGGCGTGGGTCAGCGCGGTCAGCTGCCAGGTGTCGAGGCTCTTGCCTTCCGCCTTGAACCGCTCGGCGAGGGTGTAGGCGAGCGCCAGATCCATGTTGTCGCCGCCGAGCAGAATGTGATCGCCGACCGCGTGACGTTCGAGCCGCAGCTCGCCGTTCTCTTCGCTGACTCCAATCAACGAGAAGTCCGAAGTGCCGCCGCCCACGTCCACCACCAGCAATACTTCGCCCGGCTTCACCTGCTTGCGAAAGCCTTCGCCCATCGCCTCGAGCCAGGCGTACAGCGCGGCCTGTGGTTCTTCGAGCAGGGTCACCTTTGGCAGGCCCGCCCGCGCCGCCGCCTCGAGCGTCAGATCGCGCGCCGCCGCATCGAACGACGCGGGGACCGTGACGATCACTTCCTGATTTTCGAGCGAAACCTCGAGCGCCGCCTTGAAGGCCGCCGCGAGGTGACCCAGCACTTTGGCGGCCGCGTCGACCGGCGAAAGTCGCTGCACGTCGGGCGGGGCCTGCCACGGCAAGATCGCCGCTCGGCGGTCGACGGTCGGGTGGCCCAGCCAGCTCTTGGCCGACGCGACCAGCCGGGTCGGCACCTTCGCCCCATGGGCCCGCGCCAGCTCTCCCACCACCGGCGGGCTCTTGTTCCACGGCAGCGCCAACGAGCCGGGGGGAAATTCGTTCTCAGCCGGAAGGTAGACGAACGAAGGCAGCAGCTGCTTGCTCTCGACCGTGCCCGGAGCGGTGAGCTGGGGAATCGGCAGCACCGCCTGCGCCGCTCCACGACCGGCCGCAGCATCGAGCCGTTGGTACGAGAGCGCACAGTGGGTGGTGCCGAGGTCGATTCCAATCGAGTACCTGCGCTCGTTCTTCACGGCAGCTCGACCTCCGCGGGCGCCAGCACCTTCACGTCCATCGTCGTCGGCACGGGTGGAAGCTTCACTTCCGTGGCCACCCAGCCGTGGTGCTTCAGCGACCCGGCGTAGGGCGCCTGGCCGGTCAGGTTCCCCGACAAGCGGTAGCGGTTCGCATCGAAGCCGGCCGGCACCGTGACCTTCTCGCCCTCGGACTGCGGGACCACCGCGATCACCGGCAGGTAGTCGCGCATCACCTTTCGGCAGCCGGCATGGACCACCCGGGCGGCGGCGCCCACCTCGGCGTCGCTAAAGCCCCCAATCTCTTCTTCCAGGAAGTCGATCAGCCGACCCTCGCGCTGCAGCATTCCGAGCAGAAACAAGCCGCTGGCGTGGGCCGCTTCCGGGCTCAGGGCGGGGAGCACCGGCTGGGCTGCAGGCTCGGCGACCACCCGCCCGAAGAGGATCGCGAATGCCAACTTCAACCGTGCGAAAAAGGAGCTCATGTGTTCGTGGGTCACTAACACCGGCTCGTATAATTTTCGCGGTGAGCGTTCGTTTGGATTAAGTCGTAAGCGCGCGACAACGCGAGGTTTCTTCGATGCGCCACACCATTCTGAGTCTGATGCTGCTCTCGGCTTCCGCGCTGGCGGGAAACGTCTATCTCAACGGGGTGAAAATCGACGGAGTTACCAACCAGAAGTTCGAGAAGGCCACCGTTCGAATCGACGAGAAAGGCAACGTGTTGATCGACGCCCCCGGCTACGCGGTCAAGCAGCTCGAGGGCGCTCCGTCCGAGGCCGCCGCCCCCAGCAACTCGACAGTCATCCACAAGCAGTACTTCCTCGTCACCGAACAGAACGTGGTCGGAATGACCGAGTACGACGTGGATTTGTACTTGAACTCGAAGTGGGTCCGAAAGCTGAAGAGCACCGAAGACCAGATCGTTACCGAAATCACCAAGAGCCTGATTCCGGGGAAGAACACGGTGATGATGATTGCGAAGAAGGTCGCTCCCGACGCGCGCAAGAGCCTCTCGAGCAACCACTTCTTTCGAATCATCATCGGGGAAGGAACGATGAACGGCGATCACGTGATGATCGACAACCCGGTGGTGAAGTTCGAGCGCACCGCGGCGAACACCGACGACATCTCGAAAGAATTCTCGCTGACGGCGCGCTGAAGGAGCTGCCCAAGAGTGTTCACCATCGACGAACGATTGCGCGGGCTGCCCGCGGTGAAGGACCAGATCGTCGCGCTGTATGAATCGCTCAATCAGCCCCACCTCGCCGTCCCGGGGCGGCAGGCGGGTCCGGCGCGCGCGTTCATCCTCGGTTTGCGCGGCCCCCAGGGCTTTGCCGTCTTCGTCTACCTCTACATTCCCGACAGCGCCCAGTGTGCGATCTACGTGCCTTCGAGCCGCGCCGTCTCTTCCGAGAAATACCAGGCCGAAGAGGGCGACGCGCTCGCCTTCGTCGAATCGATGGGCTTCATCATGGACAACCTCAACTTTCGCGGTCGACCCGCGGCGGAACAGGACGAGCTGATCGCCACCATGCCGCTGTTTCAACGCGAGCCGCCCGGGTCCCCCGCGGCGAAGAAGGCGTCTTCCGAGGTGCGGGCGGACAAAGAGGCCAGCTCGGCCACCGCCACCGCCCTGGGCAAGCTGTTCTCGGCGTTCGCCTTCGCGGCGCTGCTGGTCGGGCTGGGCGGGTGCAAGCACGTTCCCAGTGAAAAAGATCGTGACGCCGCCGGCATTCACTACGACATGGGCGTCGAGGCGCAGCTCAAAGATCCTCCGACGGCGATGAGGCAATACGAGATGGCGCTCGAGCTCGACCCCGAGATGGCCGAGGCGTGGCACGCGAAGGGCGTGCTGGAGCACATGGTCTTCGGCAAGCTCGACGAAGCGCGCGCCTCTTATGAACGGGCGCTGCAGATCAACCCCCGCTTCTCGGCCGCGCTCACCAACCTCGGCAACGTCTACCTCGAGCAGAAACGGTACGACGAGGCGATCAAGAAATATGAGCTCGCACTCAACGACATGACCTACCGCGAGCCGTGGATCGCGCAGGCCAACCTCGGGTGGGCCCGTTACAAGCTGGGGGAAAGCCGCACCGCGATCGAGAACCTCAAGAGCTCGGTCACCACCAACCCCAAGTTCTGCTTCGGTTACCTCAAGCTTGGGAACATCTACGAGGAGCAGGGGAACTTGCCCGAGGCCTGCCGCAACTACGGGAAGTACCGCGAGTCCTGCCCGGAGATGGGCGATTCGTACCTGCGCGAAGGGGTGTGCTTGTCGAAGATGGGGCAGACCGAGCCGGCCAAAAAAGCGTTCGAGGCCTGCATCGCCAAGGACGACGTGAGCAAAGACGATTGCCTGCGTTTGAAGGACGCCACGAGGCCGTAAGTGAGCGACTACGCCGAGTTCGGTCGTTTCCTTTCTCAACAGCGCCAACTGCGGGGGATGTCTCGCGACGAGGTCGCGCGCTCGACGAAGATTCCGGCCACCCTGGTGGCGGCGCTCGAAGAGGGTCAGAGCGAACGGCTGCCCGAGCGGGTGTTTCTGCAGAACCTGATTCGGGCGTACGCGCAGGTGATTGGAATGTCCCCCGACGATGCGATCACGAGGTGGCACGAGATTCCCGGAGTCGCCAAAGACCCCGAGACGCTGCCCCAGGTGCTCGAGCACCGCCGCAAGTCGCGCGCGCTGAAGACGCTCGGGGTGGTGGTGATCCTCGCTGCGATCGCCGCCTACGTCTTCTTCGTCGTGATGGGGCAGCTGCCTCCTCCCTGGGGCCGGTAGTCCGGTGCTCCGGTTTGTCGAAGAGGCCGTCGTGCTCGCTTGCCTCGACTACGGAGAAGCCGACCGGGTCGTGACCCTGTTCACCAAGGGCCGGGGAAGGCTCACCGCCTTCGCCGCCGGTGCGCGGAAGAGCAAGCGGCGCTTCGCCGGCGCGCTGGTGCTGGGCACCCACCTCAAGGCCCAGCTGGTCGAACGCCGCGGCGATACCTGCCGACTCGACGGGGTCGACATCGTCTCGAGCTTCTTTGCCCTGCGGGAAGATCTTCCGCGCATCTCGCGCGCCCTGTACTGCCTCGAGCTGTGCCGCGAGCTCACCCGCGACGATGAGCCCCACGTGCCGCTGTTCGACGCTCTGCTCGCGTACCTCACCGAGCTCGACGCCCAGCGGGCCGGCCCCACTTCGCTGCTGAAGTTCGAGCTCGATGCGCTGCGCCTGACCGGCTTCATGCCCCGCTTTTCGCCTTGCGCCATCTGCAGCGGACCCACCGGCCCCCGCCCCCGGTTTGATCCCGCCGCCGGGGGGGCCACCTGCGAGAGCTGCGCCCACCGGGTGCCCCAGGGTCTGCCCGTCACCGCCCAGGTGGTCGACGCGCTCACCCGGCTTCAAGCCGGAGAACGCACCCCCCTGCCGGCCGAGACCCGGGCGCGGTGCCGCGAGCTGCTCAACGTCTTCATCGCCCACCACGTCGGCCGAAAGCTGAAGAGCGTCGACTTCATGCACCAGGTCGGCACCGACTGATGGCGCCTCGGTTCGACGTGATCGCGCTGGGCGAAGCGCTGGTCGATTTTCTTCCCGAGAAGTCCGGGGCCCGGGTCCGCGACGTAGAGACCTGGAAGAAGTGCCTGGGCGG
Source organism: Archangiaceae bacterium (assembly GCA_043750125.1). Lineage (GTDB taxonomy): Bacteria > Myxococcota > Myxococcia > Myxococcales > Myxococcaceae > JAGSPQ01. The sequence goes on along the minus strand of JAYVCD010000072.1, from coordinate 14,602 downwards.
GGCTCCGGCGAACGTCGTCGTTGGGGTCAGTCGCCTGGGCGGCAAATCTGCGATGTGCGGCGTCACCGGCGAAGACGAGCTGGGCCACTTCATCACCGAAGAGCTCGCCCGCGAGGGCGTCGACGTCTCGCGCATTCGGCACACCCTGCTGGGCAAGACCGGCATCGGCTTCATCTCGCTGACCGCCGAAGGCGAGCGCAGCTTCCTGTTCTACCGGCACCAGGCGGCCGAATTTCAGCTCGGCCTCGAGGACATCGACCCCGGCTTCTTGAGCGACGCGAAGGTGCTGCACCTGGGCACCAACTCGTTGCTGCTGCCTTCCGCCCGCGAAGCGTCGTTGGCCGCGGCCCGAGCGGGCAAAGCGCGGGGGCAGATCGTCTCGTGCGACCCCAACCTGCGGCTGCACCTGTGGAAAGACCCGTCGCAGCTGCGCGCGCTGCTCGACCAGCTGCTGGCGCTGTGCACGGTGGTGAAGCTGTCCGACGAAGAAATCGAATTCGTCACCGGCGAGAAGGAACCCACCCGCGCCCTGGCCGCTCTTCACGCGCTCGGGGTCGCGTTGCCGATCGTCACCCTCGGCGCGAACGGAGCGCTGCTGCGGGTTGGGCCGAACGTCGTCGGGGTTCCCGCTCCCAGCGTCCAGGTCGTCGACACCACCGGCGCCGGTGATGGCTTCATGGCCGGCCTGCTGTTCCAATTGACCCGGGTCGCGTCGACCCGCGAAGAGCTCGAGGCGATGACGCCACAGCAGCTCGAGCCGATGGCCCGCTTCGCCTGTCAGGTCGGCGCGCGGGTGGTGACGAAGATGGGAGCGGTGGCGGGGCTGCCGCGAATGGCCGAGCTCTAGAAGTTGAAGCTCGCGCTGACGTTGACCTTGAAGACCATCTGCTCGGAAATCCGGAAGCGGCGACCCACGCGATCAATGCGGGAATCGAAGTTCGGATTGAGCTCGGACGGGTTTCCAATCGGGTCGACGGTGCCGAAGCCCACTTCGCCCTTCTTGTTCAGGTCGGTGCCGATGCTCTCGTTGGTGAGGAAGTGCTCGGTGTTGTAGGCCCACGAGACGTACGCCTTGAGGTGAATGAACTCGGCCGCGTGCCCGGTGATCCCGAAGTGCCCGCCGACCTGCATGTAGTCGCTGTTGTAGAGCAGCTTGCCCAACAGATCAGACATCTCGTTGTAGGTCCGGCCTTCGGACGTGTAGGTGAGCCACGCGCGCAGATCGATGGCGATCTTCTGATGCATCGCCGCTCGCTCGAACATGTTGAATTCGCCGCCGAAGACAAAGCCTCCCACGTGCTGAGGTTTGATCCCCGTCTCGGTGCGATCCCAGATGGCGACTCCGCAATTGGTCGGGCGGCCCATGCGGGAAGGCGACGGGTCATCGCAGTTGCTGTACGCGCCGGGCCCGAGCCAGGGCAGGGTGTAGTGAAGCTGGAAGTAGGGGTCGAGCGGCCCGATTCGCTTCGAGATCGACGTTGAGAACCTGTACCGGTGAATCCGGTCTCCGGTCGGGCCGCGCTTGTCGCTGGCGGTCACGATCGACGGGTTGATCACCGCCGACGTAGGCGCGGTGTAGTCAATGGACACCAACCACGTCGGCTTGGTGTCATCGCGCTTCTGGCTGAAGAAGGCGTACGCCAGCCCAAAGGTCAGATCGCCCAGCCCTCCGCGGAAGCTCCCCGAAGGGTTGCCCATCGCATCGCCGACTTCGAACAGGTGGTTCTGCCCCTCGCCGGGGGTCACGCAGCCCATTCCCGCCGCGTCCGCGCAGTTCCGGTAGAGGGTGGTGTTGCTCGGGCCCGTTCCGGCCGAGAAGTTCCAGAAGCGATCTTGCTGAAAGATGATCGGCAGCCCGAAGTGGAACTCGAGGTCTTTGTAGAGCCCGAGGTGTGCGTCGAGGTTCAGCCGCACGTCGTAGAGGATGTAGCGCAGCTCGCTCACGTCGGTCAGCCCGCCGGCCTTCGGCTCGTACCACTCGCGGGTGATCTTCCCTTTGTCCTGGGTTCGCTCGAACCCCACGTCAAGGAACATCCCGAACGGCTTGTCGTCGTCGAAGGACGACGCGACGCGCGTCACCTCTGCGGCACGCACGCTCAGGCTCACAAGGCACAGCAGAACCACGCAACGCCGCATCGAGGTCCGGACGGTAGTGACGCAGGGCGAGGGGGTCAAGAAAGGGTCCGGGGCAGCGGGTGTTTTTTAGCGCACCGCGATTTTAGGCCGCTTGAAGCAGACCAGCGTCGCGCCGCCCCCGACCGAGCTTCCCTGCTGCGAAACCGGGGGCCGGAACGCCATCGACACCATCTCCCACCCTTCGTCTCCCGCGCGCTGCAGCTCGGGGTTGGCCGGCTTGGGATCGAAGTCGACGCACCAGTGCTCCCACTGTTGCGCGCGCCCGGTGACGCAGCCGCTGAACAACAGCAACCCCAGCAGGGCTCTCAAGGAAGGGCTCCACCCACCCCAACGTAGACTTGACCGGGCCCCACAAAGATCGTCACCGGAGGCGGGGCCTTCGATCCCCCCATTCCGAACATCAGCCCGGTGGCAGCAAGACCCGCGGCGGCGACGCCGGTGAAGACGTAGCCCAACGTTGCATCGAGCTTGCCCGCGTCACGCACCGCAGCGGCCTGGCCCGGAACGACGGTGCCCTGGTTCAGCGCGCTCTCGTGACCTTTGGCGGTGACCAGAAAGTACGCGGCGAGGCCTCCCGAGACGACCCCGATTCCCAGGGGAATGATCGCCAGGCCCCGCAACCCCGGGCCCGAAGGCGCCGCGGCCATCACCGCCGGCGGAGGACGATCGGGCTCGGGGGGTTTGATCGCAGCCAGGCGGGCAGTCTCTTCGTCTTTCTTTCGCTGCTCTTCGTCGGCCTTGGCCTTCTCGGCCTCGACCCGCAAGCGCTCTTCCTCGCGCTGCTTGTCCAGCTGGGGGCCGAGCAGCTTCTTCACGTTGTCCGACGCCTTGCGAAAGACTTTCTCGACCTTCGGAGAGACCTCGAGCGGCAGCTTGGCTTCCGGTTCCAGTGACAGCCCGGTCTTGAACGCGTTGAGCGCCATTTCCTCTTTGCCCATGTCCGCGAAGACGATTCCCTCGTAGAGCGCGATGCGCGCGTCGTCACTGGCGCCCGTCGACTTCGTCTTCGCGCGCTGAATCTGCTTGAGCGCCTTTTCGTACTCGAGGTTCTCGTAAAGCGTGACCGCGGCGTTGAGGTACTTTTTGACTTCAGGGCTCTGGGCGCGCGCCGGCATCGACAACGTGAGCACCGCACCGATCGCCGCCACAACGAGGGCCTGCCGCATCGTCACTCCTTGAAGTTGTACTTGAATGAGGTGTCGCCAGGATGGAACTGCTGGTCCACCTCGACGTTTTTCTTCAGCTGATCATTGACCAGCCGGATCTTGTGCTTCCCGACCGAGACCAGCACGGCAGGAAACGGGGTCTCGCCCAGCTCTTTCCCATCGAGGAACACGCTGGCGAAGGGGCGAATGCGAAATTCGATTCGGAGCATCCGCGGTCCCGCCGCCGCGACGCTCTTGAGCTCACCGGCATCGATCGCCATCGGTACCGCGGCCAGCACGACTGCGGCGTCGGCCCCGTCAGGCTCGCTCGCCCCCGCGTCGAAGGCGAGGACGGGCAGGGCGAGAGTAGGCCTCGGCGCCTCGACCATCAGCGGAAGGTTCGACTTCATCTTCCAGATTCCTCCCCCCACTGCCGCGACCACCCCTAAGATCGCAACCGCGACGATCGGCATCATCGAGCCCTTCGCCGGACGTGCACCCGAAGGCTTCGCGGGGGGATCGTCGCGACTCGAGTCCGTCATCATCTCGGACTCGTCGGGCGTCAGCTGGCGGCGAAACGTCTTGTCGATCGGAACATCGCCGGTGGTGGGCGTCATCTTCAGCACCACGTCCGGCTGGGTATTTGGGGGCACCAGGGTGTTGACCAGGTCGGCCAGATCCGAGGGGTGAATGTGCGCCCCGGTCGAGGCGATGAACTTCTCGAGGTCGGCCTGCAGCGCCTTGCAGGTGGGGTAGCGCAGGTCCCGGTTCTTCTCGAGGCACCTGGCGATGATCGCGTCGAGCGCCTCGGGAATGTCCGAGTTGCGGGTGCGAACCCGAATGAACGGGGTCTCGTTCATGATCGCTTGAATGATGCTCACTTCACTCGAGGCATCGAACGGCCAGGTCCCGGTGGTCAGCTCGTGCAGCACCACCCCCAGGGCGAAGACATCGATGCGGCGATCGATCGCTTTGCGCCCCAGCTGCTCGGGCGGCATGTACGCCATCTTCCCCTTGATCACCCCCGACCGGGTCATGCTCGGCAGCGCGCTCGCCTTGGCGATTCCGAAGTCGACGACCTTCACCGCTCCGTTGCGCGAGACGAGAATGTTGTCGGGGCTGATGTCGCGGTGCACCAGGCCAATCGGCTTTCCGTCCTCGCCCTTCAGCTCGTGCGCGAAGTGCAGGCCTTCGGCGGCGTGGCTCGCCAACCGGGCGGCAATCGGAAAGGGAATCCGATGCCCCTGCTCGATCGCCGCCGCGTTGAGGACCCGCAGGTTCGCGCCGTCGATGTATTCCATCGCCAGGTAGTACTGACCTTCGGCCTGACCGAAGTCGAAGATCTGCACCACGTTGGGGTGGTTGAGCTCGGCGGCCAGGCGGGCTTCCGACAAGAACATCTCGGCGAAGTGCGGGTCAGAGAGGAAGTGGGGAAGGATCCGCTTCACCACCAGCTTCTTCGAAAACCCTCCGGGCCCTTCTGCGCGCGCAAGAAATACCTCGGCCATTCCGCCGGTCGCGAGCTTGCGGACAAGCTGGTACTTCCCCACACTTTCCATCGCCACCCACAATCTCCTAAGGACGGCCGGTTGCCTACGACTTATGGCCTGCCGAAGCCACCCGCGACCTGGGCCGGCGCCGCGCCAATCAACCCCCTCAGGCGCGCCAGCTCAGCGTCGAGCTTCAACTTGTCCCCCGGCTCGACCGACTTCTTATAGGTCCCGTGGCTCTCGAACGGGTCGATGACCTGGTCGTTCTTCATCAACTGGTAGTGCAGATGAGGAGCAAAGCTGTGGCCGGTATTGCCCGACCGGGCGATCACTTCGCCCTTCTTCACCTTTTGCCCGGCCACCACCGTCTTGGGCAGCTCAGACAGATGGAGGAACATCGCGACCCGGCCCTTCCCGCCGGTCTCCTGGATCTCGAGCGAATTTCCGTTGCCGCGAAAGTTCCAGTTCTTGCGCAGAATCGTCCCATCGAAGGTCGCTTTCACCGGGGTGCCGACCGAGGTCTTGAAGTCCACGCCCTTGTGCTTGCGGCCGTCTTTCAACAGCGAAGTGACCTGTTCCCAGCTGTCCAGAGGGCCGTCGACCAGCCGCTGCTCGAGCTCTTCGCCCGACGGCTCGTAGAAGCGCGCGAAGGTCTCGTCTTTGGCTTTGAACCGGTAGGCCTCGAACGTCTTGCCGAACTTCTTGCTGGTGAAGCGCACCGCGTGAACCAGCGGCTCGGCGTTGGCGCGCTCTTCGTAGACGACTTCCAGCTCGTCCCCTTTCATCAGATCGCCCGGGACCTTCATCCACCAGACCAGCGACCGGTTGATGACCTGGGTCAGCGGCAACCCGATTTCCTTCCCCGCGGCCATGACGACCGCCGCCTCGAGCGGACCCTTGATCTCGACCTTCAGGGTCTTCACCCCATTGGCTTCGATCTTCGGGGGGACCTTCGCCTCACCCACTGCCGCAGCAGGCTCGGCCGGATTCAGCGCCGCCGTCGGGGCAGCCTGAGGAGCCACCGGGTCTGCGACGGCTGCAACCGGAGCGACGACCTCGGGGACGCGCGCGTTTTCCGCCGGTCTGTTTTTCCACCAGTAGAAGCCGCCCGCGACGAGGCCGACGACGACTGCGGTGATGACGACGCCAGGAAGGGGGCTCTTCTTCGTTTGCGCCCCGAGCGTGGGCATTTCCGTAGGCATTTGATCTCCGAAACTACTGCTCCAACGCGAGGCACAAAATTTCTGTCACCGCCCTGGTGCGACTTAGTCGTCCGCGACCGGCGAGTCGTCACGCAGTCCAAATTCTTTCATCTTCGTCTGCAGCGACTTCCGGCTGATCTGCAGCATCTTGGCGGCCTTGGTCACGTTGCCGTCGGTCTCGGTCAGCGCTCGCGAGATCATTTCTTTCTCCAGCTCGGCGGCGCGGGCCTTCACCATCTCTTTGAGCGGCGTCTCGCCCGGGGGAGGCGCGTATTCCCCTGGAATCGACACTCCGCTGGGCCCCTTGACCGACTCGGGCAGATCTTTGGCCGTGATCTTCGGGCCGTCCGAGAAGAGGACCACCCGTTCCATCAAATTCTCGAGCTCGCGAATGTTCCCCGGCCACGCGTAGGTCTGCAGCACTGCCAGCGCGTCGTCCGACAGACCTTCGATCTTCTTGTTGAGCCGCTTGTTGTACTTCTCGACGAAGTGGGAACAGAGCGTGGGAATGTCGCTTTTTCGATCTCGAAGGGGCGGCAGCACGATCGGCACCACGTTCAGCCGGTAGTAGAGGTCTTTGCGAAACCGGCCCGCTTCGATCTCGTCCTCGAGGTCCCGGTTGGTCGCGGCGATCAGCCGCACGTCGACGCGGGTGGTCTTGATTCCGCCGACCCGCTCGAACTCGCTCTCTTGCAGCGCGCGCAGCAGCTTGACCTGCATCTCGACCGGAATCTCGGCGATCTCGTCGAGGAAGAGCGTGCCGCCGTCGGCGAGTTCGAAGCGGCCGGGCTTGGACGTGACCGCTCCGGTGAAAGCGCCCCGCTCGTAGCCAAACAGCTCGGATTCCATCAGGTCCTTCGGAATCGCCGCGCAGTTGATCTTGATCAGCGGCTTCTCGCGCCGCGAGCTTCCGTCGTGCAACGCGGTCGCGATCAGCTCTTTGCCGGTGCCGGATTCCCCGGTGATCAGCACGGTCGAAGGCGTGTCGGCGACCTTGTCGATCACCTTGAAGACATCGGCCATCAGCGTCGACGTCCCGATGATCGACGAGCGCGCCCGGCCGTCGGCCCGGACGTTCTTCGAGTTGGCGACCGCGGTGCGGGTGGCCTTGGCAACCACCGCCTGGATTTCCGACTGCTCGAAGGGCTTGGTGATGTAGTCGAACGCGCCCAACTTGATCGCCTCGACCGCCGAATCGACGGTGCCGTGCGCGGTGATGATGATCACCGGAATCTCGGGGTGGTTGGCGATCATCGACTTGAGGATCTCGAGGCCTCCGACCTTGGGCATCACCAGGTCGGTCACCACCACGTCGGTCTTGTGTTTGGAAATCTCGGCCAGCGCCTGCTCGCCGTCGGAAGCCGTGGTTACGTCATGGCCTTCTTTGCGGAGCATGGCCGCCAGCACCTTGCGGAGATTCGCTTCGTCGTCGACGACCAATACGCGGGACACGGGCGATCTGTTTGAGCCACCCTTCACGACACGTCAAGCGCGACGTTTGCCACCGGAGGATCGTCCCTTATGGTGCCGGCCAACCCGTGCCCGCCCCTTCTGAGCAACGCAGTGGTCGAGGAGCAACACTCGTCGCGGCCGGGATCCTCGCCTCGCGGGTGATGGGGCTGGTGCGACAGCTGATCTTCGCCCACTTCCTCGGCCTGGGGTCCGCCGCCGCCGCGTTCTCAGCAGCGATGCGAATCCCCAACTTTCTGCAGAACCTGTTGGGCGAAGGCGTGCTGTCCGCCTCGTTCATTCCCGTCTACGCGATGCTGCGGGCGCGGAAGCAGGACGAAGAGGCAGACCAGGTGGCGGGCGCGATCTTCGGCCTGCTGCTGCTCACCACGTCGGTGGTGGTCACCCTGGGAATTCTGTTCACCGGATCCTTCGTCGCGGTGATCGCTCCCGGCTTCGGGCCCGAGCAGCGCGCGCTGACCCTCTCGCTTACCCGGATCCTCTTCCCCGGAACGGGGCTGCTGGTGATGAGCGCGTGGTGCCTGGGAATCCTCAACAGCCATCGGCAATTTTTCCTGTCCTACGCCGCTCCGGTGGTCTGGAACGGCTGCATCATCACCGCGCTGCTCGCGTTTGGCGGACGGGTGGACAACGACACGCTGGTGAAGTGCGCGGCGATCGGAATGGTGGTGGGCGCGCTGGCGCAGTTCACCCTTCAATTGCCCAACGTGCTGCGCCTGCTCGGGCGGTTTCGTCCTTCAGTGTCGACGGCGATTTCGGGCGTGCGCGACGTGCTGCGAAATTTCCTTCCCGCGGTGCTCTCGCGGGGTGTGGTGCAGATCAGCGCCTGGCTCGACAACGCGTACGCCTCGCTGATTACCGACCGGGCCCTCGCCGCGCTGACCAACGCTCAGACCTTGAGCCTGTTGCCGATTTCGTTGTTCGGAATGGCGGTGTCCGCCGCCGAGCTCCCCGAGATGTCTGCCGACGCCACCCGCAGCCAGGAAGAGCGCGCCGCCGCCCTGCGCACCCGAATCTCGACCGGGCTGCAGCGCATCGCCTTCTTCGTCGTCCCCAGCGCCGCGGCCTTCGTCTTCATCGGCGAGCAGCTCGCCGGGCTGTTCGAGCGCGGCCGCTTCACCGCCAAAGACTCGCGCTACGTCTGGTACCTGCTGGTCGCCGCCTCGGTCGGGCTGCTGTCCCAGACGATGGGCCGGCTGTATTCGTCGGCCTTCTGGGCGCTCAAGGACGTTCGCACCCCACTGAAGATCGCCGCGCTGCGGGTGACCTTGAGCGCCGGGCTGGGTTACTGCGCCGCCCGCCTTCTGCCCGCCCAGCTGGGGTTGCCCGCCGAGCTGGGGGCGGCGTTTCTCACCGTCAGCACCGGCACCGTCGCTTTCCTCGAATATTCCCTGCTCCGCCGCACCCTGGCGCGGGTGATCGGCGACGTGGGGCTGCCCAAAAGCCGCCTGCCCATCTTGTGGGCCTGCGCGGTGGGGGCAGGGCTTGCGGCGTTCGGGTTCAAGACCGCGCTCACCGCGAAGTTCGGGCCGTCTCCACTCACCCTGCAGGAATGGGGAGGGACCTTCTTCCCGCCCCCGAACTTGCCCCCGCTGCTGGTCGCCGCGGGCTGCATCGCCGTTTTCGGTGGCGTTTACGGGTTGCTCACCGCGCTGTTCGGGGTGCCCCAAGCACAGGCAATCGCGCGAAAAATCCTTAGACGCAGGGCTGAATAGCGGTTTTAACCCCCGCGTCAGGACTGGGTCGCAAGAAACCAGCCTTGGAGTCGCAACGTAGAGCGTTACACACGCCCCCCGCCTCTCAGGGGCAGGGGTGTGAGTCGGGGCCCATGCAGGGCCAATCACTCAGGAGTTACACGATGAAGAAGGGAACGCTGATCGCCGGTGCCGTAGCTTCGATGTTCGCGATGGGTGCGTTTGCTGCTGACCCGCCTGCCGCTGCTGCCAAGGACACCAAAGAGGCCGCGAAGGTCAAGTGTGTCGGCCTCAACGAGTGCAAGGGCAAGGGCGCCTGTGGCGGCGCCGGCAATGCATGTGCAGGCAAGAACGAGTGCAAGGGCAAGGGCGTTACCCCGATGACCGAAGCGGATTGCAAGGCGAAGAAGGGCACCGTGGTTGCGGATGCCCCGAAAGCCGCTCCGATGAAGAAGTAAGTCGCTGTTCTGTTCTCCCTACGGGCTGGCGGCTCTTTACGGGTCGCCAGCCCGTCGTTATTTGTGGGGTCACTTTCGATGTTTTCGCGCGTGAAGCTGGGTCATGGAGTCGGGCTGCGAACCAAGCACTACTCGCAGTTTCTCGAAGAGCGCCCGGACATCGGGTGGGTCGAGGCGATCAGCGAAAATTTCATGGGAATGGGGGGCCGCCCGCTGGCGGTCCTGGAGAAAGTGCGGCGGGACCGCCCGGTGGTGCTGCATGGGGTCGGGCTGTCGATTGGAGCGGTGGCTCCGTTCGAGCAGAAGTATCTCGATGAATGGAAAGAGCTGGTCGACCGAATCGAGCCGGCGATGGTGTCCGATCACCTCTGCTGGGGCGCGCACGGCGGTCGCTACGTCCATGACCTGCTGCCGTTGCCGTTCACCGAAGAGGCGATCGTCCACACCGTGCAACGGGTGCAGCAGGTTCAGGAATTGTTAGGGAGACAGATTTTGCTCGAGAACGTCTCGAGCTACCTGACCTACCCGACCTCGACGATGCCCGAGTGGGAGTTCCTCTCGCAGATCGCCCGTCGCGCCGACTGCGGCATTCTGCTCGACGTGAACAACATCTACGTCAGCGCGCGGAACCACGGGTTTTCCGCCGACGCCTACCTGGCCGGCGTTCCGGTCGATCGAGTCGCGCAGTACCACCTGGCCGGCCACTGGGACCGCGGCGACATCTTGATTGATACCCACGAAGGGCAGGTCAGCGAGCCGGTCTGGGAGCTGTACCGCAAGGCGGTGCGCCGCTTCGGAGAAGTCCCCACCTTGATCGAATGGGACGAAGGCGTGCCCGAGCTCGACGTGCTGCTCGCCGAAAGCGCCAGGGCGGCCCAGGTGGAGCGCAGCGCGCGCCTTCAGAGCGTCGAGGTGCGGCCATGAACCTCGCCCAGATTCAGTCCGCGCTGTTCTCGCTGGTGACGGCCGATCGTCAGACCCCGGTGTCCCCCGAGCAGGTGGTCGAAGCAGGGACGTTGAGCGCCGAGCAGCGGGTTCACATCTACGCCTCGATGTACGTGGCGCGGACCCAGGACTCGATTCGAGAAGACTTTCCGAAGGTGAGCGGGCTGCTCGGTGAGGCCTTCGTCTCGACCGTGAGCGCGTATGTCGAACGGTATCCGTCGACGCACTTCTCGCTCTCGATGCTGGGCTCGGAATTCCCCCGCTTCCTGCGCGAGAGCAGCTCGGTGCGTCTGGCGGATCTCGCCCAGCTCGAGTGGATGCACAGCGAGGTGTTCGTCGCGCGCGATTGCGAGCCGCTGACCACTGGCGCGCTGTCCGGAATGGACCCCCAGAAGTTCGCCGAAGCCAGGCTCGAATTCATTCCGGCGCTGCGGCTGGCGTGGCTGACCCACGACGTGCGGTCGCTGTGGCGCGCGATCGAAGCGGGGGAGGACTTGCCCGAAGTCGAGCTGGGGAAGACTCCGATGCTCGTCTGGCGAAAGGGGCACGAGGTGTTTCACGTCGCCGTCGAGCACGACGAGGCGATGGCCCTCGAGGAGCTGCAGCACGGGGGGACGATCGGCGCGGCGTGTGAGGCCTTCGCCGAACGAGCGGATCCTGCGGCGGCCGCGTTCACCGCGATCGGCAGCTGGTTTTCCGAGAGCATGGTGGCGCGGGTGGTGCTCTGACTTAAGTAGCGCCGATGCGCTTGCCGCTCTTGCTTGCCCTGTGCTCGCCGCTCACCTTCGCCGCTGAACGTCCCCGTCTCGCAGTCTTGTTGGTGATCGATCAGCTGAGCGGGTCGAGCTGCAGCCCTTGCTGGAGCACGCCGAGGTCGACGCCGCGCTCGCCGCAGTGAAGGCGCTGCAGCTGGGAAAGGACGACGCGCCTGACTTTCTGTCGCACGCTTTTGGGTCCCGATGCTCCCGAGATGGAGGATGATTTTCGTCGGCTGGACATTCAGATCGGTCGGCTGCTCGACGGCCTCGATCGCGAAGTGGGGAAGGGGAAATACGTCGTCGCTCTCAGTGCGGATCACGGCGGGGGTCAGAACCCGGAAGCGCTGAAGGCGCGGCGCATCGATGCCGGACGGGTCGATGGACGGGGCACGGTGCGCGCCGCCCCCGAGGCCGAAGCCGATGCTGCGCTCGGCCCTGCAGACTGGTTCGCGGGCTCTACCCCGGCCGCAGCCCCGACTTCATCATCGTGCCCCGCCCCTATTGGATGTACGGAACGCGCGACGCCGCAGCGCATGGGACCCCGTGGTTGTTTGATCGCGCCGTGCCGCTGGTGCTGTTCGGCGCGGGGATCAAGAAGGGCGAAATCGAGCTCGCGGAAGCCGTCGATGTCGCGCCGACGCTCGCCGCGCTGGTTGGAGCGCCGCCGCCTGCAACCGTGGGCAGGGTCCTCATCTCGGGCGCTCCAAATCGGCTGTCGATCGCCGCGCCGCCGTGACCTGATCGCCATCAAAACGTGATCGAGTTGACCGCGAGGTTGAGCTGGGATGAGTCTCAAAACCCAGGGGACCGCGCGCCGACCCGATCAGTGCCGCGCTGAGCGTCGATGCCGTCGCGCCACTCCTGCGCGAAAGAGGTTCTGGTTTGCATCCTACCGCCGCCTTCGCTTCGCAGGCTGCGCGCGGAGCTCGAAGCCGGGCGGCAGCACAGGGCGAACCTCGACCAGCAGCCTCTTCAACTCCTCTTCGAGGTCGCGGCCGTGCCCACGATGAGCAGCCATGATTTGCTTCACAGCGTGGAGCGCCTGGCGCTTGTCTTCCTCGCGCAACACTCTCAATAGACTTTCGAGGTCGGCTTGATCCTGCTTTCGATTCGCGAGGACCTTCATCGCGATGAGATGACCTCGACTGACGACCGGCAACATCAAGTCGCGCCAACGCTCGAGGGTGGCTCCGTTGACGATCTCTTGTTCAATGCCACAAAAGGAAATCAACAGGTCGACCAGAACCTTGGTTTTGGGGTCGTGCACTCGAACAGTCGCCAGGGTCCGGTCGCCCTTGTTGACGAGCACCGCATCAATCTGAAACCCAGAATCCTGAAATGCATGGACGAGTCGCTCGGCCGCCGCGTCATCGATTGCGACGGCAAAATCGACGTCCTGCGTTGCCCGCGGAGCCGCCCTGAGCGCGAGCGCGATTCCGCCAATCAGCGCGAACGGGGCTTCTTGCTGACGAAGGATCTCGATCGAAGCTCGGGCCGCGCGTTCCAGCCTCGTGGCCAGTCGATTCGTTGCAGCTCGGCGCTTTGGGGCAGCGGTCTTTCGAGAAGCCATTGATCGACCATTCTCCAGATTTGTCTCGAGCTGACCCGGGGGTGTTCGCTCCGAAATCTCGAGTAGAGGAGGTCCAGACTCAAGTCGAACAGTTCAAAGACGACACCCAGACGCTCGCGTTTGGGAGGCAGTGGAGCGGGGAGCAATGGGTGAACGTATCGTCTCCAGCGCTCAACGCAAAAGGAGCTACGCCACTTTAAGCAGCCGTGGGTTTTCGAGCAGATCGATGCGCGTCAGCACCGCACCCTTCGCTCAGGCGGCCGGCTTCAGCTCGGCCTGGGCGGCCGTCATGAATCCAGTCACCTGGTTGCGGATGAAGGCCTTGCTCGCGTCGTCCAGCCGGTACTGGTCGAGCCGCTTGAGCATCGTCTCCTGGTGCTTGATCACGTCGCCCAGCACTTCATCGAATTGGGGGCCGGGGTACTGCGAGCGCATCTGCGTCAGCTCGGAGGCATAGTTGATCGGCTGGGTCGGGCTGGCCGGGTGGTTCTTCCAGTAGCCGCCGTACTCATTCTGGAGCACGAAGAGCGAGAGGTCGAAGTCCGCGGCGACCGGCATGCCCTCGGGGTGAATCGGGTCGGGCCCGTAGATCAGCTTCGAGTTGTGCATCATTCCGGAGTTGGCCGTCACCGTGGGCTTCGACTTGTCGCCATTGACGTTGAAGGACCAGTCGCGGTTTCCGATTAGCAACTGCCCCAGGTTCATCCGGAGCACGTCTTTGGTCTGGAGGGTGACTTCGACGGGGACCCCGCCGGCGCCCTCGCTGAGGGCCACGCCTTTGTCGCCGTAGTAGCGCTGAGCGAGGCTGTCCACGGCCTCGTTCAGAAACGCGGGCTGGGTGCGGGTCACGCCCTGGGCGTCGACGTAGTCGAAGTTCGCCAGGCGCGAATGCGACACCGGCAAGCCCATCTCTTCCAGCAGCGCGTAGGTCGCAGCCTCGCGGGGCGGGGCCTCAGGAATCAGCACGCGGCCCAGGCCGTCTTTGCCGCCCTTGCCGCCCTGAACGCCGATTTCGAGCGAGCCTTCATTCTCGAAGTCGGTGCCTTGCCGAGCCGCCTTGTCGAGCTTGAGCTTGATCTTGGGCTCCGGAAGGTACTGGAGGCTGCTCTGGCCCCGCGTGCGCACGTTGACCGGAATCTGCTTGTCGCCGACCTGCAGCGTCCCTGACAAGCCCGGGTCGTGCCCCGCGCCCTGCTTCTCGGCGAACAGCTTGGCGAAGTCCGCGGTGAGCTTGAGCTGCATCGGCTCGTCGGTCTTGAACAGCTTGGTCTTGTGGGTCGGGTCGATTGCCTTTTCCGCGACCTTCGCCGCCGCGACCTGATCCAGGATCTTGCGGGCGGCGGGGGTGATGAAGATGTCCTTGTTCGCGAGCACATTGGCCACGACCTCGTGGGTCTTGGCCGACACTTCCAGCGGGTTGCCCGCTTCTGCGTGCGCCGCTTTGGCGATGTTCCGCGCTTCGTTAAAGACGATGCGCTTGTCAGCGATAAAGGGGTCGAGTTTGACGGTCATGGTTTTTCCCGTTCCAGCACGAGGTAGTGAAGTGTAGGTTTATCGTGAATCGAAGGCGTCCAGTTGCTTCAGACACACCAAACAGTCTCAAAGTGCAGCCGATTCGGTCGGCCCTGGTTTTTGTCCCCGACCTGAGCCTGAAGCCGCCCCCTACCGCAACCGTCGGAAAGTGCTCACTTCGGGTGGTCCCAAGCGGCTGTTGATTGCTGCGCCGCCGTGACC
>JAYVCD010000071.1:0-10316 GCA_043750125.1 Archangiaceae bacterium | reverse complement strand
CACCCAGCGGCTGCTCAACTACGTCGCGCCGGGGAACCTGCCGAACCGCGACTCGACCGACTTCGTCAAACCGCTGTCGGAAATCTACGCGTTGCTCAGCCGCGACATTACCCAGACCCGCATCATGGCGATGGGGAAGGAAGGCGAGACCCGCGCCCGGTACTCGGTGATCTTCCTTTCCGATGGGCAGCCGACGAACAACCAGGACGACGAGCTGCTGTGCGGTGACGCCGTCCGACGCATTCGACAGCTCAAAGATCTCGCCGATGACGTGCGGGTCAACACCGTGCACGTCTTCGTGCCCAACCAGCCGATCGCCTCGACCGTCTGCAACCTCGACGGGGGAGTGATGCTTCCGGCCAATACCAACCAGAGCTGCGGCATTCCCCTGCTCCCGCCCGGCGCGTGCCCGCTGCTGCAGATCAACCAGAACGCCGAACGGTTGGAAAAAATGGCGCAGCTGGGTGGGGGGGACTTCCGGGACTTCCGCAACAACGAGCCGGTGAACTTTCTCAACTTCCGGTTTGGCCAGACCCGCCGCACCTTCGTCTTCGACAAGCTGGTGGCGACCAATTTTTCCGCGCTCCCCGGCTCTCCGGAAGACGGGGGCGACACCGACAGCGACGGGCTGCAGGACGACGACGAGATTGCCGCCGGGACCAACCCCTGGGTCGCCGACACCGATGGCGATGGCTTCTCGGACGGGGTCGAAGAGCACTTCCGGCGCCTGGGCGCTTCGTTCAACCCCCGAGGCATGGCGCTGCCCGATGGGGGTGGCCTGGATCCCGGCTGTCCGCCCGCGCTGCGCGGCGTCGACTCGGACTGCGATGGGTTGACCGATTGTGACGAGCAGATCATCGGCACCAACTCGCTGAAGATGGATTCCGACGACGACGGGATCCCCGACGCGGTCGAGTGGCAGATGCAATCGCAGCCGTCCGGAAAAGATCTCGGCCAGGACCCGGACAACGACGGGCTCAAGACCGGCGACGAAGTGATGATGCACATGGACCCCAAGGTCGTCGACAACTCGAAGCTCACGGCGCAGGCGTACCGCTACCTGGTGAAGCGCGATGGCGAAGTCGACGACGGCGGCCGCCAATGTTTCAGCTTCAGCGTCGACAACATCTCGCTCGCGTACACCTGGCCCGACGGGCGCGACGCGGGCAACCCCGATGGCGGCGCGGCGCTCTACCGACGCGGCGCGGGGTACAACGACCTGTTCATCAGCACCTCGATGACTCCCGGTGATGATCCCAACGGGCGCACCCTGATTCGCGCGTTCCGATATCGGACCTCGCGCTACCCGGTCGGGGGGATCAAGCTTCCCAGCGACGGGGTGATTCGGGTCAATGAAGGCGACTTCACCGCCGGCTGTGGGCTGAAACAGACCGGACCGTGAGACGAGGACAATGATGAAAACCACTGGGCTGCTGATCGCTGCGGCGATGTTTCTTTGCGCATGTCCCGCGCCGCGTCCGTGTAATCCGGACGAGGAAGACTGCGGCAGTGACGCGGGGCCTCCCGCCGATGTCTGCAATTCGCGCGACGAAGCGCTCAGTCTTCCCGAGTGTGAAATTCTGGTCGGCGCCGACGCGGGCAAAGAAGGGTACCTGAGCGTTCCGATGGACCAGAACTGGTACCTGGCGAAGTTGCCGGCTCTGACTGCGCGCTCGCTGGTTCACGTCACCGCCGGCTACGGCGCGCCCGCGACGCCGGTGAACCTCGCTGTCTCGGTGCTCAAAGAAAACGGCACCACCGGCCTGGCCCGGAAGATCGACAAGCACCTGGCCGGCCCCCCCAAGCCGGTGGACATCATCTTTCCGTTCAACGAAGCGAACGCGAAGCTGCTGATCATCCTCGCGGACGAAGGCGCCTCGAGCCGGGCGATCATCGACGTGCGCAACCGGTACACGGTGCGGGTCGACGTCTTCGACAACCCCGACCTCAACGAGCCCAACGACACCACGCCCACAGCGATTCCACTGACCGCGGCGGGGGCGATTCTCACCGGTCAGGCCAAAGGCGCGCTCTCGACCGATGACGACATCGACAAGTACAAGTTCGTCGTGCCCGCGGGTCGGAAGGTCGTCTACCTCCACATCGCCGCGCCGAAGCTGATGCCCCAGGCCCGCTCGAAGATCACCTACACCCTCTACGATCCGGCTGGCATCTCGATCGCCGAAGGCCGGGCCTTGAACGAGTTCGTCCCGGTGGACCTCGCCACCGCGCGGCTGTCTCGAGGCGCTGGCGAATACATCCTCGATGTCCGTGGCTACAAAGAACCCAACTCGACCGTCCCCGTCGAGGGCGACCTGCGAATGCTCTACACCGTCGACGTTCAGCTCCTCGACGACCTCGATCTCAACGAGCCCAACGACACGATCCTCGCTCCGAAGGTGGTGCCGATGGCGTACGGCGCTTCCACCAGCCTGGTCGGCAGGTTGGGCTACGTGCCGGACCCGGACATCTTCGCCGTCGATCTCGCCGCCACCGCCAATGCCGGGGTCTTGCATTACCGCCTCGCGGTCAGCCCCTCGACCGGGCGTTTTGCTCCCCTGGCTCCCGCCTCGGACCGCCAGCTGCGCGTCGTCACCCAGGTCACCGCCGGCGCCACCGTCAGCGACAAGCGACTGGCCTGCAAGACCAACTCGACCGTGTGCCCCAAAGGCTACGAGGGCAGCGCTCAAAACCAGAGCCTGGTCGAGACGCTCTGCGACACCCAGGATCCGCCCTGGTGCCTGTGGGCTGAACGCAACGAAGACCCGCTCTTCACCAACCTGCGAAACATGGAAGGCACGATTCCGGTGGCGGGCCACGGGGCGACCACCCGCTATTTCCTCTACGTCCAGGACGAGGGCAACGACTACGCCGATGACCGCGACTACACGCTGTCCGTCAGCTACGAGGCCGACCCCGACGATACCGCCCGCGCTTCGCTGCCCTTCGCTACCGCTTCCTCGACCCTGTCCGAGAACGCCAGCTTTCCGATTCCCGTCGGCCCCGGCGTCAGCGGAGTGCTGACCCACGGCTACGGCCGCGTGGTGAACAACAAGGTCGAGCAGGGCCAGGGCGTTCGGGCTTCGGGGGACTACGACGCCGTTCCCACTGACTACGACCGGTTCGAGTTCATCTTGCCCGCGGTCAGTGCGCCGCCCGATCGCAGCTGGGCCCTGCAGTGGGAAATCGGGCACAACGACGCCGGCTCTCCTCCCTCAGACCTCGCGCTCGAGATCGGCTTCTGCACCACCGCGAACCAGGCCGACGGCGGCTGCGGAGCGGTCGAGCGGATCATCGCCTACAGCGCGGACACCCTTCAACCCTGGTACGGCCAGAGCCAGATGAGCCGGGGCTATCTGTGGACCCGGGTCGTCGGCACCAACAGCACGGTCTTCACCGCGCAACCGCTCGGCTGCTTTTGCATGGAAGGCCGCTTCATGAGCTCGGGGCACTTCATCGTGAAGGTCGGGGCGGTCGACCGAAACCGAAACGAGCCCACCGCGTTCACGGTGCGCCAGAGTCTGGCTGCGTACCCTCCGGCCTCGTTCATCGTCGACGGGGGCTCGTTCAGCTGCCCGTCGGTGCCGGACGGCGGCGCTTCCTGCCGCTTCGCTGGCCCCTGATGCTACGGCCCAGCGTCCCCCTGCTTGAACCCACGACCGCTGATGACGATCTTCTTCATCGCCGCGCTCTTGGTGGCCGGGTTGTCCTCGGCGTTCGAGACGATCAGCACCGAGCCGCGGTAGATTTTCTCGCCTTTGGGGGTGAAGACGATGCGAATGAAGGTCCGCTCCTTTCCCTTCAGCGTCGTCTTCGGGGGGCCTTCGATCGTGAAGGCGTCCTCGCCGATTCCACCGTCGGGATCGCGTTCGACGCTGTAGGTCGCGGTCTCGATCTTGAGGTCGTCGAGACCTCCATTCTGAATTTCAATCGAGTCGGTTTTCATCGTCCCGATGAAGACCCCGGACCCGAATTCCTGGCCGAAGCCCAGAGACTCGCGGTCCACGATCAACTGCGGCTTTTGCGGCGTCGACTCTTTCCCACAGCCCAATGAGGCGACGATGATGCTGAGGCAAGACATGCGCGCCAGACCGTTCATCCCACGGTTTTTAGCTCAACTGGCCGGGCTCGTCGCCTTTGCCGCGCTCGCGAGCGCCTGCGGGGGAAAGCGGGAAGCTTTTCTCGGCACCCGGGTCGAAGACAGCTGCACCGCGCAGTGGCCGATTTGCGACAAGATCGCGGGCTGCCTGCTGGGAGACTCGAGCTACATCGAAGGCCGCTTTCCCGGAACCCGGTTGATTGGAGTGCAGGTGTTCGAGCCTTCGACGGTTCGCCTCAGCTTCCAGTTGGACAACGTCGGCGCCGCGGGCCAGGAAACCGCGATCAACTTCTTCGAAGACCGCTGTCGATCTCGCACCCGCCTCACGCTCTCAGGCCGAAGCTTCGTCGGCGAGAACGACACCGTCGGCTTCGTCAACCGCGAGGCCGAGCTGTCGGGGGTGGGAGATCACCTGATCGAATTTTCGTCCGACATCCGCGCCCAGTACCTGCTCAAGGTCTCGGTCATTCCGACCCGACTGAAGGGCACCGAAGGGCAGCCCTGAAGCTTCAGCGCCCGCCGAGCGTGGGCGCTTCGCCTTC
This sequence comes from Archangiaceae bacterium, assembly GCA_043750125.1. Lineage (GTDB taxonomy): Bacteria > Myxococcota > Myxococcia > Myxococcales > Myxococcaceae > JAGSPQ01. The sequence goes on along the minus strand of JAYVCD010000071.1, from coordinate 5,675 downwards.
CATCCACAGGTAGAGGCTCTGCGAGCCGCGGGGATCTTTTTCCCATGGGTCGGCCGTCGTGTAGTCCCAGCCATAGGGGTCGACCACCGTCGGCTGCCCGGTCTTGGTGCCGGTGAGCTTGTGGGCGACGAAGAACAGCAGCGGCTCGGTGACGCACCCGCTGTTTCCAGAAAGTCCGATTCGCTGCCCGGCCTTCACTTTGTCGCCCACCTTCACCACCAGGGTGGAAAGCCCGCTGTAGGTCGTCGCGTAGCCCACGTCGCCGAGCTTCTCGTGTTTCACTTCCACCGACAGCTCGCGGTCGATCATCTTGGAAAGAATCGGGCAGTAATACTCGGGCCGGTAGCCGGCCTGGACCACGATTCCCGCCTGGGCTGCCAGCACCGGAGTCCCGATCGGCATTCCCCAGCTGTAGCCGTCCATTCCCTCGAGCAGGCCGAACATCTCGAGCCCGCAGTACGCGAGCTCTTTCGAAGCCGAGTCGTAGGGAGCCAGGTCGCCCGGCGTCTCGTGATCGAAGAGGTAGAAGACCGGGTACTGGTTGTCGAAGGGGCGCTGCAGAATCGGCAGTTGTTTGTTCTTCTGACCCGGAAGCGAAGAGCAGCGCCGCGCTCCCAGCCTGCCGTCGCGCGGGGGCAGGCCAGCCGGATTCGGCTTTTCCTTGCAGCCGCTGAGCACGGCAAGCACCAGCACCCAGAGGGTCGTCGAACGCATCGCGCTCACTTCTTGCCGGTTTTGAGTCGTTCCACCAGCCCGGCTGCAACCCGAAATGCATTCGCCGCGATGGTGAGGGTGACGGGGACGCCCCCGCTGCTGGGCATGAAGCTGCCGTCGACGACGTAGAGGTTCTTCACGAAGTGCGAACGGCAGTCTTTGTCGAGCACGCTGGTGGCGGGGTCCTTGCCAAAGCGGCAGGTGCCGCCTTGCAGAATCTTCGTCTCGCCGGCGACCCCCAGGCGCTCGAGCTTGTCGGGTTCCAGCGCCGTCAGAATCTCTTCGCCCCGCTCGACCAGGAAGCGGGTCATCGTCAAGTCCAGAGGGTGACGGGTAATGGTGATCGCCGCCACCGGCAGGCCGTACTTGTCCTTCACGTTGCTGTCGACGCCGACGTAGGTGCCCTCGGTGGGCAGAAACTCGCCGTAGACCTCGAACTGCAAAATCCGGCTGTCGCGGTATTCGCGAAGGCGATCTTTGAGCTGCTTGCCGAAGACCCCGTCCTTTCCCTTTTTCGCGATTCCCACCGCGGCGAAAATCGGGTTCGGGTGGGTCCACATGAAGCCCATCGTGCCGCCCTTGCGGAAGCCGAACTTGTCGTCGGCCATCAGGTAGAAATCTTGAACGCTGCGATTGACGAAGGGCGCCGGGTCATCGAGCCACGGCCAGCGCGGCTTGTTCTTCCCCAGCCGGAAGGTCGCCCTCGATTCGCCGAAGCTCGAGAAGACCAGGTTCTTGCCCACCCGTCCGTTGTCGTTGCCCAGCCCATTGGGAAAACGCGCCGACTTCGAGTTGAGCAGCAACCGCGCGCTCTCGATCGCGGTACAGCTGACGACGATGATCTTCGCCGGCTGTTCCTGGGTGACTCCGTCGGCGTCGAGGTACAGCACGCTCTTTGCGTTTCCCTTCGCATCGACGGTGACCTGGGTCGCCATCGCGTGGGGCCGCAGCACCACCTTCCCGGTCGCGAGCGCTTCGGGAATCAGTGAGGCGTTGGTGCTCGCCTTCGCCCCGTGCTCGCACCCGTAGCTTCCGCACAGCGCGCAGTAGCTGCAGGGCGAACGGCCCTTGTACGCCCGCGAGAGGATCCCCCGCGCGGTGGGCAGCGGGTGCCAGCCCAGCTGCTTGATCGCCCGATCGAGCTCCTGGGCGATGGGGTGCTCTTCGAGCGGAGGCAGCGGGTAATTGCCTTTGCGCGGCTCGAGGAACGGGTGCGGTACTGCGTTGCCCGAGACGCCGAGCTCAGCTTCGGCCTGGTCATAGAACGGAGCCAGGTCGGAATAGGCAATCGGCCAGTCCGCCAGAGTGCTGCCTTTCACCGCGCCCAGCTCGCTCTTCAGCCGGAAGTCGACCGGCTTGAGTCGGTAGAAATACCCCGACATGTGCACGGTGCCGCCGCCGACGCAGTTGGCCGTCCACCCTTCGTTGGTGCGCGCGAACGGAGCCGACGTTCCATTGCGCAACAGGTGGGGCTCGTCCCACGGCAAAGGCATGAAGAAGTTGCGGCGCGAGTTGAGGATCTCGTCGTGGACGAAGTCCTTCGGCTGATAGTGCGCCCCCTTCTCGAGCACCACCACGTTGAAGCCGGCGCGGCCCAGCGCGAGCGCCATCGGAGCGCCGCCCGCTCCACTTCCCACGATGCAGACGTCGACTTCGTCCAGTGCCATCAGCAGCCCTTGCCGCCGCCGCACGTCGCGGTGTGAAGGTGCTTGACCCCGTCGTACCCCGGCGCCGGCTCGGCCGCCTGGGCCCCGACCAGCGTGAACCCGACCAGCGCCCAGCCCACCTTGTCGTGGTTGCCGCCGTAGCTTGGGTCCCCCAGAAATCCTTCCAGCGACAACACAATCAGCGTCTCGTACCAGCGCTGCTCGCCGCTCTTCTCGGGGCTGTCCTTGAAGATCGCCAGCAGCGTGTCCTGCTGGGCGGGCGTGCAGGCCGCGAAGCCCTGGCTGAACATTCGGGTCGCTCGGCGATCGAGGGCCGCGATCCCGGGAATGAAGTCGGCCTTCATCTTCTGCAGCTGGGGCGATTGCAGAATGCGATCGAAGTACTCGGGGACGTGGGCGTCGAGCGCACCGGGATCTTCGTCTTTGGGCAGCACCCGGTCGCACGCGGCGCTGACGATGTCCCACTCGGCATTGGTGAAAGTTTTGTGAGAACTGGTCAGCGCCTGATGCGGACTCTTCGCGGCGGGGGCGAGCGGGACCACGCCCTTGTCGTCTTTGCAACCACCCAGCAGCACACTGCCTCCGCCGATGAAAGCCAGACGCTGCACAAAGACCCGACGCGATTGACCCATGAACGCAGAAGCATGCCTACGAACAAACCCCGCGTGTAGACTCTTTCTCTTCCATTCCGGGCCGCCGCACGCTTCCGAGGAATCTCCAACGTGACAATTCGATTCTGGTGCATGGGACTGCTCCTCTTGGGCTCGGCGTGCAGCGCGGTTCCGGGCGAGAACGACGGGGGCTTCGTCGACGGGGGCGCGGGGCAGGCCTGCAGTGCGACCAAGAAGTGCGTCGACGGGTTCCTCTGCCTGGCCGGAAAGTGTGAGCCGCAGTTCAGCTATTACGACCTCGACAACGGAGGACCCGAGCTCACCTACCTCTCGATGGCCGTGGACCCCGCGCAGGAAAGAGTGGGGGTCGCCTACTTCGTTCAGGTCGATGGGTTTGGAGGAGCCCCCGCCGCCGACGGAGGCAACACCGCCAACTACGAGATTCGGTACGTCGAATGGAAGAAAGGCGTGGCGAGCGCGCCGCAGATGATTCGCACTGTGCAGCGGGTGGTGGGGCTCAGCCTTCAATTTCAGCAAAGCGGAGAGCCGGCCGTCGCGTACCTGGGCGGCGGATCAGACATGTCTGCCTTCTGGTACCAGTCTGACGCGGTGATCGCCTACCGCACCGGCGGCACGACGTGGGCCGAGCAGTCGGTCGCGACGCGCAGCGAAGGCTCACCGTGCGGCACTCCGCTGGACATTGGATTCGCCGTCGGGCTCTTCCCCGCGTTGGTGTTCGATGGACCCAAGGCGTACCTGGCCTTTCGTGACGTCCACAACGGGCAGTTCCCTCAGCAGGACTGGGCGGGCAGCTACGTGAAGGTGTCCGAAGGGGGCCCCACCAGCTGGACGACGAAATGCCAGGTCCCGGCCAGCGACGGGAAGCAGGCCTATGGCGCCCGCCTCAACATGGTGATGGCCGACGGGCAGCCCGCCTTCATTCATGATCGCGCGCTGGGCGGCTCGGACACTCCGGGCCGCGACATCATGTTCAGCCGTCGGCTCGCCTCGGGAGCCTGGACCAACGCGGCGGCGCCGGTGCTGTCGATTGGCAACACGATGTCGGGCGGTTCGCTGGCGTGGGACCCGATGGAAGGGTTTGGGGTCGCCGTCCTCGAGCATTCGGACGACAAGCTTCAGTACACCCACAGCCTCAATGGCACGATCTGGAACTCGGCCGAGCCCGTCGTCGGAGCGGGCTCGTCGGGTTGGTACCCGTCGCTGGCGATGGACCCGGTGAACCACGAGCCGGCGATCGCCTATTACGTCTGCAGCCCGCGCGGGGGCCAGGCCGAGGGCACCTGCCTCGAACGCGATGACGAGCTGCGCATCTCGCAGCGCATCGCCACCAACTGGACCGAGGTTCGGGTCGATCTCGAAGGCGGGTACCTGCCGAAGATCGGTTTCTTCGCCACCGGCAAACGCTTCGTGACGTACCGGGTGCCGAAGACGAAGAAGATCCGCCTCGCGGTGGAGCGCTAAAGCTCGATGAAGGCGCTGCGCATCTTGTGGGTCTGCGTCGGGCTGTTCGGCTGCGGGGCCGAGAACGCGCTGGGGGGAAGCGTCGGCGAGCTGTTTCCGCTCACCGTCTCGCGGGTGGAAGTGCTGCGAAACGACGAGGCGATTCAAGTCAGTTACTATTCGAACCGCGACACCTTTCTCGACGTGGTGGTGCGGGTCGTCGTCTCGATTCGAGATCCCGATGGCGGAACCCTCGACCTTCGAGCGCCGGTGAAGATCGCGCTGGAAGGCGAGGCCGAGCCCGGGCACCAGCGCACTTCGGTCGCGCACGCTCCGGGAGGCGAGGCGGTGCGCACGTTTCCCAACGTGAAGAAGGGCGACCTGCTGCTGACTGAGATTGGGCTCGAGGGGCAGCCTTCGAAGGGCAACTTCTCGATGCTGTTCGAGACCTCGGGAGGCGATTTGGGCCAGGGCCGCACCCTGACCGGCACCTTCTCGGTGCCGCGGACCAAAGACGCCGGGTACGGCCCGCTGCCTTGAACGAGCTCAGCCGAGCTTGTCGAACTGCTCGAGGTGGTTCGTTCGCATGATGCTGATCAGGGTCGACGCGTAGTTCGGGTCGGTGGCGTAGCCCGCCCGCTGCAGCTCGCGCGCGAACTGCTCGGGGTTCTTCTTGAACGCGAACGCCCGGTGGTAGCGGCTGTTGTCCTTCAAGAAGCGGCCGTGGTCGGTGAAGCTCTCCTGGGCGTTGTGGTACGCGCGGAAGGCCGCTTGCACCATCACGCTTTGCCCGTTGATGACTTCCCGGGTCGGCACCGTGACCTGACCTGCAGGTCCGTTGCCCTTGATCCCGAAGAAGTTGTTCGCCCGGCGGGTGAGGCCCGATTTTCCCCAGCCGCTCTCGACGATCGCCTGGGCGAGAGTGACTGAAGCGGGGACTGGTGTCGGTCTTCGCGGTGAAGAGCTTGTTTTTCAGCTTCGCCCAGGTCTGCGCGTCCACCGTGCCCGTCTGCTCGAGGTTCGAGTGTCGCTGAAAGGCCCTGATCGCCGCGCCCGTTCGCGAGCCGAACTTCTGGGTTGGCGTCCCCAACTCGTACCCCGCAGCCTCGAGGTGTTTCTCGAGGTTCAGCACTGCCTGTGATCCGGGCGGCTTGAAAGTGATCCACCTGGCGGTCTGAAACTGATCCACCTCGCAACTGGGGACAGCTTGCCGGGCACAGCC
>JAYVCD010000070.1:0-22225 GCA_043750125.1 Archangiaceae bacterium | reverse complement strand
GACATCAACGGGCTCGAGCTCATCAACTTCGTGAAGAAGAACCCGAATTACCGGGACACTCCGCTGTTCGTGGTGACCACCGAAGGGCGAGATCAAGATCGCGCGCGGGGCCTGGCGCTGGGGGCCGCCGAATATTTGATCAAGCCGTTCGAGTCCGAAGTTCTGGTCGCGCTCGTGAAGCAATACCTCAACCTGCTCTGATGGCCCGCTCTCGAGCCCTCTCGGAGTTCATTGCCGAGGCGAACGAGATCCTCGAAGCGCTTGGCCGGGACCTGCTGACTCTCGACGAGCGCCGCGGTCAGGATCCAGACCCGGATCTTCTCAATGGTGTCTTTCGCGCCGCCCATTCGCTCAAGGGGCTGTCGGGGATGTTCGGCCAGGATCCCATCGCCCGGCTGGCGCACCAGGCCGAAGACCTGCTCGATGGGCTGCGGTTGGGCCGCGTCGCGCTCGACGATGCGCTGCTCGATGCTTTGATTGAAACGCTCGACCTGCTCAACGCGCTGTTGGCCGAAGCGGCGGAAGAGATGGTCGATGGCCCGGCTCAGCAGCAGGCGTTGATTCAGACCCAGCGGCTGCAGCGGTTGGTGGGCACGGCGGTGGTGGCTGTGGTCGACCCGCTGGACAGCCTGGGGCTGGACCCCCAGATGCGCGCGGTGCTGACCGAGTACGAAGAACACCGGCTGCGAGAGAACGCGAAGAAGGGCGTCGCGCTCTATCGGGTGCGGGTCGTCTTCAGCCTTTCCGATTTCGACAAGGGGCTGGCGGCGCTGAACGCGAAGCTGAAGCCGATGGGCGAGGTGATTTCGACGCTGCCTTCTTCCCAGCCCGGGGACGACAGCACGATCGCCTTTGATCTCGTCTTCGGAAGCGCGCGTTCGCAGGCGGATCTTCAGACTGCCTCTGCCGAGCAGAAGGCGATCATCTCGATTCTCACCCCCGCGGCGGCGCCCAAGACCTTCCTGGCACCGAGGGAAGTCGAATCGACCCGACCCGCGACCCCCGAAACGTCCCTGCGGTCGCTGACCCAGACGGTGCGGGTGGACATCGGCCGGCTGGACGGTTTGATGAACGCGGTCGGCGAGCTGCTGCTGATCAAGAGCAACATTCAGCAGCTGGCTGAGGCCGCGCGCCAGGCCGCGGCTTCCGCGGTGCCCTTGCCGAAGCTGTGGGGCCAGGAGCTATTCAAAGAGAGCCGGGCGCTCGAACGCAAGCTCGACGAGCTGCAGAAAGGGATCCTCGAAGTGCGAATGGTTCCTTTAGGTCAGGTCTTCGACAAGCTGGCCCGCCTGGTCCGCAGAATCGTGAGGGAAAGTGGAAAGGAGATCGACTTCGATCTCGGGGGAGGCGACGTAGAGCTCGACAAGCTGATCGTCGAAGAGCTGTCGGACCCCCTGATGCACCTGCTGCGCAACGCGATCGATCACGGAGTCGAAGCCCCCGAGCTGCGGGTCAAAGCAGGCAAGTCGCGCCGGGCGGTGGTTCGCCTCAAGGCCCGGCAGCAGGGAAACCACGTGGTGCTCGAGGTGGGCGACGACGGGGCGGGGATGAACGAAGAGCGCATCCGCGAAGTGGCGATCGAACGAGATCTGGTCACCGTCGCCCAGGCCGAAGGGCTCGAGCGCCGCGAGCTGTTGAACCTCGTCTTCCTTCCGGGCTTCTCGACCCGCGCCCGGGTCAGCGAGCTGTCGGGGCGCGGAGTGGGGCTCGACGTGGTGAAGACCAACCTCGCCCGGCTGTCGGGGATCATCGACATCGACAGCAAGCGCGGCCAGGGCACCACCTTCACCCTCACGCTGCCGCTGACGCTCGCGATCATTCGGGCGCTGGTGGTCGAGGTGAGTGGAAGAATCTGGGCGGTGCCACTGAACAGCGTGCTCGAGATTGTTCAGGTGCAGGCCGCCGAGCTGCGCACGATCGAGAGAAAAGAGGTCTTCAGCCTGCGGGGGCAAACCGTGCCCTTCGTGCGGCTCTCTCGGGTGTTCGGGCTTCCGGAGACGCGGCTCGAACGGCACCAGGTTGTCGTCGTCGGCCTGGCCCAACAGCGCGTGGGCCTGGCGGTCGACCAGTTGCTCGGCCAGCAGGACATCGTCACCAAGCCGCTGGGCGGAAGGCTGCGCTCGGTTCCGGGGGTGGCGGGCGCGACCGACCTGGGCAACCGCAGAACCGTGCTGGTGCTCGACGTGGCGTCGGTGATCGAAGAGCTGCTGCGCCCCCGTTCAGCGGCTCAAGCTTAGCGTTTGAGCCCTGCATCGGCCGCCGGGAGTCCCCCGTCGGGCATTCCCCCATCGGGCGAAATCATGCTTCGCAGAGCGTCGGCGTAGGCGAGCACGCCTTCGACGTAGGCGTCCTCGTGGTTGTAGTGCCAGACGGCTTTTTTTCGGTCTTTGCTGAAGTGGTGTTCCGACAGGTACCGGCCGATTGAAAAAATCGCGTCGTCGAACGTAAACAGGTCGATCTTCCCATCGCCGTCGCCGTCGTCTGCCCACTGCAGGCTCGCCGGCATGAACTGCGGAAAGCCCAGCGCTCCCGCCCAGCTTCCCTTGACCTCGAGCGCGTCGATGCCCCGCGCTTTGCATTGCCGCAGCAGCGCCACCAGGTTTCGTCGGCCGCGCTCTCGAATGGTCGTGACCCGCCGCTTCTGGGCTGCGTCGTCGAGCAGCTTTTTCTCGTCGGCCGAAGCGAGCGCGACGCTGTTGGCGTCGTCGACGAAGAAGGCTTGCGAGGCGAGCGCGTTGAACGCCCGGTAGTCGCCAGTGATCGTCCCCAGCTTCGATTCCCAGGTCAGGATCGCGATGATCACTGCGTAGTCCACGCTGTGCTTGTCCTGGGCGCGCTGCAGTGAGGCGCGGTGGTCTTTGACGAAGGCGGCTCCGGCATTGAGCCGCTCGGGCAGCAAGAACAGCTTCATCAGGTCGATGTGATCGTTGCGCTGTCGGGTGAGCATCGAAGGCGCCACGATGGAAACGGTCTTGGTGCCGTAGACGAGCTCGGCGCGGGGGTCGTCGAGCAGCGCATCGCAGTCGGCCCGGGTGAGCGGCTCTTCGCCTCGGAACATCGGGTCTCGGCCTGCATCGGCGACGAGGTCGGCCACCAGCGCTTCGCGCAGGGCGCTGCCTTTGGAGAGCTTTTGAGACAGCCGCCAGCCGGCCACCCCTGCGTCGGCAGTCGCCGTTCCAGCGTCGGAAACTGCAAGCAGCATTGAAAGGAACAGGACCATGGGGAACAGACAGTATGCGTCCTCGCGATAACCGCGGGGTGAGCTAAAACCTTTCCGTTGCCGCTCTCGACGATCCTCGATTCATTCTTCTATCGGGCCGACGAAGAGGTCGGCCCGCTCGAGAAGTTGCAAACCGATTCTGCCGAGCCGGTGCTTCCCGTCGACGCCGAAGAGCCGAAGGAATATCTGGCCTTTCACCTCGAGACCGAGACCTACGCAGTGCCGATCGAAGACGTTCGCGAGATCGTGAAGGTCCCCCTGCTCACCGAGGTCCCGCGGGGACAAAAGGGTCTGCTGGGAGTGATGAACCTGCGGGGCGAAGTGCTGCCGGTCTACGACGTGAAGCACCGGTTGGGGTTGATTGCCCACCCGCCGGTCGTGACCGGCCCGACGGATCTTCCCCGAGCGGCGCGGGTGGTGCTGGTGCGAGACGAGCAGGGCGATGCCGGGGTCCTGGTCGATGGGGTCGATGAAGTGGTCAAGCTGTGGGTTTCGCGGTTCGAGGCCGCACCTGCAGGGACCAGCGACCGCGATTCGATTTCGGGCCTCGCGCGCAAGGGCGACGCGCTCTACATCCTGCTCGACGTGGCCCAGGTGCTGCGGTGAGCCTCGCGCAGGAAGGCCGGGACACGCGGGTGCAGCTGTGCGCCTTTCGAATTGGGGAAGAAGAATACGTCATCGACATCATGAGGGTCGAAGAGATCCTCGCGGTGCCGGCGATTACCCGGGTGCGTCGGGCCCCGAAATTCGTCGAAGGCGTGGTCAACCTGCGGGGGTCGATCATTCCGGTGATCGACGTTCGAAGGCAGCTGTTGGGCGAAATTCCCAAGGCCCACCCGAGTGAAAGGTTGGTGCTGTGCCGGCTGGGCCCTGCGCGGGTGGCGTTGCGGGTCGACGCGGTCAACGCGATCTTGAAGGTGCCGATCGAGGCGCTGCAGGCCGCTCCACTGTCGGGGAAGAAGGGAGCCCGGGCCCACGTGCTGGGCGTCTGTTCCCTCGGCTCGAGGCTGCTGTTGATGCTCGATGTGAAGGCCCTGCTGGTCGAACGCGGGGGCGAGCCGTGATGCCGCTCGATGGAGACGAGGCGTCCGAGGCCCGCTACCAGGCCTTGCTCAAGGCGGGCGCCGAAGAGGATGCGCTCGAAGGCCTGGTGACCGCGCTGTACGACGTGAGCTGGCGGGTGCGAAAGCTTGCCGCCGAGCTGTTGGCCCGGGTCGATGCGACGCCCGCGCTCGTCGATCGGTTGATCAAGGTTCTGGGAGATCGCAATCAGACCGGTGCGCGCAACGCCGCGGCGATGGCGCTGGGGCAGCTGGGGCCCGCGGCCGTGCCGGCATTGCTCGCCTTGCTGAACCACGGGGACCCCGATCAGCGAAAGTTCGCCGCCGACATCCTCGGAGAGCTGCGGCAACCCGAAGCGCTCGACGAGCTGATCGCCCGGCTCGACGACTCGGACCCCAACGTCCGGGTCGCCGCCGCCGAGGCGCTGGGTCGAATGGGGGGCGTCGCGGCCTGTCGGGCGCTCGAGCAGCAGCTGCTTTCGCCCGAGCCGATCTTGCGGTTGTGTGCGCTCGAAGGGCTGGGCCAGCTGGGCCGCCCACCTCCTCTGCCGCGCCTGTTGCCCCACCTCGAATCGATCGAGACCGCGCGCAGTGCCTGGCGGCTGTTGGGGCAGATTGGGCACCCGACGGCTTTTGCGTTGCTGTGCCGCGGGCTGCTCACCCCTGCGCGCGATGGCGCGTTGGCGGGCCTGGGTGCCCGAGAAGTCGGGCTGTTCGCGGACGGGGAGGGCGAGCTGAAGATGACGCTGCGCCACATCGGGGACGTCGAAGCATGGCTGACCCAGGCGCTGGGCTCGGAAGAACGATCGCTGCGCCACGGAGCCCTGCAAGCGGTGCAGGCCGCGTCGTTGTACGGGTTGGCGGTCGAGGTGGCTTCTGCGGCGGAAGGAGGCGAGCTCGCCGAGGCCGCGCTCAAGGTCCTCACCCGCCTGGGCCTGCCGGCGGCCCGGGCGCTGCTCGAAGGAGATCCTCCTGCGCTCACCTTGCTGGGGCGAGAGGCGAGATCCGTCGCCGGCGAAGGGATTCTGCGGGCCGCCGAACCCGCCCTGGTTCCTGCCCTCGCCGCGCTCGCTCGCGCGGGAGACTTCGAGCTCGCCGAGCTGGCCGCGCGCGCTCTGGGCCGCTGCCGGTCTCACAGCGCGGTCGAGCCGCTGTCGTTGATGCTCGACGATGACCTGCTGGCCGCTTCGGCCGCGCGCGCGCTGGTCACCCTGTCCGTCACCGTCCCCGAGGAATGCACCCAGGCGCTGTTGCAGTCGCTGGAGCGCCGCCCTCGTCCCCACGCGCTGCGAGCGTACGCCCAGGTCGCGCCCGCCTCGGACGCGCTGGCGATGTTGCGCCGGTGTGCCCACGAAGCCGACGAACGGGTCCGCGCTGCCGCGGCCGAAGCCTCGGCCAGCCTGGGGCTCGAGCTGCTGTCGACCGCATTGGCCGACGAGTCTTCGCTGGTTCGAAGGGCTGCCGCGCGCGCGTTGGGCCGGCTGTCTTCGAGCGACGCGCTTCCGTTGTTGCGCCGGGCGCTGGCCGACCCCGAGGCAGCGGTGCTCACTTCGGCTGCAGTCGCTGCCGGAGAGCTCGGTGCGCGCGAGGTGAGCTCGAGCCTCGAGACGATGGTCGCGGGCACCGGCGCTGGCGCGCTGGCCGCACTTCAAGCGCTGTTTGCGTTGGGGGTGTTGGGCCCGGGGTTGTTGCAGCGCGCGGTGCGGCACGCCGACCCCGAGGTCGTGAAGGCGGCCCTTTCTTTTGCAGCCGGGTTTCCCGAAGGTCCGCAGCTGGCGGTCGAAAAGCTCACCCACCCGCGGTGGGACGTTCGGGTGGCTGCCGCGCGCACGATCGCCGTCTCGGGCGAGCGCGAGATGTTGATTCCGTTGCACGCCGCGCTCGAGCGCGAGACCGATGCCTTGACGCGCGAGCTGATGATGGCGTCGGCCGCGAGGCTGGCGGAACGCTGATGGCCTACGAGGAAGAAGTCAGGCCGCTGCTCACGTCCGAAGAGTTCCGCCTGCTCAAAGAGCTGCTGCTCGATGCGTGTGGGCTGCAGCTGCGAGAGGATCTGAAGTACGTCGTCGAGCGCCGGTTGTGGCCCCGGCTCGAGGCCTTGTCGCTGCGAGACTATGCCTCCTACTACCGGTACCTGTGCTTCGACGGGCGCGGCAAAGAGGAAGTCGAGCTGGCGATCGAGCTGCTCGTCCCCCACGAAACCTATTTTTTCCGCGAGCCAGCCCAGCTCGATTCTTTCAAGCGCGAGCTGCTGCCGTTGCTCAGCGTACAGAACGCGGGGACGCGCAAGTTGCGGCTGTGGTCGGCGGGGTGCTCGTCGGGTGAAGAGCCGTACACCCTGGCGATGTTGATCGCTGAGACCGGCCTCTTCGACGGCTGGGACGTTCAGATTCACGGCACCGACATTTCGCGCCGCATGCTCACCGCCGCGCGCGCCGCCGAGTACGGAAGCTCGGCGTTGCGCACCACGACTGCTCCCCAGCTGGCCCGCCATTTCGATTCCCACGGGCCGGGTCGGTTTCGGGTCAAGGCGCCGCTGAAGAATCGCGTCTCGTTCGGGCACTTGAACCTGCTCGATGAAGCGGGCCTCAAGCTGCTGCCGCGAATGGACGCGATTTTTTGTCGCAACGTGCTCATCTACCTCGAGCCCGGCGCGCGTCGCAGAGTGGTCCACTCGTTCTGGGAACAGCTGGTCGCGGGCGGCTACTTGCTGCTGGGCCATTCGGAAAGCCTGCTGACCTTCAGCACCGACTTCGCGCTGGTGCAGCTGACCGGCGATCTCGTCTACCGCCGTCCCGCAGGAGCCTGAAGGGTGAAGCTTCAGAAGACGATTCGGGTGTTGGTGATCGACGACTCGCCGTCGAATCGGCGAGCGATCACCCAGATCCTCGAAGGTTCTCCGGGCATCGAAGTCGTTGATCGCGCGGCGGACGGCGAAGAGGGTTTGAAGAAAGCCCACGTGCTCAAGCCCGACGTCATCACCCTCGACCTCGAGATGCCCAAGCTCGATGGCTTCTCGTTTCTGCGGCTGCTGATGGCGCACGCGCCGACCCCGGTGATTGTCCTCTCTTCCTATGCGCACGACTCAGACGTCTTCAAAGCGCTCGAGCTGGGGGCGTTCGACTTCGTCGCCAAGCCGTCTCGCGGGGGAAAAGAGAACCTCGAGGCTGTGCGCGCCGAGCTGCTCGAGAAGGTCAGAGCCGTTCGATTGTTGAAGAAGGACGAGAAGACCCCGCTTCCGGTGCTGCGGGTCCCCAAGCCGCCGGCGAAGGTCGCGGATCCCGAGCCTGTCGTCGTCGCAGTGGGCGCCTCGACCGGAGGGCCTCCGGCGATTCAAAAAGTCGTCGAGGCCATGGCTCGGCTGCCGGTGTGCCTTCTCATTTGTCAGCACATGCCGCCCCGCTTCACCCACGCCTTTGCCGAACGGCTCGACAAGATGGGAGGCCTGAAGGTCAGCGAGGCCCAGGAAGGCGACCGCATTCGCCCCGGTCACGCTTTCATCGCGCCCGGCGGCGGGCACCTCGAGCTTCAGCGCAAAGAAGGCCTGTTGGTGATCGCCAGCCCGGCCACGACGCCGGCCGACAAACATGCCCCCAGCGTCGACCGGCTGTTCGAAAGCTGCGCGAAGGCGCTCGGGAATCGGGCGTTTGGCGTCGTGCTCACCGGAATGGGGGTCGACGGGGAAAAAGGGGTCAAGGCGATAGCCAAGGCCGGCGGAGAAGTCTGGGCCGAGGCTGAGGAAACAGCGGTCATCTTCGGAATGCCCCAGGCGGCGATCGCCACCGGCCTGGTCTCGCGGGTGCTGCCGCTGTTCACCTTGCTCGTCGAGCTGCAAGAGCGAGTCAGGCGGGGACCGAGCGCATGGTGATAGCGTCCGCCGCTCCAATGTCGATCCGTGCACTCGTGGTGGATGACTCGCTGGCCCTGCGGCGCAGCGTGATGTACGCGCTGCAGCGGCTGACCGAGGTGGTCTGCGTCGAAGCGCAGGACGGTGCTGAAGCCCTGAAGAAGTTTTCTCAAGGCCGATTCGACATCGTGCTGACCGACATCAACATGCCGGTGCTCGACGGGCTGAAGCTGATCAGCCACCTGCGCTCGGACGAAGCGAACGCCCACGTGCCGATCATCGTCATCACCACTGAGAGCGCCGAAGAGGATCGCGACCGGGCGCTGAAGCTCGGCGCCAACGCGTACCTCGTCAAGCCGGTGCAGGCGCAGGTGGTGCTCGACACCGTGAAGAAGCTGCTGTCGCTGTAGCACTGGAACTGAGCCACGTGAAACCCAACCTGACCCACGGGGAAGACGTTTAACAATGGGACCCTGGCTGCTGCTGTCGGTGCTCGCTGCGACTGCGGCGGGTGCTCCGATCGCCGAGGTCTGGCCCTACCAGGTGCGGCGGCTGCCCACGGGCGAGCTCGAGTATTCGTTTGATCTGACCGCCGTGAAGAAACACGGCAGCACGCCCGACGCGCTGGCCACCCACGGCGAGCAGAAGGTGGCCGACTTTCTCAAGGCCCTGCCTCGCGAGACGAAGGTGGTGCTGAAGCAGGGCTCGTTGCTCACCCTGGGCGCAGGGCGGGGGGCAGAGCAGGTGCCTTTGGTGACGAGCCTGTCGGCGATCAGCCCGGCGAGGTTGTTGTCCAATGATCCGTTGGCGAGAACCCCCGAGGCGCTGGTGCGGCCGGCGCTTCACCCCGAAGAGCCGAAGGTGTTGTTGTCGGCGGAAGCAACGTTGTGGCGCGCGCGGCGGTTGTTCGAAGGAGCCGAGGCGGCGATCGCTCTTGACAGCGAGCGCATTCACGCAGCGCTGTGGGCCCGGCTTGCCGAGCGCGCCCTGGCCCGGATGAAGACCGTCAACGGAGACGCGAAGGAAGGCGCCGCCACGCTCGCGGGCCGACTGTTTGCCTCGGGTGCCTGTCTGGATTCTGCGCGGCTTCCGCCCGCGGCCCGAGCCAACCCCGAAGTCGCCGCGGCCGCCGAAGCTGAGCTGGTCGCAGCCCGCTCGGATCCCGACACCGTCGTCGCGCCCGGCGTGTTCGGCTGGAACCGCGAGCTGTCCTGCGCACGGGTCCGCACCCGCATTCTCGCCCGGCCCTTCCCCCAATCGCGCGCAGGGGTGGCCGCCGCGCTGACGCTGCTGGGGCTGTTGTCCGCTGAGCCCAGACTCGAAGCCGCCTGGGTCGGCTTGCGGGCGCGGCGCGACGGGTTGAGTGTCGGCCCTCTGCAAGAGCCTCTGCTCGACTACCGCGAGCGCTCGGGAGGAAAGGTCGACGAGGCGCTCGAAAACATGGCCGCCTTCATCGACGCGCTCGGCGAACGACTGCCCCCGGTGCCTCCGCCGTTCGAGGGGGCGTCGACTCCCTTTTCGAGCTTCTTGACCGAGCTCGAGCGGGCAGGGCGCATCGCGGCGGTCGATGAGCTGTTGGCCGCAGCCCAGGACAGTCGGCTCTCTTTTCCTTCGAAAGGGGCTTCGCCCGTCTTTCCCCGCTTCGAGTCGGCGCTGGCCGGGCTCGTCGCCGAAGAGGTGAAGGGCCTTCAGCTGGACGCCGCGTGGAGAGAACGCAGAGCAGCCGGCTTTGCCGCGCTGACCGGAGGCCACCGCGAGATCGCGGATGACGGGCGGGACCTGGCCGAGCCCCAGGACGAGAAGAGCGATCTTCGGATTCGGCTGTGGGTCCCTCCCACGGTGGACGTTGAGCCTGCGACGCGTGCGTATGCCGAAGCTGCCGCTGCGCTCGATCAGCTTGCCGCGGCGCTGCCGAAGCTGGGGCTGGCCGGACTTCAGGCGCTGTTGCCCGAAGGCGGTCGCAGCGCAGAAGCGCTCGGAACCGAAGCCCCCCGGCTGGCTTCAGCGCTGCGGGGCCTCTGGAAGCTGTCGACCGATTTGCCGTGGGTGACTGGGGACAAAGATCTTGCCGAAGCTCGACGGTTCCTCAGCGGCTGGCGCACCGACCCGGCGTTTGCAAAAGACGTAAGAGAAGCGCGCGCGCTGGCGGTCAACCAGGGCACCTTCCGGCTGCACACCGCGATCGTCGGTGTCGCCCGTCGCGAGCTGGTGGTCGGCTTTCAGGGCGCGATCTCTTCCACTCTCTCTGTGCCAGGACCCTTCGACGTGATTGCGGCCGAGCAGCGCTACCTGGTGCCGGTGCTGATTACCCGCGCCGGGCTGGGCAAGTCGGCCGCGCTGGCGCTCGACCGGCCCGCGCTCAAAGCGCTGTGTGAAACCGCCGGACGCAGGCCCAATGAAATCGAAGCGGCGTTCGTCGACGCGATGAAGACCCGCTGAAGCAAACCGCTCTTCAGCGGCAATCGTATTTCTGGATCTGCGCTTTCTCTTCGGTTCGGTAGAGGTAGAAAACGCCGCCTTCATCGGCCACGACCAGCTCGCGAAACGTCTCGTCGGCGTTCACGTTCGCCGGCAGCTCGGCCCGACCCAGCGGTCGACCATCGAGAGGGTCCAGGCACAGCAGCAGCACCATCGGTCGCCGCTCGGTGTCCGGCTTGTTGGGCACTGCCGCCGACGTGAGCGCGGCGAGGTAGATGACTCCGCTGCGATCCGTGTCGAGCAGCATCAGCCCTTCGGCCGGCGAGCCCAGTCGATATTCCCGCTGAAACCGCTGCGCTCTCGAGGCTTTTTCCAGTGCGCCCAGGTAGACGCGATCTTCACCGGGCACCGAGATTCCGGCCGTCAGGTAGGCGGTGCCGTCGCGCGACAAACGACCCGGCACTTCCTCACGCGCCTCGTCGGCCTTTCCCTTCGTGGTTCCGATCTTGACCATGTCTGCATGCTCGCGCTCGACGTAGACGTCTTCTCCATCGGTGAAGATCCCGGTCGCTGCGCCGCCTTCCTCGAGATTCTTCCCTTCGAGCTTCAACTCGCCGACCTGTTTTCCGTCGGGGCCAATCACAGCCACCGACTTGTCGATCAACCGGTCGAGCACCAGCGTCGTGCCGTCCGCGGCGACCGTCACATCTTGAGCGCCCTGCACCGTCAGCGCAGTCGTCCCGATCACCTTCCCCGTCTTGTCCATGCGCACCACCCGATCGTTGACCTGGTCGAGCACCGTCACGTTTCCAAGCCTGTCGATCGCGAGGCTCATCGGACCCTCGGGGTTCGCTTCCTCGGGGCGCTTGTGCGCCAGCTGTCCGTCTCCGCTTCCCCAGCCGAACGTCGCGAACACCGCGCCCTGCCCATTGCCCGAGGCGGCAGGAATGTCGCCCGCATCGACGTTGCGCGCGCGCTGTCGCAACGCCTCGAGAGAGCGCGCGGACGCCGCCTTCTCGGTCGGCTCGATCGCCCCGACGCGAGGGCTTTCGTCGTCCTGTTTCGTCTTGTCCGCCGGCCAGAGCATCACCGCGACCACCAGCGCCGCCGCGACCGCGACCACCGCGCCGACGATCTTGTTCTGCGAGAGTCTCATCGCCGCTCGATACACCACCCGTCGAGCCCGGGCACTGTCACGCTGAAGCGACGACAACCGAACCCCACGGGTGACGCAGCGAACTTGAACGGATCGGACTCCGCCTGGTCCGATCGCAGTCGCCTGAACGTGCAAAGCCTCTTTGCTCCTCAGCGGTGGGTTCCTCGGAAGGACCCCCTTGGCACGGTGCTGGCTAAGTGGACTGCCGCGACGTCTTTTCAACCCACAAGATGATTCGGAGCACGATCAGATGAACACCAAGGTGACAGGCAAAACGGGGATGTGGATGGTCGCGGCGATGGTATTCGCCGGTTGTGCGGGCACCGCGGGCGAGAACGCGACGGACAGTGATGTGATGACCGGAGCCGTGGACGAAGTGGGCACCGTGAGCGCCGAGCTTTCGTCGGGCGTTCCGATCGGCTCGCACCTCAAGACCACCTCGGGGCTGAACCTCCGCACGGGCGCTGGCACCGGCTACCGCGTTCGCCTCGTCATCCCCAGCGGCGCGACGGTCACCACCATCAACCGCACCACCCCCTCGGGCGGTTGGTACAACGTGAAGTACAACGGCATCACCGGCTGGAGCTACGGCAGCTACTTCAAGCTCGTCTCGTCGGGCGGTGGCGGTGGCGGTGGCGGCACGACGGGCGGCGGCAACCTCTCTTCCAACGATCGCAATGGAGCGATCCTCCGCGCCAAGTCGGGCGTCGGCTTCTCGTACTACTGGGGCCACGGCTCGTGGATCCCCAACGGCGCAACTTCCAGCACCCGTGGCTCGTGCGTGGGCAGCTGCCCCAACTGCCGACACGCCGGCCGCTACGGCGCCGACTGCTCGGGCTTCGTCGCCAAAACCTGGGAAGTGCCCTCGAGCAACTCGAGCCTGACTTCGGACTCGCACCCCTACAGCACCTTCAGCTTCGAGGCAGGCAGCTCTCAGTGGCACTCGGTCTCGCGCTCGTCGATGGCCCGGGCCGACGCGCTCGTCTTCAACAGCAACGGCGCGGGCCACATGTTCCTCTACGAGTCAGGCGATGGCTGGGGCTCGATGTGGGCTTACGAAGCAAAGGGCTGCATCTACGGCATCCAACACAACCTGCGCTCGGCTTCCAGCGCGTACAAGGCGATTCGCCGCACCGGCTACTGAGCCTTTCGCTGTTCCAGGTTTTGACGGGCGCCACGCAACTCGCGTCGGCGCCCGTTTTGTTTTGAGCAACCGGCTCGCAAAAAGTTGAGGTTTGTCCGCGGCAGTCGAAACTGAAGCCGTCAAAGCATGTGGTAGTCCGTCCCACCGTCGCGCGGTTTGCGGCGCCAACTTAAGGTGCACTCGTGGCCGCCTCCAGGACTGCTCCCCATCCATCGCCGTCGACCGGTTCAACCCAGACCCTCGACGACGGCAGCTCTTCGAGCCGAATCACCGCCACCACCACTCTTGCTGCCGGCGTGGCGCACGAGCTGACGAACCCGCTGGCGAGCCTGCGCAGCAACCTCGAATTTCTTCAGCAACAGCTGGGTCACGCTGCGTCGGCGCTGGGCCCTGAGCGTCATGGCGAGCTCAGCGCGACGATCGCCGAGGCGCTCGAAGGCGCAGATCGAATCAATGCCGTGGTCGAGAGCGTTCGCCTGTTCGCCGACGGTCATGTCGCGCCGGTCGGACCCACCCACCTGAACCGAATCGTCGAGGCCGCGATTCAGATGGCCTGGCCCCTGGTCGGGCGACGTGCCCGCATCGAGCAGCGGCTGGGTCAGGTTCCGCAGGTGATCGCCAGCGGCTCGCGACTGGCCGACGTCGTGCTCAAGCTGTTGGTCGTCGCGGGCTCCTCGATTCCCGAAGGCGCACCGCAAGAGCACTCGATCACCGTCGCTTCCTGGTTCGACGAGGACGCCAACGAAGTCGTGCTCGAAGTGGCCGACACCGGCAGCGGGATGGCGCCGGAAGCTGCCGCGCGTGCGTTCGATCTTCCCCTTCATGCCCAGGCCGGAATGAGCGTGTTCGGACTTCCGTTCGCCTACCGGCTGATCACGTCGATGGGTGGGGGCATGACCATCGCCAGCAGCAAGCGCTTCGGAACCCGGGTGCAGGTGATGCTCGCCCCCGTCAGCGCCGGGGTCCGCCCCGCCTGACGGTCTCGTTGCGTCAGGTCTCAGAAGTCCCTATGAGATCGCCGAAATGAACGAGCGTTACGAGCCGTCCGTCATCGAGCCCCGTTGGAAGCAGCGGTGGGAAGAGCTGCAGCTGTTTCGAGCCGGTCGCCAACCGAACCGGCCCAAAAAGTACGTGGCCGAGATGCTGCCGTACCCCAGCGGAAACATGCACATGGGGCACGTGCGCAACTATCTGCTGGGCGATGTCTACGCGCGCTACTTTCAGATGAAGGGCTTCGACGTAGTTCACCCGATGGGGTGGGACGCGTTCGGTCTGCCTGCGGAAAATGCGGCGATGAAAGAAGGGGTGCACCCCGCGGCACGCACCGCCCAGAACATCGTGACGTTCAAGGCCGAGATGCTCTCGCTCGGCTTCGCGTACGACTGGTCGCTGGAAATCAACACCAGCGACCCTGAGTATTACCGGTGGAATCAGTGGTTCTTCCTGAAGATGCTCGAGCGCGGCCTGGTCTACCGCCGCCGCTCGAAGGTCAACTGGTGCACCGGCTGTCTGACGGTCATCGCCAACGAGCAGGTGAAAGACGGCGCCTGCGAGCGGTGCGGCTCGCCGGTGATCGACAAAGAGATGCCCGAGTGGGCGTTTCGAATCACCCGTTACTCGCAGGTGCTGCTCGACGCGCTCGACACCCTGAAGCAATGGCCCGATCGGATCATCGCCGCCCAGCGCAACTGGATTGGAAGGTCCGAAGGCGCCGAGGTCGACTTCCAGATTGACGCCCACCCCGAAAAAATCCGGATCTTCACTACCCGGGTCGACACGATCTTCGGCTGCACCTACCTGGTGCTGGCTGCAGATCACCCGCGGGTCGCCGCGATCACCACCGACGCGCAGCGGGCGGCGGTGGTCGCCTTCGCCGCAAAGATGGCCCGTAGATCGAAGACCGAACGCACCGACGAGGCCGCCGAGAAGGAAGGAGTCTTCACCGGCGCCCACGCGCTCAACCCTTTCAACGGCCAGAAAGTGCCGGTGTGGATCGCCAACTTCGTGCTCGCCGACTACGGCACCGGCGCGGTGATGAGCGTGCCCGCCCACGACACGCGCGATTTTGCATTTGCCCAGAAGTACGCCCTGCCGATCATCCCGGTGGTCCAGCCGCTGACCGGAAGTCTCGAGGCGCCGTTGGTGGCTGCGTTGACCGAAGACGGCACGCTGGTGAGCTCGGGTGAATTTTCGGGGCTCGGCTCAGTGCAGGCCCGCGCCACGATGCGGGACGCGCTCGAAGCCAGGGGGCTGGGCAAGACGATGGTCACCTGGCGCCAGAAAGACTGGGGCTTCTCGCGCCAGCGCTACTGGGGCACGCCGATTCCGATCATCTACTGCGACGCGTGCGATCCCAGGCACGAGGGCCTCGCGGTCCCCTATGCGCAGCTGCCGGTGCGCCTGCCGGACATCGACGTGAAGGAAGTGCTGACTGGGAAAGGCGAGCCGCCGTTGGCGAAGGTGCCCGCGTTCGTCAACATTTCCTGCCCGAAGTGTGCGGGGCCGGCGCGGCGCGAGACCGAGACGATGGACACCTTCGTCGACTCGACCTGGTACTTCGCGCGGTACCTCAGCCCGCACTTCGAGCAGGGCCCCTTCGACCCGAAAGCTGCCGCCACCTACCTGCCGGTCGACATCTACGTGGGCGGGCCCGAGCACGCGACGATGCACCTGCTGTATTTCCGCTTCTGGTACCGGGTGATGAAAGAGCTGGGCCTGGTTGCGACCGACGAGCCGGTCACGCGCCTCATCACCCAGGGCATCGTCAACGGCGCCGACGGGTTGAAGATGTCCAAGCGCGCGGGCAATGGGGTGGCTCCGTCGGTGATCGTCAACAAGTACGGGGCGGACACCTGTCGAATGTACGTGTTGTTCGCAGGGCCGCCTGAGCGCGACTTCGATTGGAGCGACGAGCAGGTCGAGGGCCAGTTTCGATTCTTGAAGCGGGTCTACGCGCTCGCGTTTGGGCACCACGCGGCCTGCAACGGCGTGGGCTGGGCGGGCCCCTGGGAAGGCAAGGCCCTGGAAATTCGGCGGGCCACCCACCGGGCGATCATGCGGGTGGGGATCGCGATCGAGAGGCTGTCCTTCAACACCGCCATCGCCTCGATGATGGAATTCGTCAACGCGCTCTACCTCGCGCAGACCCCGGTGACTGACGCCGAGAAGGCGGCGATGGCCGAGGCGATCGCCGCCCTGGCCGTGCTGCTGACCCCGTTTGCTCCCCACTTGGCTGACGAGCTGGCGAGCAGCTACGGGCTCAAGGCCTGCACCGTCGAACAGCCGTGGCCTGCCTTCGACCCCGCGCTGGTGGTCGACGATGTGCTGCCGTACGCGGTGCAGATCAACGGCAAGCTCAAGGGCGAGGTGCGGGTGCCCGCCGCGGCCACCGAAGCCGAAGTGCGCACCGCCGCGGAAGCCGATGAAAAGGTGAAGGCCGCCCTGGCGGGGCAGACCATCAAGAAGGTGATCTTCGTACCGAAGCGGTTGATCAACATCGTCATCTGAAAGAGGCCCTCTTGACCGCTCTATTGCTCGCAACCCTGCTCCAATTTTCGCCCGGCATTGGGCTGGTCGACAACGTTCAGGCTCGGCACATCGCGTTGAGCTCGGCCCGGTTCGCCCCGCTGCTCGTCTCGGAAGACGAGGGTGTGCCCCGGCCGATGTTTGATCAGCTCACCCGCGAGCAGCTGTCGGCCGAGCTGCGGCGTCTGGACGAAACGCGCCCGGGTCTGGGAGGGCCTATCGCCACCCTCGCCGTCGGAGTGGCGCTGATCATCCCCGGCCTGGGAATCACCGCCGGAGGACTGATTGGCCTCATCGCTTCGGCCCGAGGGACGGTGATGGGCTTCACCACCGCGGCCGCCATCGTCCTGGGCGTGGGGTTCGTAATGGTCACCGTCGGGATCATTCTGGCGATCGTCGGGGGAATCACCCTGGGCCTGCGGATCAAGGCCCGCACCCTCAATGGAAGGGAAGCCGACGAGATTCGCCATCGGCTCGACATTATGGATCCCGTTCCCCAGGCCAACCTCGTGATCCCCGGCCCGATGCAGACGGTGATGACGTTCTAAGCAGTGGGTTCCCAAAACATGCGCCGCAGCCTGTTGATCTTCGCGCTGTGCGCCTGCGGCTACCGCTTCACCGCTGCGGGGGGTGCGCTGCCGGAAGGACTTCGGGCAGTGCGGGCTCCGATGTTCGACAACCACACTTCCGAGCCCAACGCCGAGATCCTCTTCACCCAGGCGTTCCGGGAACAGCTCACCCGCTCAGGCGCCCTGGGCTCGGATCAGACCGAAGCGGTGGTCGAAGGCACGCTCGATTCGGTCAGCGGGGCGCCCGTGCTTCCGGGCATCGACCGCACCACTGGAAACTCGAAGCTGCCGACCTACCGCCTTAGCGCAAGCGTCCACCTCAAGCTGCAGAGGGCAGGGCGGGTGCTGTCGGAAACGAATGTGAGCGGAAGCGAGGACTACCTCTCGGGAGCAGACGTGCTGCTCACCGAGGCCAATCGGTCGGCCGCGCTGCGCCGACTTGCCGAAGGGCTGATGCGAGAAGGGTACGAACGACTCGCCAGCCGGTAAACGCTATTTCTTGGTGACGAGCGCGTGGGCCAGACGAGCGATGCGCCGCGCGGCGTTGCCTGCGTGGAGCACGCCCTTGGTCGAAGCGCGATCCAGAAGGCGCGTCGCCACCCGAACGGCTTCCTTCGCCTTGACCGGATCTCCTGCGATGATCGCCTCACGGGCCTTGCGGACCACGGACTTCACGCCATTGCGCACCGACACGTTACGGGCGCGGCGCTTGACGGACTGACGGTTACGCTTCGTTGCAGATCGGGTGTTGGCCAAGGTACTGCTCCTTCGAGAGTTCGTTTGAGAAAGGGGGGCTACCTACGACGGCGCGCCTGCAAGGGTCAAGCTTTCGCGGCCAGAGCGGCCTGCTCCTCGCGCTTGGCCTGTTCCCACAGCGCCTCGAGCTGCTCGGCGCTCGCCTGCCCGAACTTCACCTCTTGCTGCTCCAGCAACTGCTCGATTCGCTGAAAACGCTGAGTAAACCGTGCGTTGGCCTGCCTCAGCGCATCTTCCGCCGGGGTCTTGATCCACCGGGCCAGGTTGGCGACCGAGAACAGCACATCGCCCAGCTCGTGCTCCATCTGGTCCCGATCGCCGCCCGCAATCGCCTCGTCGAGCTCGGCCAGCTCTTCATCGAGCTTGGCGCGAACGTCCTTCACCTGCTTCCAGTCGAAGCCGATGCGCGAGGCCTTCTCGGCCAGGCGTTCGGCGCGCAGCAGGGCCGGGGCCGCGGAAGGGACCCCTTCGAGGACACTGCCGACCTTCCCGGTCTTCTTCTTCCTCTCGTCCGCTTTCAACTTCGCCCAGTTTTCCAACACCTGGGTCGAGCCCGCGAGCTTCGGCTTGTTCTGCCCGAACACGTGGGGGTGGCGACTTTCGATCTTGTCGGCGATCGCGGTGCAGACCTCGGCCATTCCAAACTCGCCTTTCTCGGCGGCCAGCTGCGAATGAAAGACAATCTGAAAGAGCAGGTCGCCCAGCTCTTCGGCGAAGGGTCGCCAGGCGCCGCCGTAGGACACCCGATCCATCTCGTCGAGCACCTCGTAACATTCCTCGACCAGGTAGGGCCGCAGCGACCTCAAGTCCTGCTCGGCGTCCCACGGGCAGCCGTCGGGGGCGCGCAACGTCCGCATCAGGGTGACCAGGCGCTGCAGGCTCGGGCCTACGTCTTTTTGGATCTCATTCATCGCTCCGGGCCATAGCAGAACGTATCATCGGCGCCCTCAGATGCTTCCTGGCTGGATCTCCACCGTTCCCGTAGCAATCGTCGCGCTCTGCTTCTCCTCGCCCGCCTGGGCGCAGGTGGACCTCGTCGACCCCGACCTTCCGGCCCAGAAGAAGGCGGTCGAAGAAAAGCAGCCGATCGATCAGGTCGATGACGATCTTCCGGTGAAGCGTGACCCGATCGTTCCGGTCGCGCGTCCGGACGCTGGCCCGCGCTTCAGCGCGAAGAAGGTGGAACCCAAGAAGGCCCCCGAGCCTGCCCCGGTGCCCCGGCCGCCGGACTTTGCAGTGGCCGTGACCCGGGCCAATGACGCCGACCTCGACGCCGCGTGGGAAAAATGGAAGCTCGCCAACGCTTCTCCCGATGTGAAGGCAGAGGCTTCGGCGCGCAAAGAGCTGTTGGCCCTCAAAGGAGAAATCGGCGCCAGCAACCTCGAGTCGTTTGCTCAAGGAATGCTTCGTGCCGCCCTGGTCCACGAAGCGTCGGGTGACTCTGCGGGGGCGATCGACCTGGGCCTGGCCGCCGTCGAGCTGGCTCCCGACGTTCCCACGTCCTGGCTTGGCCTGGCCAGGGTCTACACCGCCGTCGAGCCCAGCGGGCTTCCCCGTATTCTCGGGGCGCTCAAGACCTCGCTGCAAAAGACCGTGGCCGACCCCCGCTACTTCCGGCCGGCGCTCGCCGACTTCCTCACCGCGCTGCTCACCGCCCTGGCGGCGCTCGCCGTCGTGGTGATCGCAGTGCTGTTTGCCCGTCGGGCGCGCTACTTCTTCTTCGACTTCCATTTTCTCTTTCCCAAAGTTCTCGCCCGCTGGCAGTCCACCGCGGTGGCGGTGTTGATCCTCCTGCTGCCCATCGTCTTTCGAATGGGCGTGGCCCCCGTCCTGCTCACCGGCCTGGCCGCGGTGGTGCTTTACCTGGGTACCGCTGAACGGGTGGTCGCTGCGGTGTTGGTGAGCCTGCTGGGAGCGATGCCGCTGCTCGGCGCCGCCGTCGTCCACCACACCGCATTCGCCGGCACACCCGCCGAGGCCGCGTACCTGCTCGAGCAGGGGGGCAGTGGGGCCGAAGGGCTGGCGCAGAAGCTGACCCAGAAGGCAGCCCAGGAAAAGGCGTCGTTCGCCGAGCTGTTTGCCCTGGGGCGATTCGAGCTTCGGCGCGGAAAGCTGGAATTGGCGATTTCCCGGTTCAAGGCCGCGCTGCTGAAGAAGCCCAATGATCCCCGGGCCGAGGTCAACCTGGCAGTCGCGATGCTGCTCAACGCCGACCTCGAGAATCCCAAGGGGCTGTTCGAGAGCGCCGCCCGGTCTGCCCCGACGCTCGGCGAGCCGCTGTTTGACCTGGCCCGCCTCTACCAGCTGCGCGCGGCGATGTTCGGGAAGGACGTGATGGCGGCCGAGATGGATCGCGCCAGCGCAGCAATGGTCGAGGCCCGCAACCGCAACCCCCTGATCGGGGAAGCCAAAGAGCCGCAGCCGAACGAGAAGCTCACCGGCAACGTTTTTCTGCTGACGCTGCCTCTGGACCCGGAACAACTTCTCAGCCTGGCGGCCCTTCCCGAGGCCGAAGAGCGCGTCCATTCCCAGCTGTCGGCGTCCCTGCTGGGCGAGCTGCCCGAAGTCGCCGCTCCGTTTTTTCCCGCGTTCGGCGCATGGGTGTTGTTGGCCCTGGGTTTCTTGAGCGCGGCGCTCGAAGCGGCCCGGCCGTGCGGCAAGTGCGGATCCCCCGTGAGCCGCCGCGCCGACCGCGAGCTGAGCAAGGGCAGCACGCTGTGCACCCAGTGCGTCAACGTCTTCGCGCGCAAGGGCGTGGTGCCGCCTTCACTGAAAGTTCGAAAGCAGCTCGAGGTGACGCGCTACGAGACGCGCATCGAACGGGTCAGCTACGCCCTGGGCCTGGCCTGCAGCGGAATGGGCCACGTCTTCTCGGGCCTGGTGGTGCGCGGGACGATCTACGGGTTCTTGTTCCTGCTGGTGATCGTCTTGTTCCTGCAGCGCAACGGGGTGTTGCGCGCTCCGTATGAGGCCGCTCCGCTGGTGCTGCGGTTGGTCCCGCTGGGCGGAGTCTTCATTCTCGTCTACCTGCTCTCGCTGCGCGGGCTGTACCGAAGGCAGGGCTAACCGACATGGCGCTCAAGGGCACACTCAAGGATTTCGGAATCGCCGACATCCTCCAGCTGATTGGTCAACAGACGAAGACCGGTCAGCTGCACCTGAAGGCCAAAGACCAGGAAGTCCAGATCGCGTTCAAGGACGGGAACATCGTCCGCGCCGAATCGAGCAGCCGCAAGCAGAAGGACCTCATCGGCTCGATGTTGGTTCGAGCCGAGCTGATCAAGCCCGAGCAGCTCGAATTCGCGTTGGTCGCGCAGAAGCGAACCCTGCAGCGACTGGGCGACGTGCTGGTTTCTCAAAACATGATCAGCGCCGACAAGTTCAAGCAGATGGTCGGGCTGCAGAACACCGAGACGCTCTACAAGTTGTTCTCGTGGAAGACCGGCAGCTACGAGTTCGAGCAGTGCGAGGTCGAAGTCGACCCGATGTTCGACCCGCTGCGCGCCGAGACCGTGCTGATGGAAGGCTTCCGGATGGTAGACGAGTGGCCCGGCGTCCGCCGCAGGATTCCCGGCTATTCGCTGACCTTCGAGAAGATCAAAGAGCTGCCGCCCGCGCCGCTGGCTGTCAACTCTTTCGACGACGCGCTCGACGACGCGTTCGGAGACAAGAAAGAGAGCAAGGGGGGCGAGTTTCAGGCGGTCGGCGAGCCCGAGCGGCGCTGCTACAACCTCGTCAACAGCAACCGCAGCGTCCGCAAGCTGATCGACGTGGGCTGCCTCGGAGAGTTCGAGACCTGCAAGGCGCTGTGCAACCTGGTCAACCTCGAATACCTGCGCATCGTCCCCACCATCAACCAGGTGGAAGACGAGATGGAAGGCGAGCTGACCTTCGTCGAGCGCGCTTCGGGCGTGGTCGGGCGGGTGCTGGTCACCATGTTGGTGCTCGCCGGCTTGCTCTTCATCGGAACCCGGCTCGACGTGGGCGCGCTGAAGGTCGGCCATTCGGCGACGACCTACAATGATCCCGCCACCCAACGGTTCATCTCCAGACAGCAGATCAGCCGGATCGAAGCGGCGCTGGGTCTGTACCGATTGGAAAAAGGCGAAGTCCCCGAACTGCTCACCGCTCTGGTCGACGCCCACCTGCTCGAGCGCGACGATCTGAGCTACCCATGGGTCGACGGCTACTATTACCGCCGCACCGACAAGTACAGCTACCTGCTGCTGCCTCCGCTGCGATGAGCCCTTTCCGGCTCGGACTGGCGCTGATGGTCCTGACCGCGCCCAGCGCATTCGGGGAAGAAGAGGAAGCCAACGGCGTGTCGTTCTCGATGTCGAAAGGCGCGATTCACCTCTTGGTCACCAACGCGGTGATCGGCGCGGGGGCGGCGTCGATTCTGCTCGTCGACACGCTCAGTGCGCGCACGGGGGGCCCCGATCGCACCGGCGGCGGTGCAGCTGCCGTCGGAATCCTGGTCCTGTTCCTGGGGAGTGGCTTGACCGCCGGACACCTGCTCGACCCCACGC
>JAYVCD010000069.1:0-54582 GCA_043750125.1 Archangiaceae bacterium | reverse complement strand
GGTGGCCGAGTAGGCCTTGCAGGTCGAGCAGGCGGGAAACGCCGACTGGCAGAAGCCGGCGGCGCAGTCGCTGGTGCCGACGCAGACACTTCCGACCGTGGCCACCCCGGGCCCAAGCGCCGCGAGGCACGAGTAGGTGAACATCGATCCGGAACCGAAGAAGTTGTTGCCTGCCGTGCAGGGGTCGTTCTTCACCACACCGACGCAGGCAAACGCGGCGGCCGGGTTGTAGGTGTGAAGGCCGGAAGTGACCCGGCTGAGCGCCGTGGTGCAATGGGTGGTCGCCCGGGCGATGCAGTCGGGGTACTGGGCCTGGTCGAGGAAAGTACAGGTCTTTTCGCGATCGCAGTACGCGGCGGCATAGGTCGAGCACAACATCGCCTGGGGCAGGTTGCCACCACCGTCGGTGAAGCCGGGGCCGCTGTCGGCTGCGCCTCCTCCTCCTCCTCCTCCTCCTCCTCCTCCTGTTCCTCCGTCTGAGGTCGGTTGCGGGCTGGGACAGCCCATCAAGGTCACGACTGCCAGACACATTGCGATCAAGCGATAAGAGACGACGTTCACGAGACACCCCCTGCAAAAGGAAAAGAAAGGGTGCGCTCTAGGACAAGAAATCAGCCGGCACAAGCAACCGAAAGCTCAGGCGGTTGCGGCGTCCCAGGCCCGACGGACGAAGACCGGAATCATCTCGCGGCGCCAGACCGGGTCGACGTTGATGTTCGTCAGTGGGTGGCACTGCTTGTGCGCGATCTGGGCCAGCTCGCCGATGGTCTGATCGTCCAAGAGACGGCCAATGAACGCCTCGAGCCGCTTCACCACGTGAGGGCGGGCGGCCAGCGCTGAAATCACCATCTTCACGTCCTCGATTTTTCCCGCCGGGTCCAGCCGCGCCGCGACCGCCACGCTCAGCGCGGGGTAGTCGATCGCCGCGCGGGTGCGCAGCTTCAAGTAGGCGGCGACCCCCCGACCGGGGACCTTGGGAATTCGCACCTCGACCAGCAGCTCGTCGGGGGCCAGGACGGTGTTGATGATCCCATCGGGGACGTAGAAGGCGTCGAGCTTCAACACCCGTTCCCCGCGCGGCGAGGCGAGCTTCACCGACGCATCGAGCGTGATCAGCACCGGAGCGCTGTCGTTGCTCGCCGCGGCAACGCAGTTCTTTCCGCTGGTCACCACGTGACAGACGGTGCCGTCTTTCTTCAAGCAGTAGCCCAGCGACTTCCGCCAGAAGAGGGTCTGGTTGTAATAGACGCAGCGGGTATCGAGGCAGAGGTTCCCGCCCAGGGTACCCATCTCGCGCAGCTGCGGGCCGGCGATCTGACCCAGCGCGGATTTGAGGCTGGGAAACAGCCGCCCCACCCGCTCGTCGCGCTCGAGATCGGCGACGGTGATCATCGGCCCGATGATCAGCGCCTCGGCCTCTTCCCGAATGCAGTGAAGCTCAGAAACCGCCTTCAGCCCGATCACGTGCTCGGGGGTGAAGAGCCGGTGCTTCATGTTCGGCACCACATCCGTGCCGCCGGCGATCAGCTTTGCCCTGGGCCCGTGCAGCTGCAGCAGGGCCAGCGCCTGCGCGAGGGACGTGGGCGCGTGGTACTCGAAGGCAGGCAGCGTCAGCACGTCTTGGCCTTCAGCGCCCGAAGCAGCATCCCGGGGTGAAAGGGCAGCTGGGTCAGTCGGACCCCGACCGCGTCGTAGATCGCATTGCTGATCGCCGGAATCGCCGGGTGCAGCGGCCCTTCGCCCGCCTCTTTGGCCCCATGAGGCCCGTTGGGATCATTCGATTCGACGATCAGGCTCTGGATCTCGGGGGTGTCGAGCGTGGTGGGAATCCGGTAGTCGAGCAGCGAAGGGCCGCGGTGAAGGCCCGAAGGCAGGTACGTCATCTCTTCCATCGCTGCTTCCGCGTAGCCCATGTAGACGCTGCCTTCGATCTGACCCTCGACCAGCGTGGGGTTGATCGCCTTTCCACAGTCGTGCGCCGCCCAGAGCTTCTGAACCTGCCAGCGCCCGGTCTGGACATCGACGACGACCTCCGCGACGTGGGCGGTGAAGCTGTAGGCGGGCGAGGCGCCGATGGTGCCTCCGCGGTAATCGCCGCCGAGCTTCTGGGTGCGGTAGCTGCCGGTCGAGCCGAGCGTTCCGAACTTCGCCTCGGTCAGCGCCACCGCGTCGCGAAAGGACAAGCGCTGGTCTTCGGCGGGGCCACTGATCGTCCCCAGCTGCCCGTCGACACCGGAAGGATCAATGCCCCACTTCTCGCCCACCGCCGCGGAGATCTGCGCCCACAGCCGCTGGCCGGCCTCGATGCAGGCCAGGCCGACCATGAAGGTGCCGCGGCTCGAGTAGGCGCCCATGTCGACCGGAGTCAAATCGGTGTCGCTCACCACCACGTGGCAGTCGCGCGGGTCGCAGCCCAGCTCTTCGGACACCAGGTAGGCCGGCAGCGAGTTGGTCCCCTGCCCGATGTCCGAGGCACCGGAAAAAATTGTCACCTTCCCCGACCGGTCGAGCTTCACCTGGATCCCCGACTGCGGCATCTCGTTCGGGTAGATGGGGTAGGCTGTGCCCGAGATGTACATCGAGCCGGCGACGCCCAGGCCGCGGCCGTGGCCCAGCTTGCCCTTGCGCTGCTTCCACCCACTGGCCTCTTCCACCTTATCGAGGCACTGCAGAAAACCGTTCGAGGTGATCTGCTGGCCGTTGATCGTCTGCACGTTCTCGCCGACGAAGTTGCGGCGGCGGACTTCGATCGGGTCCAGCCCCAGCTTCTGGGCCGCGATGTCGAGCGCCACTTCGAACGCAAAGCGGGGTTGAACGCTGCCATGGCCGCGCTTGGGGCCACAGGGAGGCTTGTTGGTGAAGACCCGGGTCGAGTCGAACCGGTAGGTGCCAAAGGCGTACGGCCCGGTGAGCAGCTGGCCCGAGTAGTAGGCGGTGACGAGCCCAAAGCTCGAGTAGGCCCCGCCGTCGATCAGGATCTTCGAATCGACCGCTTCGATTTTTCCTTCCGCCGAGAGGCCGACGGTGAACTTCATCTTCATCGGGTGGCGACCGCGGTGGGCCCAGAAGACCTCTTCGCGGGTGAACAGGCACTTCACCGGGCGGCCGGTCTTGATCGCGAGCGCACAGACGACGAATTCGAGCGAAAAGGGGTCGGACTTGCCGCCGAACGCTCCGCCGATGAAGGGCTGAATCACCCGGATTCGCGCCGGGTCGAGCTCGAGCACCTTCGACAGCTCGCGGTGGACGTAGTGCGGAATCTGGGTCGAGCTCCAGAGAGTCAGGTTCCCTTCGGCGTCGTACTGGGCCACCGCGCAGTGGGGCTCGATCGCCGCGTGGGTCGAACCGGCGTAGAAAAATTCCTGCTCGGCGACGGAAGCGCAGCGCTTCAACGCCCCGTCGACATCGCCGAACGCGAGCGCGACGTGCTTGCTCAAGTTGCCGTGCTTGCCGGCCTCATGAATGTGCGGGGCACCGGCGGTCAGCGCCGCTTCCGGGTCAATCACCGCGGGCAGCACTTCCCATTCGACATCGATCAGCTCGAGCGCTTCTTCGGCGGCCAGCTCGTCGACGGCAGCGACGGCGGCGATCTCGTCGCCGATGAAGCGGGCCTTGTCGGCGGCCAGCGCCTGCTCGTCGGGCGTCCAGGGAATGACCCCGTACCGGGTCGGCAGCTCGCTGCCCTCGAGCACCGCGATCACCCCCGGGTGGGCCAGGGCCCGGGTGAAGTCGATCTTCTTCACCCGCGCGTGGGCGTAGGGGCTGCGCAGCATCTTGCAATGCAGCATTCGGGGCAGCTGCAGATCGTCGGCATACATCGCTTCGCCGGTGGCCTTCTTCAGCCCGTCGATCTTCCTGAGCCGACGCCCGACGACCGAGAACTTTGCGCTCACTTCGCGCCCCCGGTGGTCGGTCGCTCGTCCCGTTCGACGATCTTGCGCTGGCCGGACGCGACTTCCACCGCATCGAGAATCTGGGTGTAGCCGGTGCACCGGCACAGGTTCCCAGACAGCGCCTGCTTGATCTCGTCGCGGCTGGGCCTGGGGTTGCGCTCCAACAGGGCCGCGGCCGACAGCATCATTCCCGACTGGCAAAAGCCGCACTGCAGCGCGCCGCACAGGTCGAAGGCGTCTTGCACCGGGTGCATGCAGCCGTCCTTCGCCAGCCCTTCGATGGTGACGACCTTGTGGTGCTGGGCCTCGAGCGCCAAAGACAGACAGCTGAGCGTCGGCTTGCCATCGACCAGCACGGTGCACGCGCCACAATCACCCTTATCGCAGCCCTGCTTCGAGCCGGTCAGCCGCAGCGTGTAGCGCAGCGCCTCGAGCAAGGTGGCCCGCGGCTCGACCGCGATCTGGTGACGGTCCCCGTTGACTTCGAGTTCGACGAGCAGCTTGTCCGGTCGGCCGAGCACAAAGGCTCCAGTAGCGCGGGTACGACCAATTTGCTACCGGTCGGATCTGCGGTGCATCAGCACCACCGTGGTCATCCCGTCCGCGCGCGGGGTGGCGATCACCCGAATTCGCTCGTCCCCTTTGCCATAGAGGTTCGCTTCGTCCTCGGCGGGTCCCGGCAGGAAGCCGACCGGGGTGAGCGTCTCGCGGTAGAACTGATTGACCTCGTCGACCCTGGCCTTCACGCTGAAGGAAATCACCCGATCGGCTTCCTGGTCGATGCGCATCACCTCTCGGGCGGCGGGCATCAGCGCGGCAAAGTCTGAGGCAGGGACGGCCGTCTGCTTCCCCATCGCGGCCTCACCGAACAGGCAGCTGGTCGTGCCATCGGCGTTGGGCGAGAAAATCGCCGAGTAGGAAATGCGGGTGCGCCAGTCGAGGGCGGTGATGTGCGGCTCGGCGACGATGCGCTTTTGTTTGAGGGCAATGTAGAAGCCGGCCTGCTCGAACGCGGTGGCGTAGGTCTGCAGCAGCTCTTCGATTCCCATCTTCGAGCGGATCACGTGCAGCCGAACCGGAACCCCGTCGGCCTTCACCACCGCGGGAATGTCGATTTCCTCGACCAGCTGTGGCCTGGGCCACACGAAGTGCGCCGGACCCGCTGCAGGCCCTGCCCCGATGCAGATCGCCGCGGCCCAGCAAAGTGCGCCCATCAAGGGGGGCAGTCCTTGCCCAGCCAACAGTCGGCGCGGGGGTCAGGGGGGCCGATGCGCGGGTTGGCGAACGGAGTGGTCTCCCAGGTGATGTCCCCGTGGGACGTGCCCAGGGACTCGGTGTACGGGCCGAACGAGCTCTCTCGACCTCGAAAGCTCATGTAGAAGAAGTCCTCGTCAATCGGCGAGACCCCGGCGGCCGAGGCCGCGAGGCTGGACGCAGAGCCTGCGTTGCCGACCTTCTTGTACACCGCCGAAACCTGGTCGTAATAACCCTGATTGGCGCAGCCGGTGCCGCCTTCCCGGGCCAGCGGGCACTGCTGAGCTTCGCTGGTTCCGCTGTAGCCCCAGTCGTCGAGCACCATTCCCAGCTGGCCGGGGCAGCTGCCGTTGACCGGCCGACCCGCCGCGCAGGCCTTGATGTCGACCTTCTTCCAATGGCGGAATTGAGAAATGCTGTTGTCGGCGAAACTCGCCGGAATGCGGAACCCGGCCAGCGTCGCTTCGGCGCTGCAGGCGATGCCGCTGAGCCCCGAAGGGTAGGCTGCGGCGGCTTTGGGGTCAGGCGCCAGCGGCTGAACTCCATGCTTGTTCGCCAACACTTCGCAGTTGACGTTCATGTTCCTGGCGGTGGTGAACACCTGCGTGACGGTGGTCGAGTTGTTCGCCAGCGCATCGAAGTCCCGGTAGCGGGCCTGGGTCTGGTTCTGCGCGAAGGGAATCGCCGATTTGTAGATGTTCCAATCTTTCGAGAACGTGTCGTGCATCTTGCGCGACGTGGAATCCCAGAGCGCGCTGTTGGCCGCTTCCTGAACCTTCAGCGACAAGTGGCCGATTTCAGCGAAGTGGATTCCGAAGATCAACACCGTGCAGAAGACGAAGATCCCAAGCGTCGCCTCGACCATTCCCTGCCCGCGCCAGGGGGCCCTTCTCACGGCGTCCCCTTGTAGCCCTTGCCGCGCAGAGCGAGGAAGGCGGCCTTCGCGTCGGGGTAACCGGCCGCGCCCAGTCGGTCGCCGGCGTCTCCATCGGCGGCGACGAGCGTCGCCCTCCAGAACGGGTTGAAGAGGTTGGGCGGCTCGAGGAAGCCGCCGCCGCCGTTGTTTTCGGGCCGGTGGTAATACGCCAGGCCCGCTCCCAGCGAGACCTGCTTCGAGAGGTCTGCGCCCGCAGGAGTCAGAAAGGTGCCCTTCGGGTTGCCGTTGTCGAACGTCTTGCCCGGCCCGCTGCGCAAGAATTGAAAGTTGAACAGCAGGTTCCAGGGGTCGACTTTGGTGCGCGCCTTGTAGTCCCGCTGAATGATCGCGTAGAGCTTGGGTTGGCCGAAGTCGTTGCCGGGCTCGCTGAGGCGAGCGCGGTTGAAGGCGAGCATCCCGCCGAACACCCCCGGACAACCGGGCTTGGTCAGCGGGCAGCTGCCCAGGGTGTGCCTTGGAAACTGGCCCGTCTCGCTGATTTCCTGGGCAATGCCCGGACGTCCGGCGCCCAAAGCAGGGGCTCCTCTGGAATACGAGTGCACGTCGGTGTCGACTTCCAGAGCCGAGGACATCACGTACCCGCCCGAGATTGCCGCACTCTGCACGCAGTTTCCGACCTGAACGGTGACCTGCCCCCCGTGATCCTCGGCCCACGCCGCCTCGCCATTCATGGTGAGGTTGCGTTGGGCGGCTTCCCCGGGGGGACCGCCCAAGGTCGGGGTGAGGCCGTACCAGGGATCATCGCCCCAGCCCGAGCCACCCCCGCCGGCGTTGGTCACACTCGCCAACAGCCCGGCCGCACCGACCGCGACCGCCCCTGCGCGGCTGGTGGTGAACCCCCACCCACGGCTGCCCATGACCGCCGACATCCACCCGATGTTTTCGCCAATCAGGCAGGTGGCGCCGCCGAGGCAGTAGGGGTCGACTTCGGACATCGACTTGCCCGATCCGGCCGCCGGGGCAGTCAGCTCGGGGTTCGCCAGCTTGGCGATCCGATCGGCCAGCTGCTGGCCCCCCAGCTGCTCGCCCATCAACTTGAGCAGGTAGAAGTCCTGGGTCGCGGCACGAAGGCCGTCTGCGCCTTGCTGCATGCGCGCCTGCTCGCCCGCGAGCTCATCGAACTTGTCCCAGATGGGGAAGGCAGCGGCGTTGGCGCGAAGCTGGGCGGCGAGCGCCGCCGCATTGGGGCATTTGTCGAGCGCGTTCGCAAAGCCGGCGGCCCCGGCGTGCATCACGCCCGACCAGCTGATCAGGCTCTCGGTGCCCAGCAGCGCGACGAAGTGCGCGGCCCGGGCGCGGTTCATCACCGCGACCATGT
Organism: Archangiaceae bacterium; assembly: GCA_043750125.1. Classification (GTDB taxonomy): domain Bacteria; phylum Myxococcota; class Myxococcia; order Myxococcales; family Myxococcaceae; genus JAGSPQ01. The sequence continues at coordinate 47,180 of JAYVCD010000069.1, read as the reverse complement.
TGTAGGTCCGCGCCGTCGTGACCGCGTTGCTGTACGCCGCGGCGTCGGCGACCATCTGCGATTCGACGCGCTCGTGAGCGCGCATCCCCAGCTGAAGCGTGACCAGGGACATCAAGGTCAACAGCATCAAGGTCAGTGCGAACAACACCATGTTCTGGCCGCGGGCCAACCGTTTTCTCATAGGGGGCACTCTGGTTTTTTGAAGTTGGACCTGCGCGCGGGGACCATCATCTTCATCGACGCGGTGACCCGCAGCGGGAACAGGTAGAAGCCGGCCGCGGACCAGGTGCGCATGTTCGGCCCCAGCGGCCCGCCAGGCCAGATCTCGTTGGCGAAGGTCGCCGTCGGGCCATCGGGCCAGCCGGCTTTCCCCTGAACTGGAGCCAGCGGGTTCGCATTGTTGTAGGCCTGCAAATCGTAGTGGGCGAGGAACATTCGGCTCATCACCCAGTCGGCGAACGGAATCTTCAACCGGTACCAGTAGATCATTCGCACCTCGAGCCGCTTGAGCGGGTTGGATGCGTTGGGGGTGGCGGGCTGATCGAACTGGTTGTCCTCGAGAATGGGCGGCTGAATCGAGGCGAGCAGCGGCGATTCCCGGTAAATTTCGATGATCTGAGTGCCGTAACCGAAATCTTTGTTGGGGTTGTAGCGGTTGGTGCGGCGATTTCCGAAGGCCTCGGCCAGACTCGTCGGCGAGTCGACCCGGGTGATGGTGGGCATCAGCGCGACGAGCGCGGTGTGGGTCATCGCCTCGCAATCGCCGTGCATCAAGCTGCCCGAGCGCACCGCTTTGTAGACCGCGTACTGAGCCATGATGCGGGCCTGCAGCATCATGAACAGCTGCAAGGTTCCGAGAACCAGGAACACCACCAAAGGCATCGTCAGGGCCGCTTCGACTGCCGCTTGACCGGACCTCGATCGTCGCCCCTTTGATTTCTTCTGCAGAGCGATCATCCGCTCGGCAGTTTAGAGAAGCAGATTTGACCCGGCATCGGATGGTTGGCCGGAGAAACGGGAGCGTGACAGCGCCGAAGTCGTCAAAGGTCGGATGAACGGCCACTGCTGATTCAACGACTTCATCGCGTGCCCCAGTGCAGCTTCTGGCGCAACACTCCGAAATAATCGAGGCGGTTGTTGCGCACCAATAGCACCCGATTTTTGGACTTCGTCACTTCGACCCGATCGCCGGTCTTCAGAGGGTGGCCTTGCTGGCCATCGATGGTCAGGTAGGCGTCGATGCCTTCACTGGTCAGCACGGTGCGAACCACCTGATCCGCGGGAACCACGATCGGGCGCTGGGTCAGCGCGTGCGGACAAATGGGAGTGACGATCACGCAATCGATCAGCGGGTGAACGATCGGGCCCCCTGCCGAAAGGGAATAGGCGGTCGAGCCGGTGGGGGTGGCGAAGATCATTCCGTCGGACTTGAAGAGCGCGACGAAGGAATCGTCGAGCCACGTTTCGTGATCAGCGATGCGGGCCAGCGCGCTCTTGTTGATCACCACGTCGTTGAGGACTTCGTCTTCCACGACCAACTTCCCGTCGCGGTACATCCGACAAGACAGCTTCATGCGCGAATCGATGCGGGCCTTTCCGGTCAGCGCTTCGGCGAACGCGCTCAACGACTCGGCCTTGGGAATTTCGGTCATGAACCCAAGCGAGCCCAGGTTGATCCCGAGGATCGGCACCGCCCTGCCCTTCAAGATGCGGGCGGCCTGAATCAAGGTACCGTCGCCGCCGAGGACGACCATCAATTCGGCGCGCGCTCCGAGCTCAGCGCCGGGGGTGATCGGCCACCCCAGGGCCTCGGCCAGGTGGTCCTCGGCCAGAAACTCGAGCGTCGGGTGCAGCAGCTTGAGCTCACTGGCCAGCGTCACCGCTTCGGGTTTTCCACGCCGTGCGACCAGTGCGATCGTCTTCACGCGCGCGGTTGTATCAGGCCGCGTTAAGTAACCCCGGTGGATCTGTTCGACAAGGCGGCCGAAGACGACTCGGCCCGGCGCGCCCCTCTGGCCGAGCGGATGCGCCCTGTCACTCTCGAAGAGTTCGTCGGGCAGGAGCACCTGACCGGCGAGGGGAAAATTCTCAAGCGCGCGATCGAGACCGACCACATCCCATCGCTGATTTTCTGGGGGCCTCCGGGCACGGGGAAGACGACCCTGGCGCGGGTCATCGCCCGTTCGACCGGCGCCCACTTCAGCCAGGTCAGCGCGGTGCTGGCCGGGGTCAAAGAGCTGCGCGAGATCATGGCCGAGGCCGAAGAGCGCTGGAAACTTCACCGCAAGCGCACCCTGCTCTTCGTCGACGAAATCCACCGGTTCAACAAAGCCCAGCAAGACGCGCTGCTGCCGCACGTCGAGAAGGGCACCGTCACGCTGTTGGGAGCGACGACCGAGAACCCGTCATTCGAGGTGAACGCCTCGCTGCTGTCGCGAATGCGGGTGGTCACGCTGCGGGGGCTCGAAGAGGACGAGCTGAAGCGGGTGATGCGGCGTGCGCTCGACGACCCGCGCGGGCTGAACGGGAAGGTGACGATCGACGACGCAGCGATGGCGTTCCTCGCTCAGATGGCGGCAGGCGACGCACGACGGGCGATCACCGCGCTCGAAGTGGCCGCGCAGCTCGGGGGGGCGCACATCGACCCGAAGTGCGCCGAAGAGGCCGTGCAGCAGCGCACCCTGCTCTACGACCAGTCGGGGGAAGAGCACTTCAATGTGGTCTCGGCGTTCATCAAGTCGATGCGCGGCTCGGACCCCGACGCCGCCGTCTACTGGATGGCGCGAATGCTCGAGGCCGGCGAGGACGTGCGTTTCGTTTTGCGGCGAATGGTGATCTTCGCCAGTGAAGACGTGGGCAACGCCGACCCCCGCGCGCTGCAGGTGGCGGTGAACGCCTTGCAGGCGATCGAGCTGATTGGCCTGCCCGAAGGCATCTTCGCGATGACCCAGGCGGTCTCGTACCTGGCGATGGCTCCCAAGGCGAATACCGCGCTGACCACCTACGCGCGGGTGAAGGAAGCGGTGATGAAGCAAGGTCCCCTGCCGGTGCCGCTGCACCTGCGCAACGCGCCGACCCGGCTGATGAAGTCGTTGGGCTACGGCTCGGGTTACCACTACCCGCACGACTTCGAAGGCCACGTGGTCCCGGGCGAGACCTACCTTCCCGAGGGGCTTCGCAAAGAGCAGTTCTACCAACCCTCGCAGTCGGGCGAAGAGAAGGTGCTCGCGGAACGGATTGCAGCGTTTCGAAAAGCGAAGATCCCCAAAGAGCCGGGAGAAGACGGGTAGCTGCCCTTTTTCAGTTCGGCGCGAGCGCGACCTTGTTCCGGCCTTCGCGCTTCGCGGTGTACAGCGCGTCATCTGCGGTGCGAACCAGCGCATCGGGAGACGTGATGGTCTGGTGGGGAAAGATCGAAATCCCCAGTGACGCGGTGACGTGCTGGGTGTGGACCTCGAGCGAGGTCAGGCTGCGTCGGACCCGCTCGGCGACGGTGAGCGCTCCGCTGAGCATCGTCTTGGGCAACAGCAGCGCAAACTCTTCCCCCCCGTACCGCGCGATGAAGTCGGTCTCTCGCACGCAGTGTCGCAGGCGCTCGGCGACCTCGCGAAGGACGGCGTCTCCTTCGGGGTGACCAAAGGTGTCGTTGATAATCTTGAAGTGATCGAGGTCGAGCAGCACCAGCGCCAGCGGGTCATCGTACCGCTGGGCCCGCCGAAACTCGTCGGCGAGGCGATCTTGAAAGCTGCGGCGGTTGGGGACCCCGGTCAGCGCGTCGGTCAGTGACAGCTCGCCGAGCACCAACATCTCTTCGAGCAAGCCGTCGACGTGCTGGCGCATGCGCGCGCCGGCCGCGACCCGCAGCGCCAGCTCGGCGGGGGCAATCGGCGTGCTGAAGGCTTCGTCGGCTCCGGCCTCGAGGGCGGCCACCCGCTCGGCCGAATCGTCGCCGACGGTGATGATCATCACCGGAAGATGACGGCGACCGATGAGCTCCTTCAGTCGCTTCAGCGCCGTCCACCCTGCCGGCCCGACCTGCCGCAAGTCGATCACCACCACGTCGGGAATGGACGAACGGCCCAGCGCAATGACTTCGACCAGGGTCAGCGCGCTCTGCACCCGGGCGCCCAGGCGCTCGAGGGCCGCAGGCAGCTGTGCCCCGACGAGCGAAGGATTCCCCATGAAGAGAGCCGACCACTGCCGCATGGTCGGCTCTTTAACGGAATTCGGCCCTGGGGGGGCAAACTCGCAAAATCGATTATGAGCATCTCTGCAGGACTGGTGAAGTGGGTCGATCGACGGAAGAGGCTGACGCGCAATGGCTTACGACGAGAAGACGGCGAGACGCGTTCGGCACGCCCTTTCCCATCGGCTGGGTGTTGCAGAAAAACAGATGATGGGGCGCTGGCGTTCATGGTTTGGGGAGCGGAGCAATCATGGTGTTCCCCTTCTTCAAGCCCGAGGCCACGCGTAGCGCGCAATGGTTCGATGGAGTTGCGGGCCTCCCACCTGTCACCGCCAGTTTCCACCCCCGCGCGCAGTTTCCAGGCCTACAGCGGAGCCACCCCGCGTGCTAACTGCCCTGGGAACCCATGGCCCGCCCAAGCTTGAGCCTCTTCTTCCCTGCCTGGAACGAGGAAGACTGTGTCGAGCGCGCCGTCACCCGCGCGATCACCGTCCTCACCCGCCTGAGCGACGATTGGGAAATCATCATCGTCAATGACGCGAGCACGGATCGCACCCGGGAAATCTCAGAGGCGCTGACCCGAAAGCACCCGCAGGTTCGGCTGATCAACCACGAGACGAACCTCAAGCTGGGCGGAGCGATGAAGACCGGCTTCACCCACTCGACCAAAGACATCGTCGTCTATTCCGACATGGACCTGCCGTTCGATCTCAACGAGCTCGAGCGCGCCCTTCACCTGATCGACTACCTCGAGGCAGACATGATCTGCGCCTTCCGGTTCGATCGAACGTCCGAAGGCCCGAAGCGAATCGTCTACTCCTATGTCTACAACACGCTGATTCGCAGCCTGTTCGGGGTGCAGATCAAAGACATCAACTTCAGCTTCAAGGTGATGCACCGCCGGGTGCTCGAGAGCATCGAGCTGAAGAGCGAAGGCAGCTTCATCGACGCTGAGTTGGTGGTGAAGGCGATCAAGAAGGGCTTTCGGGTCTTCCAGATGGGCGTCGACTATTTCCCCCGCACCCGGGGCGTTTCGACCCTCGCGACACCGAGGGTGATCGCGAAGATGGTGAAGGAACTGGTCGGGCTCTATTCGGACGTGAAGCGGCCTTCCGAGCCGGTGCGACCGGTGCGCTTGCCCCCGCAGGTCAAGCAGATTGGCGGGCGCAAGGCGGTGGGAGGCCGGTGATCAAGCTCGTCGTCAACGCCGACGATCTGGGGCTGCACCCTCGCATCGACGAGGGAATCCTGAGGGCCCACGCGGAAGGCATCGTCACGTCGGCCACGGTCCTGGCGACGGGCTCGAATGTGTCCGAGGCGGTGGCGCGGGCCCGGGCCCAGAAGCTCGCGCTGGGGGTGCACCTGTGCGTGACGACCCATCTGGCTCCGGCGGCTGCCGCGGCCGATGTGCGCTGGCTGGCGCCGGGCGGCCGGTTTCGAAAGGACTGGGCCGAGTTTGCCACCGCGTGGATTGGCCAACTGGTGCCGGCCGAAGAGGTGGTCCACGAATTTCGCGCGCAGGTGAACCGGGTGCGAAGCCTCGGAGTCGAGATCGATCACCTCGACACCCACCAGCACCTGCACCTGCTGCCGGGGATGCGTCGGCTGGTCGAAGGGTTGGCGATCGAGCTGGGGGTTCCGCTGCGCTGGCCCTATGGCACTCCCAGTCTGCGGTGGGTGCTGCGACCGATGGCCGCGATGAAATCGGCGCTGCTGTTCGGGTTGGCCCGGGCCCGCCCCGAGGGACAGGCAAGGCGCATCACGTCTCACGGGATCTTCGAATCAGGAGCGCTCAACGAGCGGCGGCTGTTGCGCCTGGTGTCCCAGCTGGATCAGGGCGAGCACGAGATCGTCTGCCACCCCGGGCTGTCACCGGGCGTGGTGTCGGAAGATCCGCACTGGCGCTACGAGTGGGAAAACGAGTTCGCCGCGGTCTGCAGCCCGCGGGTCCGGTCGCTGATCAAAGACCGCGGAATCGAGCTGTGCTCTTTCGCCCAGCTCTAGCAGGTTGCTGAATAAGTCCGGACCGAGCTCGAACGACGAGCTTCGAGCCGCGCGAGGAAGAAGCCCGACGGAATACTCGTCAGTATTCCAAGGGATTCTGACGACGCCCGGCGACGGAGATCGCCGTTCCAGCGACGGGAGCGACTTTTTCAGCAGCCTGCTACCCACGTCGACCGCGGGCCTTAGTTGATCCCGGGCCCGCAGGTGCAGCTGGCAATATCGCAGAGCGTGCCGGCGAGGCAGACCCCGCCGCACAGCGCCGGGCAGACGCAGGACTTGGTGTTGGGATCGCAGACCTTGCCGCCCATGCAGGCGCCTCCGCACGGGTCGCCGTTCGGGTCCGGGGTGGCGTCGAGCCAGTACCGGTAGCTGACGGCCACTTTCTTCCCCGTCGCGCTGGGAATGCAGTTGCCGAAGAAGACGATGCGGCGGCTGGCCGAGTCGAAGTCGTAGCCGTTGGCTCGATCGCGCGGAATGTCGGCGGTGTTGCAGGTGCCCTTGGTCCCTCCGGTCTCGATCGCAATCTTGATGGTCGAAGAAATCGGCGGCTTGAGCAACTGGTGGCCGGTTCCGCCGATCGCCGAAGCGAGGATCGCGTCGATGGTGGCGGCGAGCTGCGTGCTGCCCACGACTTTCGCGGTATTGATGTCCCCCAGGATTCCGCCGGTGGCGGCGATCACCGCCAGGTTTCGGCGCGGAACGGCCTGAGTCTCACCACAGCCATTGGGGCCCACGCCCTGCGGGCAGACGATGCCGTGAAGAACGGCCTTCGACCCGGCGCCGTCGTAGTTGTTGAAAAAGGCAATCATGTCGGCGATCGGAGTCGTGCTCTGATCGTCGGCATCGCCCAGGTGAATGACGTGCAGCGCTGTGCCCTCGCGGATCTTGTTGAGCGTCGCGTCCTGGGTCTTGGGCAACAACGTCGGCATGTACGTTTGAAACGACTGCAGCGCGCGCTCATCGCCGTTGCCGGTAATTCCAAACCAATTCGCCGAGCCGCCGCCCTGGGCGAACCAGGTCAGCATCGTGGCCGCGGTGCCGGTGAAAGACCGGTAGCAAAACGGGCTCGTTCCGGGAGTGCAGGTCTGATTGTAGTTGGAGGTGCTCAGGCCGCCGGCGCGCCAGTCGAGGCCGGCGGTGGCCAGCTTGGTCGCGAACACGCTCGAGGCATTGCCGACTGCCGCCTGGTACGCCTGCATCGAACCGCTGTCGTCCACGACCCACATGAAGTCGACCTTCGCGTTGATTTCCGACAGGAACACTTCGCAGGTGGTTGCGGTGTAATCCCCGAACTGAGCCAGCGCCGAGCCGCCGGCGGTGTCGTCGAGCTGGAAGACGTTTTGCCCGGTGTAGCTGCCGGCGGGCACGAGGGCTACCAACACCACCGCGCGGGTGGCGGTGCGACGCACGTACTCTGCCTGGATCTTGTAGGGCCCGACGGCGCCCGCGGTTCCGGGCAACAACCCCATCGTGTTCGCCCCGAGGAACGCCTTGGCGATGTCGTTGATCCGGGTTTTTACGTCGGCGGTGCCGGCGCTGTCGTAGGTGGCGCGCACCGACTGGGCAAACCCGTCCCAGGTGGTGAAGGTCTGGGTGATTTGGCCGCTGACGGCTCCGGTCGCCGAGATTTTCCCGCGACCAAACTGCTCTTCCGCCGTGGCGTCGGCGCCGTTGGGCGCCTTCGAGAAGACGAGCCCTGCGATCTTGGTCGTGGGGTCATAGAAGATGAGACCCTTTTCACCGGTCTCGGTCAGTCGACCGACCTCGCTGTAGCCGGGAGTCAACGCGACCTGCACGTCGCCCAGGCCCGAAGACTGGAAGACGACGGGCTTCAAGTTGGCAGTGGCGCACGCGGCCTGGGCAGGCCCCGTACCGTCGGTGGCCAACTTGGGGTCCAGCTCACCCGGGTCGACCTTCCCGTTGTGATTTCCATCTTCGGCTCCGTCCTGGATCCCATCGCCATCGGTGTCGGGGTTGCAGGCCGAGGTCTTGGTGGTGGGGTCGGTGTCGAAGACCACCGCGGTGTACTTGCAGACCACGGGATCAGCGCCGGGCATCTGCAGCCCTTCTTCCAACCCGTCGGGCAGACCGTCCCCGTCGCTGTCGAGCTTCAGCGGGTCGGTGACGCAGCCCAGCGTTCCGGCGATTTCCTGGGGGTCCGAGATTCCATCGCAATCGCTGTCTTTGCGAATCGGGTTGGACTCACCGGGGTCGACCTTGCCGTCCTTGTTCTTGTCTTCGTCCCCGTCCTTGATCGTGTCACCGTCGCTGTCGGTGTTGGTGGGATCCGAACGGGTCGAAGGATCGGCGTCGGCCTGAAATCGGGTTCCGCACGCCGCGTTCATCGTCGTGGTGCGACCCATCTCGACCCCGTCGCGAATTCCATCGCCATCGCTGTCGTTGTTGCAGGGGTCGGTCTTGTTGTTGCCCGTGTAGAGCGTGTTGTATTCCTCGAGGTCCGACAGCCCGTCGCAGTCGGTGTCTCGCGAGGCGTTGTCGGCGGCGGTGGGGTTGCAGCCGACCGAGATGTTGCCTCCACCGGTGCCGCTGCTGCCTCCGGTGCCGCTGCTCCCGCCGACCCCGTTGTTGCCGCCACTGCCGCCCTTGCCGCCGGTGCACTTGCCGCTGACGCAGCTCGAGCCCGTGCCGCATTCAGCATTGGTGCTGCAGGGAATCGGAATTGGACCGCCGCAAGAACAGGCGGAAACAAAGGCACTGAGAAAAGAGATCAAGATCGCGCGCTTCATAAGCAAGGGGCTCCGACGAAATTTCCGGCGACCTGCCGGACGGCACCCTTTGACTGCGACCGAACCGGGCGACCTTAACCGGAATCGCAAACGAAGAGCACATGCGGAGTGGAGTACCCATGCGACATCGTCACCACTTCGCGCACATCGAAGCCGGCCTGCTCGAGCAAAGAGACGGTGAAGCTGCGCGGCATCAAGCGAAGAGATCCACTGCTGCGGGTGCGGCGCAACACGCGGACCATCAGCTGTTCCTGGGCGAGGCACTTGAAATAGCGCCAGCTTCCGTCGTCTTCGGTTTCTTTGAGCAGCAACTTTCCGCCGGGAACCAGCGCACGGCGACAGTCGGCGAAAAACGCCGGCCATTGCTCGGGCGGCAGCAGGTAGAGGACGTCTGCGACCACCACCGCCTCGAAGCTCTTTTCGGGCAGCGTGCGCGAGGTCCCGACTTCGAAACGGGCGTTGGCCTGTTGGCCCACCGAAGCGCGTGCCCACTGAATCTTCCGGGGATCCGGATCCACGCCGAAGACCTGTCGGGCGGGGTGATCGCAAACGAGCCACGCGCTGAGCAGTCCGTGCCCGCAGCCGATGTCGGCGATGCGTCCTTCTTCGGGAGCCCGGCGCGCCACCTGCTCGAGCGGCGCGGTGAAATTTCGGCCGCGAACGAAGAGCCTTTCGCTCAGGGCCAGCGGCTCGAAGAGGGCGAAGGGATTCATGACACGTACGAGCCGCCGCCAAAGTTGAAAGCGAGGACCACCAGGATCGCCGCGCTGGCAGTGAGCCACACCGCTCGCACCCGCGGCCGTTGTTCGAGCAGCAGGCCCAGCCCGAGAAAAATCGGGAAGGCTGCGATCGCGTACCGACCCAGGCCCATGAAGTCTTTGCTCGAGAGGGCGGGCAAGCCAATCGCGATCAGACAGTACAGCCCGTAGCCGGGCCCCAGCTTCTTCCAGGTGGGGATGACGAGCGCGAGGCAGACGAGCGTGGCGAGCGCGTGACCGGCCAGGCGCACCGCGACGATCGGCGCCACCCGGGGGAACATCACCCGGAACCATTCAAACTTGGCCCAGGTCGCCAGGCCCGGAGGCTGGTCCCACCCCGCGGCCGCCTGGACGTGAGCGAAGGCGAGCGGGTCACCGAAGGCGAGCCACAGGTAGAACATGTACCCGGCGAACCCGAGGCCGGCCAAGGCGGGGAGCAGGTCCACGAGCCGGATTTTCTGGCCCGCGCGCAACCTCAGCTCGAGGCTGCGCACCAACAACCCGACCATCAAGGCGGGGGCGATCGGGCGGCAGGCGGTGGCGAGGGCTCCGAACACCGCGGCGACCGCGGGGCGATCGTCCTCGAGGTTGACGAACGCGGCGACGGCCAGCAGCAGGTACAGCGCGTCGCTGTACATCACTCCGTAGAGGTAGAAAGCGAAGGGGTAGAGGGTGAGCGCCACGGTTCCCGTCGTGCCGGGGGGAAGCTTCTGGCGGGTCCGGACCTTCGCTTCCCATCGCAGCAAAAGAAACAAGGCGCCCAGGCCGCACAACAACGTGACCAATTCGCCCGCGACGTAGAGGTTTATTCCGATCGCCATCAGGGGGCGCAGCGCCAGCGCGTACCCCGGAAAGAAGGCCACCGGGCTCTGCTCGAAGGGCCCCCGGTAGTAGTAGCCGCGCTGCGCGATGGTCGCGTACCAGGCGGAATCCCAATGGTTGAGCGCGCGGACCAGGGCCACCTTCGGCTGATCTTCGGCGCCGCCGGAATCGATCGTCTGGGGGGCCATCACCAGGATTCCAGCCGTCGCCGAGACGATGCAGGCCAGTGCGATGGCAAGGGGAAGCTTCAAGCGAGCCCGCTTATATGCGCTCTCTGGTGCCGAGGTGGGCCGTTGTGTGCGGTGCAATTGCCGCGGCAGATGGGCGACGATGCATTTCATGCGAACTTTTTTTCTGATCACCCTCGCGACCCTCTCGATCGCGCTCGCTGGCTGCAGCTGTGGCGGAGGAACCTTGCCGGACGGGGGTCGCGGCCCAACCGGCAGCGGTGGGGGCAACGGCGGTACGGGCGGGGGTACCGGAAACACCGGCGGCGGAAATGGAACCGGCGGAGGAAACAGCGGGACCGGAGGTGGCTTCAGCCCTGATGCGAGCTGCGTTGCGGTGAAGGCCAGCGGCACTCTGGGAAAGAGGCCGGTCGACATCATCTTCGTGATCGACAACTCGGGCAGCATGACCGCCGAGATCATCGGGGTCGAACAGAACATCAGCACCAACTTCGCGCAGATCATCGCCGCGAGCGGACTCGACTACCGGGTGATCTTGCTGTCGAAGCACGGCAGCGCGGCCAACGGCCAGAGCATCTGCGTCTCGCAGCCCTTGAGCGGCAACGCCACCTGCACCCCGCCTCCGGCCACCCCCACCAATGGTCCGAAGTTTTTCCACTACAGCACTGAGATCGCCAGCACCGACGAGCTGCGGAAGATCACCAGCACGTACAACGTCGCCGACCCCAGTGGACAGGCGGCGGGCGGCTGGTCGACCTGGCTGCGGAACGACGCTTTCAAGGTCTTCGTGATCATCACCGACGACAACGAAGTGCAGACCGCCGCGGCCTTCGAGACCAACTTGTTTGCTCTGACTCCGAAACAATTTGGTACCGCGGCCCAGCGCAACTACCTGCTGCACGGGATCATCGGCGTCGCTGGCAAGCCGAACCCGTCCGACCCGTATCTGCCGACCGACCCGCTGGTGACGGTGAAGTGCGAGCTGCCCGACGGGGGCCTGGGCGGTGCGGTGAACACCGGCGGGAAATATCAGGACCTGGCAATTCTGACCGGGGGCCTGCGCTTCCCGATTTGTGATCCTGCCCGATACAACACCGTCTTTCAGAAGGTTGCCGATGGAGTGGTGGCCGGGGCGCAGGTCGCCTGTGACTTCACCATTCCTCCTCCTCCGTCGGGCTTTTCGCTCTCGAACAAGATCGTCGTCCTCTACACCCCCGGCGTCGGGGGCGCGCAGCAGAGCTTCACCCAGGTGACGAACGCGACGACCTGCCTTGGAGCGACGAACTTCTACGTCAGCGCGGGACGGGTCTACTTCTGCCCGGCGACCTGCATGAAGGTGAAGGCCGATACGCTTGCAAAGGTCGAGCTGCTCTTCACTTGTGAAGGCATGATCAACTAAGTCGCTGCTGCACAGATGATGGGGTTGAGGGGTCTTGCAACCAATCACAGGGAATCGAAGCCGGCCGGCCTTCCCGGAGAACCAACACCATGATTCGGCTGACACTGTTCACAGCTGTTGCGGCAGGGATTTTTTTGGCCGGCTGTTCCTGCGGCACACCTCCGGTGGCGCCGTGCGGTCCGGACGTGTGCGGCGGTTGTTGTGACGCCCTGGGCGTCTGCCAGCCGGGTGACACGGTGGGCATCTGCGGCGCGATGGGACTTGCTTGCGACACCTGCGCGGTCAGCCAGGTGTGCGGCGCCGGTCGCTGCACCAGCGTGGCGGGAACCGGGGGCGGAATGGGCGGTGGCTCCGACGGCGGCGCAGGAGTCGGCGGCGGCGCGGGCGTCGGCGGCGGAACCGGCGTCGGCGGCGGGGCGGGCGGCGGTGGCGGGGCGGGCGGCGGAGGCGGGGCGGGAGTCGGCGGCGGCGCAGGACTCGGCGGTGGCGCGGGAGTCGGCGGCGGCGCAGGAGTCGGCGGCGGCGCAGGAGTCGGCGGCGGAGCAGGACTCGGCGGTGGCGCGGGAGTCGGCGGCGGAACCGGCGGGGCAGGAGGAGGAGGTGAGATCGTTGCCTCGTCGTGCCCAGGCATTGCGTTCAACGGCCAGTGCACCGCCAGTGGAGTTCAGTACTGCTACACCTCGGTCGGCAGCGCGCCACGGCAAGAGACGTTCAAGTGCGGTATGGGAACGACGTGCACTTCAAACGCTGCGGAATCGTGGTGTGCCGGCTCCCAGTGCGACCCGGGCGCGACCCGCTGCAGCGGCAGCTCGGTACAGACGTGCGGGGGCAACAAAATCTGGGGAGCTCTGACGGCGTGCTCGACCGGTTGTCGCGCCAGCCCGATCGGCGCGTACTGTCCGGCCGCGGGGGCGACCAACACCGTGACCGGTACCCTGATGTACGCGACGAAGAATCCCAACTCCCAGCTGACCGGATGGGGACCCGCCTTCAACGCCCCCTCGAGTGGTGCGCTCGTCCTTTCCATCGACAGCACCAACACGTGGATCGACTCGGCCGAGACCTCGCCCACCGGAGCGTTCAGCATCAAGGTCGCCGCCAACCCCACCGCGACCGACCGGATCGTCTTTGTCGCTGCCGGCGGAGACGGAACCACGGTGCGCTACTCGGTGCGCGACCCGGGAAACGGGGCGGGAACTTTTGCGCCCCTTGTGTTCGGGGCGACGCCCCGCTTCTGGTCCTGGGCCACGGCCGCCAGCACCTTCACCACCGGCTCGACCTTCGCGCTGACCGAGGCCCAGGGCTCAGCAGCGCTCAACCTCTTCGACATGCAACGGCTCACCTGGAAAGACGCGCTGGTTCTGCAAGGCGGCAAGCAGGGCCTTTCGGTCTCGATCTGGTTCGGGCTGAACACCGCATGGTCCTGCGGCGCCTGTTTCGTCGACTACCCGGTCCAGGGCATCGACTCCCAGTTGTTCATCGGAGGTGGCGCGGTCGCCCAGTCCTACTGGAGCGATTGGGTCACCACCCACGAGCTGGGCCACTGGCGAATGGCGAGCTACGCCGTCAGCCCGGGCGAAGGCGGAAGCCACACGCTGGGCGTCAAGACGTTCCCCGGTCAGGGCTACAGCGAAGGGTGGGCGACCTACCATGCAGCGGCGGTGCGCAACAATCCGGTCGGGTTCGACATTCAGAGTGGCGCCTTCTGGATCGACCTGTCGCAGCGCCTGTACTCATTCAATCTTTCGGCGATTCCGCGCTCGAGTGCGAGCCTGCTGCTGGATCAACGCATCGATGAGAATGATGTGTCGGCAATGATTTGGAACCTCTCTCGCTCGTCGCCCAGTGCCGTGCCCTTCATCTACCAGTCGATGGGCTCGGAGCACATGAACGCGACCCCCTGGGCCCGCAACTACAAGCGCCACACCTGGGACATCGACATGACGACCGGGGACCTGATCAACGTCGTCATCACCCCCGACTCTTCCCCGTTCCTCGCCGACCTGATGGACGCGATGGTCTGCGGTGGGTTCTCAGCCACCGCGCTCAACACTGCGACTCAGCCGACGATCTATTACCCGTACGCTGCGGCCAGCCCCATCTGCTCGGCGTCCCGCTGCTACGGCTGCCGCGAGACCAATGGGGTGTGCAACTCGACTCCCAGCGCCGCGTCCTGTGGAAAAGGGGGCAGTGCTTGTTCGGTCTGCGCTTCCAGTCAGACCTGCACCAACGGAGCGTGTCTATGAGCCGGCCCGTCGTCATTGCGATGCTGCTCCTGGTGGGGTGCAAGTCCAGCCCTCCCCCGGCCGCGCCCCCCACTCCGGTGTTGGACCACACCAGCCAGGCGCGCAACCCGGTGCAGGTCTCGTGGCGGGAAGTGCGCCGCGATCTGACCCAGGTCGAGCTGGTCGCGCGGGTTGCGCGGTTGGCTCCCCTGCCCTTTCCGCTCGAGGTTTCGATCGCGCTTCCGCCCGGGGCCACGCTGCTCAAGGGTCGTTCGCACTTCACCCTCGCCCCCAACGCCGAAGGGTCCACCGTCGAAGAGCCGATGATTCTGGCCTACGCGCAGACCCCCGCGGGTGATGTCGAGCTCGCCGCCGATGGCGAGGCGATCGACATCGGGATTCACGCGCGAATCGCCTACCGGTTTGGCCGTCCCGAGCCGCTGCAGCCGGTGGTGAAGCCAGTCGGCCCGGACTTGAAACGGGGCGAGTTGAACCTCGGCCCCTCGATTCCGATCAGCCCTCAGGCCCCGTAGAACTTCTTCTTCGCCTTGACGTACTCCGCCAGCAGCGGAGCCGGCTCGAAGCGATTGCCGAGCTTTTCCTGGTAGTGCTCGGTGCGCTCGAGCAGCCGCCCGATTCCTTGCTGGTCCGCGTACCGAAACGGGCCCCCGAGGAACGGCGGGAAGCCGAGGCCGAAGATGGCTCCGATGTCGCCGTCGCGCGGGCTGCGCAGGACGCCCTCGCCCAGGCACCGGACCGCTTCGTTGATGAATTGCAGCACGCACCGTTCGGCCATTTCCTGGCGATCGAGGCGCTTGCGATCTTTTCCGTGGGGCAGCAGCGCGTACACCGTCGGGTCGACCGCCTTCTTCTTCCCGTTGTAGGTGTAGAAGCCCTTCTTCGCTTTGCGGCCCAGGCGCCCATCGGCGACGAGCTTGTCGGTGGTGGAAGGCGCGACCAGCCGTTCGCCAAAAGCCTCGTAGAGGATCTTCCCCACCTTCGAGGCCACGTCGATGCCGACCTCGTCGAGCAGGGTGATCGGACCCACCGGAAAGCCAAAGTCGATCAGCGCCTTGTCGAGCTCCGAGATGTCGGCGCCTTCCGCCAGCAGCCACGCCGCTTCGTTCAGGTAGGGAGCCAGGATTCGTGAGGTGTAGAAGCCCACTCCGTCGTTGACGACGATCACCGTCTTGCCCTGCTTGCGGCCAAGCTCCACACAGGTGGCCGTCACGTCGTCGGCGGTCTTGGCGTGGGTGATGATCTCCAGCAGCGGCATCTTGTTCACCGGGCTGAAGTAGTGCATCCCGATCACCGTCTCGGGGTGCTCGCTGGCTTCGGCGATCCTGGTAATCGGAAGGCTCGAAGTGTTGGAAGCGAAGATGACGTCGGGGCGCCCGGCCTTCTCTACCTCGCGCACGCACTGCTGCTTGAGCTTCAGATCTTCGAACACCGCTTCGATCACCACCTCGACCTGCTTGAAGCCCGAGTAGTCGGTGGTGGCGGTGACCATCGCCATCTTGTTCGCCGCCTCGCGCCACGGCAGAGACTTCTTCTTCACCCGCTCGTCGTAGAGGCCCTGCACGTGAGCCAGCGCGCGAGAGATCCCCTCGTCGTCCTTGTCCTTGATTCGCACCGACACGTTCTGAAAGGCGGTGGCGACGTAGGCGATGCCCGCTCCCATCAGCCCCCCACCCAGAATGCCGACCTTCTTCACCTCGCGCGGCTTGACCTTCGGATCCCGGGTCCCGTTGTCTTTCTTCATCGCCACGGTGGCGAGGAAGATTTCGACCAACCGATGGCTCACGTCGCTGACGACCAGCTCGCCAAAGCCGACCGCTTCGGCGTCGAGGCCGGCCTTGAGTCCGTGTTCCATTCCGGCGCGGACCACCTCGAGCGCCTTCTCGGGAGCCGGGTATTTTCCGCGCGTCTTCTTCAGCAGCTGTTTCTTCGCCTGGTCGAACAGCAGCTTGCGCCCCAGCGGGTTGTCCTCGAGCGCGAACTCGGCCCAGGCCTCTTTGTCGGCCAGCCCCCGGACGATCTCGGCCAGGCTCTTGCCCTTCCCGAGGGAACGCAGACCCAGGCCCCGGGTGCGATCGGGGTTCAAGGTTCCCGCGGCCAGCTCGAGCGCCCGCTTGCAGGCGATCTGAAGAAGAATCGGAACCGGCACCACTTCGTCGGCGAGCCCCATCTTCACCGCTCGGCGGGGCTTCACATTGCGGCCGGAGAGAATCAAATCGAGCGCGGCCTGGGCGCCGATCAACTTCGGAGCGCGCTGCGTGCCGCCGGCTCCGGGCAACAGGCCCAGCTGCACTTCGGGAAACCCGAGCACGGTGCGGGGACTGTCGGTGACGATTCGGTAATCGCACGCCAGCGCCCACTCGAGCCCGCCACCCAGGGCCGCACCGTGAATCGCGGCGACCACCGGCTTTTCGAACGCGTCGAGGCGATCGAACCCGGCCTGGCCCCGGCGGCTGGCCTGGGTCGCGTCGGCCTGGGTCGTGAGCGATTGGAGAAATTCGATCTTCGCTCCGGCGATGAAGCCGTCTTTCTTTCCAGAGATGAAGACGACCGCCTTCGCGTTGGCGTCGCCTGCCACCCGGGTCAGCAGCTGCTCGAACTGTTCTCCCACTTCGGGCGAGAGCGTGTTCACCGACTCGTTCTCAGCGTCGATGGTGATGATCGCCACGCCTTCTCTGGTCTCGAGGCTGAAGTCTTTGGTTCGGAACATGGTCAGGCCCTCTCGAGGACGACGGCAGCGCCAAGGCCGCCGGCCGCGCAGATGGTGCAAAGCGCGGTGGATTTGTTGCGGCGCCGCAGCTCGTTGAGCGCCTGGGTGATGATCCGCGCGCCGGTAGCGGCGAACGGGTGGCCGAGCGCGATGCTGCCGCCGTTGACGTTCAGTCGGCTGCGATCGACTTCGCCCAGCGCCGCCGAACGGCCGAGCTTCGAGGCGAAGTCCTTCGAGGCGAACGCCTGGATGTTGCTGGCGACCTGGGCGGCGAAGGCCTCGTGCATCTCGATCAGGTCCAGGTCCCCGAGCTTCATTCCGGCGCGGTCGAGCGCAATCGGCGCGGCGTACGCAGGGCCCTGCAGCAGCTGATCTGCGGGGTCGGTGGCGGCGAACGCGTAGGAACGCAGGTAGCCGAGCACTTCGAGCTTCAGGCTCTTCGCCCGCTCTTCGCTCATCACCAACATTGCGGCCGCTCCATCGGTCAACGGAGAGCTGTTTCCCGCGGTGACCGAGCCGTACTTTCGATCGAACACCGGGCGCAGCTGCCCCAGCGCGTCCATCGAAGTGTCTTCGCGAACGAGGTTGTCCTTGCTGGCGATTTCCTTGAACGCGGGAGCCACCGGCACGTGCATCACCTCTTCCTCGAAGCGGCCGGCCTTCCACGCGGCGGCAGCGTTGACGTGCGACAGGTACGACAGCTCGTCCTGCTCGAGGCGCGAGATCCCATTTTCCTTCGCCATCTTCTCGGCCGACTCGCCCATCGTCATTCCCGTCGAGTACTCGGCGATCGCGGGAGGCACCGGGAGCAGGTCTCTGGGCTTGAGCTTCTGAAAAGGCTTCAGTTTTTCCGGAAAGCTGCGCGCGCGTGAGGCGTGGACCAGCGCCTGGGCCAGCGGGCGACTGGTGAAGATCGGCGGGTCGGACATCGACTCGGTTCCGCCGACGATCGCGACTTCCGAGGTGCCGACGGCGATCGAGTTCGCCGCGTCGACCAGCGCTTGAAGGCTGGTGGCGCACGCGCGAGACGAGGTGTGGGCTTCGATCTTCCACGGCAGCCCCGAGGCGAGGACCACCTCGCGCGCGATGCTGGTCGCGGTCAGGGTGGGGATCACCTGGCCGAAGACCACCTGGTCGATTTCGTGAGGGTCGATTTCGCAGCGCTGAACGAGCTCCTGGACGACCAGCCGGCCCAGGTCGAGGGCGGTCAGCTCTCCGAAGACGGTGCCTGCCTTCACGAAGGGAGTTCGCAGCCCCCTGACGATTGCTACCCTCCGGCCGATTCTCGCCATGTTCCGCACTCCTTTTGAAGATCAGACGCGGTGCGTCATACGCTTGGTTGATTTTAGGGTCAACGCCCCGCTCACCGCCGGGGTCGAATCGGCTGCTCGGGGCTGCAGCCCTGCGCGTAGAGGGCGAGTTGGGACTCGAGCGCCCGACGGTCGAGGGTGGAATGGCCGAGCAGGTCGAGGGCCTGAGCTTGGCGTTCGGCGGCTTCGGGGCAACGGCCGGCAGCACCCAACGCGAGGGCGAGGGTGGAAACGAAGTCGGGGGACCAGGGTCGCCGGGAAACCGCTTCTTCGGCGAGCGCGACGGCCCGGGTGGGCTCGCCGTAGACCGCTGAGTACCAGGCCAGCCGGTCAAGGATGTTGGGGTCGGTGGGCTCGAGCGCGTGGGCGTGCTGAAGCATCGCGCGGGGATCTTCGCCCTTCAGAGCCAGGTTGAGCGCGAGCGCTCCGAGCGCCTTTCCGCTGTAGGGCAGCTGGCCGACTACCCGGCGCAAGAAGGCGATTCGCTGGCGGTCGTCGATGACGAGCCAGGCGGTGAGCAGCAATGCCCGTTCGTTCTGGGGGTCCAACCCGAGGGCGGCGTTCAGCTGCTGTTCGATCTTCTGAATCGCGCGAGATCGTTCCAGCGGCTCAGAGCTGTGGGCTTGCAGCACCGCTTGAATCGCGTGGACTTCCGCCGCCGGCAGCGGTGAGACGGTCGGTTCGACGGGCTCGAGCTTCAACGGCAGCGCCGATCTCTGATCGGTCAGATGGGGCAGCGACGACAGAAGCTCGGCATCGAGCGCGGCATCGGTCAACCCGATGAAGGCCTGGTTCCAGGCGGCGCGGGGGTCTGCGCCCGTCTTGAGCAGGCGGCGAAAGTCGGCGAACTGGGCGGGGCGTTTTTCGAGCAGGTGGTGAACGAGCCACCAGGACTGGGCGACATGTCCGTACGCTTCCTGGGGCGGAATTTCCGGCCCCTGCCACTGCCACAGCGCGGCGGTGGTGACCGGCCGGGTCGCCAGGTCCTCGGGGCGGATCCACGAAGGTGGTTTCCCGAAGACGACCCGGTGGTGGGCGCGGTCGAGCTCGAGAGTCTCGAGCCAGGACGCCAGCCCTTCACTGAGCCAGCGGGGCTGCCGCAGCATCACGTAGGCGCTCAGATGGTGCGCGAGCTCGTGGGCTTCCACGATCTGAAAGGACGAATCTCGAAACGCGGTCAGCGACGTGACCAACCAGGGGCCCGAGTGGGTCTCGACCAGAAATCCACGCACCGCAAAGGGCGCGAAGTCCGAGAGGCTGGCGTGATCCCGAAACAAGACTGCGTCAAGGCGATCCTCATCGAGATCGGTCTGAAAGAAAGCAGTCAGCCCCGAGCGCACCGCTTCCATCGAGCGGGCGACTTCGATTGCCGCGCCCTCGTCGAGCTGGGCGCGAATGTTCAAGTGCCGGGTGTGGACTTCGACCCACCCGGACTCGGCTGGCTCTGGCCTCGGCACGGTGGCGCACCCGGCAACCCCCAGCAGCGCAGCCCAGAGCCCAAGCCCGATTCGCAGCTGGCTCTGGGGTTCGGTCACTACCCGACGAAGCCCAACGCGCCGACCCGGGCGAGATGATCCTGAACGAGGTTCGCCAGGGCCTCGAGGAACAGCGGCGAGGGGCTGACTGAAGCCGCGCGTTCGACGTGGGTGTACCCGAGCGCCTTGGCAATCGGGCGAAGCTTGAAGTCGAGGCTGTGGATCAATTCGAGCTCATCGACCACCGTGCCCAACGGGCAAAGGACGACGCTTCCCGAGCCCCCTTCCCGATATTTTTTCAGCATCTCTTCGGTCGACAGGCCGGGGCCTCCCAGCTCGAGCCAGCTCAAGCGATGGGGACGCTCGAGCTTGCTCATGATCCCCTCGACCGCGGCGACCAGTTGATCCGGGTAGGGGTCTCCTTCGAGCGCGTCCGAACGATCGAGCGCGAGGGCGGCGAAGACGACCGAAGCGTCCGGAGCCCGCTCGAGCGCCGCAGCAATCGAGGTCCGCACCGCTTCGAAGTACAGCGGGTGGGCGAGGCGATCGATCAGCGAGACCTCGGTGCCTTCGGCTGCCACCCGCTGCAGGTGCTGGCCCGAAGAGGTGAAGAAACGCTTGCACTGCTGCGGGTAGAGCGAGAGCCCGACGATGCGTTGGATCCCTTCTTTTTGGAACTCGGCGCAGGCCTCGGCCGCGGACGGTGAGTTGTAACGAAAGCCGGGGAGCACCTTGAACCTCGCCGCGCCCAGCCCATTGAGCCTGGCCTCGAGCGCGTGCGCGAGCTCCACCGTCTTCGAGACGACGGGAGATTTCCCCCCGATGTCTCTGAGCTTCTGGGCCAGGGCCTTGCCGTCCCACCAGGCCAGCGGCACCGCGAGCGCTTTCTGGGCCTCACTTCCAAACGAGAGTCGGTAGGCCAGTGGGTCGGAGTAGGCCGTCTTGAGCCAGACCTTCGCCTCTTCGGGGCTCGACGGGTCGCCCCGGTGGAGCAGCACCACTCCGATGGTTGGGCTCACCCTTCTCTCCAGCTGAGCTCGACCTGCTGCGGTGCGACGCTGCCGACCTGCAGAACCTGGTTTTCGCCGGTATTCCAACGCCACGGACCGGATCCGCTCTTCACCGCGAGCTTGAATTCGAACACTCCATCGATCGGCAACTTCGCGCTTCCCATGGCGCCGGTGAGTTTGAGCCCCGCTTCGGGCCGCCAGGAGCCCAGCTCGGGGCCCGAGCCGACCACCCGGACGTCATCGTCCTGGCTCGCCCCCCGCGCGACGAAGCGCACATCACGGGTCGGCGCGGTGCCCCCGGACAGCGCGCGGGCCGCGGCGGTCTGCAGCTTGAACGAGCCGCGGGCGAGGAACAGCTTCACCGACCGTGGCGCGACGACCAGGGGCTGATTCCAGGTGCCCTCGAGGGCGGGCGCTTTCCATTCGACGGCGGCACGGTTGAAGACGAACAGCGCGGCCTGATCATCGACCAGGCGCAGTGAGGCAAAGACATCGCGGGAAGCTTCGATCACCCGGGTCACGCCATGGTCGAGCGCGGGGCTGGTCGCACGCAGCGAAGTCCACCGGGTGATTTCTGCGCTCAACGGCGCCTGGGCAAACTGCATCGAAGAACGGTTGAGAGGATCTTTCTCGCCCTTCTGCCCGCTCTCGGTTCCCCAGATGATCGATGGGTCGCCCCGCGCGGTGAGCAGGAACGCGAGCGCCTGGCTTGCCTTCTCGAGGTCGTTTCCGCACTGGGTCATCAGCCTCGGCAGATCGTGGTTGTCGGCCAGCGTGGTCAGCGTTCCGGGCGAGGGGTAGAGGCGATCGGACGTGAGCACCGCGCCGAGCCGCGCTGCGCTCTGGCCTTTGCAGAAGACGTCGACGATCGCGAAGTGAAGCGGGAAATCGAACATCGTCGTGAAGCCGCCCTCGCGCTGCACCCGGGCGACGTGCTCCGGGTCGCCATCGAGCATCTCGCCCAGCAGCTCGAAGTCGGGGCGGGTGGCGTTGCGAATGTCGCGGTTGAAGCGGGACCAGAACGCCAGCGGCAGATGCTTGACCGCGTCGAGACGAAACCCATCGGGCCGGGCAACGCGAATCCACTTCAGGCTCGCGTCGAGAAGGAATTGGTAGACGTCTTCGCGCTCGGTGGCCAGGTCGGGCAGCCCGTGCACATCGCCGTTGACCAGTTGCTGGGGGTCGTTCCAGTCGGTGATCCCCCCCTGCCGATGAAACCAGCTCGGCTTTTCCTTCGCCAGCGGCGCGTCGGGCCCCACGTGGTTGAGCACCAGATCCATCACCAGGCGCATCCCCCGCTGGTGCAGCGCGTCCGAAAGCCGGGTCAGCAGCGCTTCGTTTCCAAAGCGGGGATCCACCTGGTTGAGATCCCAGGTCCAGTAGCCGTGAAACGCACCCCAGGGCCCGTACTTGTCCGGTCGCATCGCGAACACCGGAGACAGCCAGACGGTGCGGACTCCCAGCCCCTGAAGCCAATCGAGCCGGTCGAGAACACCCTGAAGATCGCCCCCGTGAAAGGCGGCAGGGTCCTCGAGATCCACCTTTCCATCATTCGATCGATCGCCATTGGCAAAGCGATCGACCATCACGAAGTAGACCAGCCCACCGGGGGCTGAGACCTTGCCTGCCTGAGGTGCGCCCACCAACAGCCCGTCGAGCAGCGTGCCCGCCCGCTGAGCGATGTCTGCGGCGACCGCGTCCAGCGCCTGCGCTTCTCGCTCGTGCTCGAACTGCAGCAGCGCGGGAACGGTGAACGAGTCTTCCACCGCTTCGCCCGGCTTCGACGAAGCGGTCAGCTTCACGACGACGGTCCACCGGTAGCGGCCTTCGAGCTGAGAGAAGAACGAGGCCCGCGCTTCAACCAGCAGCACCCAACCCGAAGCGTTCGTCGCGCGCAGCGCTTCCAGGCGGGGGGCGGTGAGCCGCGCTCCGTTCAGCGGCCCCACGTCTTCGAACGCGAGGTTGCGTTCTCGCACCGCGAGGGCCAGTTGCGACGTGAGCTTCGGCGGCACCGGCAGCGACTCGGCCGAACGATCAGACTCGAGCGCCCAGCCCACCGTCAGCGGGGTGGCCACCTTCGCCTTCTGCTGCGGGACGCTTCGCACGCAACCGGCCAGCACCAGCAGGACGAAGGCCACGCGCGTCATCAAAACCACCCTTCCGACTCGAGCGAAATGAGGTGGTGCCAGTGGCGCTCGGAGCCGACCGGGAATTCGTTGAACTGGTTGAGCGATTCCGAAAAGCCGTTTCCGAACGCGGCCTGCATGCTCGAGTACTGCACTCCGTACAGCAGCCGAAGCGACGGGCGCGCGTAAATTCCCAGCCCGGTGGGATTGAGCACCAGCCCGCCCTTGAGCTGCATCGTGTTGCGGACGCGGGCATCGCCCATTTCGAGGCCGCGGCTATCGGAAGTCAGAGCGGTGTTGCGGAAAATCGAGTCGTAGTGCTCGCGCCACAAGTTGCCGTTCTTCGACTTCTCTTGCGCGAGGACCCCCTCGAGCAGCACGTGGACCGTGTGGGTCAGGTAGACCTGCACCCTCAACACCGTCGACATATAGGTGCGGTTGTCTTCCCCGGCAGCGATGGTGTTCGCGAGGTTGCTGTCGTCCCCGTAGAGCACGCCCCAGGCGGCGTCGATGCGCTCGGGCCAGATCGTCACCAGCGCTTCATTGCCGAGCTCGAGCTGGTACCGGTCGCGGGTGAGGTCGGCGATGTAGATGCGGACAGTTCCTTCGTCGTAGAAATTGTCGGGGTGCAGCCGGCGATAGGAAACGAAGAGCTTGTCCCATTTCAGGGGGCCGAATTCCCCGAAGCCCAGGTAGCCCACCGCGCGCCACGAGGTGGACGGCTGCGCGCTGGGCTGGGGCTTGAAGAACAGCCCTTCTTGCCCCGGGTGGGTCTCGACGAAGTGCTTCACCACTTCCTTGCGCAGGAAGTCTTCGTACCGGACCTCGGGAGTGACGTAGCTCGAGTTGCGATTGCCCTCGACGAACGGCTCGTAGGCGACCTGGGCGCCTCCCCCCACCTCGAGGTGTCCGGGGACCAGGCGCACCGTCGCGCCGGCGCCGGCGTTGAAGATGGGGGCGTAGTTCAGCCCGCGAACGGCGAAGCCCGAGTCGCCCAGCCCGATTCGCAGGTCGAACCGATCGTGCCGGTAGGTGGCCATCAGCCCGACCGTGTCGGTGAAGAGCGCGGCCGGTTTCCGATCGTAGAGGCTCAGGTCTCCGCCGAAGAAGTACTCGAGCGTGCCGAGCCGCCAGGTGACCTTGTCCAGAAAGACATTGCCCACTTCCGCGTAGAGCTGGGCGAGCCGGAAGAAGGCCAGCGACCCGTTCTTGAAGTCCGAGTTGGCGACGGTGCCTCCTTCAATCTTGGCGTGGATGCTGGCGGTGGTGGCGCTGGAACCCGGGGGGGCCTGCAGCATGTCGAGCTTCAGCTCGAGCGACGCGAACGGGTCTTCGTTGAGCAGCCTGCCGTAGAGATTCCAGAAGCCCAACCGCCCGATTCCACCCTGAAAATCGGGGCGCGCCATGATCCGGTAGTACCCGCCGGCGCTGACGCGATCGCTGTTTGCTTGAGGGAACGCGGTCGCGCAAAGCAGGGACGCGACGAGCAGGAAGAGCCGATTCAAAACCCGCGCTTTATAGCGCGGCGTTTCAGATGCGCTGCAGGTCTTTGGCGATGCGATCCACCGCGTCAAACAGCCGGGTGTCCGACTGCTCGAAGCGAATTCCCATCGCTCCAGGCCGGCTCCACATCACCCGGCCCACCACTTCGATCGGGTCCCGCACGTGGGGCGCTTCCAGCACCAACTTGACCAGGCTCATCGGAGGAATCGGGTGCAGGGTCGCCACTCCGATTCCTGTTTCCGAAACGTCACGGACTTCGTCGTACAGCCGGTACTCGTTGCATTTCACCAGCACTGGAAATTGCGCCGGGTAGCGCTCGTGACACCGCGCTTGTGAGTAGCTGTACATCCGCCGTTCTTTGAAAATCTCAATCATCTCGACTGCCCCCCGCGCCGGTCCTCGTAGATCAGCGCGTCATAATTTCTAGACCAAACAATGGGAAACGCAACCGCGTTCCCAGCGCAACGTTTTCGCCGTCCGTCTTCTCGCCCCGGGGTTGGGGCTCTTTTCCGCTCTCACCTGCGCAGCAGGACGCGCGCGTAGTAGCTCACCACTGCGTCCGCGCCTGCCCGCCTGATTGAAGTAATGGTCTCGCGAATTGCCCGCTCGAAGTCGAGCAGCCCGGCGTCGGCAGCGGCGCGAATCATCGCGTACTCCCCGGACACCTGGTACGCGAACAGCGGCAGGTCGGACCGCTCGCGGGCGTCGCGAAGCAAATCGAGGTTGGTCATCGCGGGCTTGATCAGCAGCGCGTCGGCCCCTTCCGCTTCGTCCAACTGCAGCTCGCGCAGCGCCTCGCGGCGGTTGTTGGCCGGCTGCTGGTAGCTGGCGCGGTCTCCGAACGAGGGAGTGCTGTGGGCCGCATCGCGAAACGGACCGTAGAAGGCCGAAGCCATCTTCACCGCGTAGGAGAGAATTCCGACATCGGTGAGCCCTTCTCCATCGAGCGCGGCGCGCATCGCGGCCACCCGGCCGTCCATCATGTCGCTGGGGGAAACGAAGTCGATCCCCGCTTTACCCAGCAATACGGCGAAGGTGCTGAGCAGCTCGACGCTCTTGTCGTTGACGATTTGATCGCCTTCGACCACCCCGCAGTGCCCGTGGGTGGTGAACGAGCACAAGCACACGTCGGCGAACAGCGGCACCGTCGGCAGCGCATCTTTCAGTCGCTGGATTCCTTCGGTCAGCGGCGCGAGCTGGGCGGGCAGTCGTGTGGGATCATCGCTCTTCTCGTCGGGGACCCCGAAGAGCATCACGCCTCCGAGGCCCGCCTTGGCCAGCGGCTGCACCTCTTCGAGCAACCGGTCGGCGCTGATGTGCCACAGCCCGTACCCCGCTTTGACCTCTTTGAGGATGCCCGTGCCAGGAACCACGAAGTACGGCTGGACCAGGTTCTGGGGCCCAAACGACGTTTCTTCCATCAGCCGACGAATACCGGCGTTTCGGCGCAGCCGGCGCATCCGAACAGGAATCTTCATCGCGTCTTCTCCTTGAGCAGCGCCGTCACGAAAGCGCCGAATGATGAATGGTGGGTCGGCGCCGGTTGCACGGCCCGCTCGACAAAGCGGCGAAGCGTCGATTGCCCGATGCAGGCCACCGCCCCGGCCCACAGCCCCTTCCCCTGGGCGGCGAAAGAGGCCAGCGCATTCTCGACTGCCGAAGGGCTCATGAAGACGTACCCCAGCCCCGGTTCCAACCCGGCGAGCGCGGCGTCCAGTCCCGCCGGTGCGCGGGTCGAATACACCGGAACCCGATCCACCACCGCAAACGAGCGCATCAGCGCGATCGCTTCGTCCTGCTCGGCCTGGCGAAGGCCGGCATCACTGGTCGGATACAGGACCGCCAGAGCTCCGTGGTTTTGCCCGTGCCATCGCTGCAGGGCCTGGGCGAGGGCGACCACCCCTCCTTCGGCCCGGACGTCCACGGGGATGCCTTCGGCTTCCAGCTTGAGCGAAGTGACGGGCGCCATCGCCGCAACTTTGGGACGGGGAGCCGGCAGCGTGGGCCAGGCCTGGGCGAGCTGAGCTGCAGCGAACGGGCTGCTGATCAAAATCACCCGGTGATCATGCGCGGTCGCCCACTTCGGCCACCCCAGTGCGACGCGTTCGATGCACGGGACCACCCGCGCGGTTATTCCCTCTGCGCGCAGAACGGCAGCATCCGCGTCTGCGTCCGGCTGTGCGCGCGTCAAGACCCAGGTCGAAATCACGTCGGGGGAGATCAGCGCAGAGATTCACGCGGCGCGCACCCGGGGTGACAGATTGGTGACGATGGCGAGCCCGAGCTGGGCTTTGAAGGCACGATGCAGAAGCTGACTCGAAGAGCGCGATTTCTGGCGGCACTGGCAGGAGAGCCGGTCGACCGGCCCCCGGTGTGGCTGATGCGTCAAGCCGGCCGATACCTTCCCGAGTACCGCGCCACGCGCTTGAAGCATGGGTTCTGGGACGTCTGCCAGAACCCCGAGCTGTCGACCGCGGTCGCCCTCGAGCCGCTGCAAAAGTTCAAGATCGATGCGGCGATCGTCTTCAGCGACATTCTGGTGGTGCCTGAAGCGCTCGGGCTGGGGGTCACCTTCGGCAAAGGAGAAGGCCCGCTGATTGCCCGCCCGATGCGCTCTGCGGCCGACCTCGCCGCGTGGAAGGTCGACGGAGTGCAGCAGCGGTTGAGCTACGTGCCCGCCGCGGTCTCGCACCTGGCCAAGACGCTCAATGGTTCACACGGGTTGATCGGGTTTGCCGGCGCGCCATTCACCTTGTTTGCGTACAGCGTCGAAGGCGGCGGCAGCGACGACTTTCGCCACGCGCGGACGATGCTGCACAACGAGCCGAAGCTGGCCGAGCGCGCGCTGTCGACGATCGCCGAAGTCGTCACCGGGTTGCTCGAAGCCCAGTGCGCCGCCGGGGCCGATCTGGTCCAGCTGTTCGACACCTGGGGCGGGCTCTTGTCCCGCGAGGAATACGTGCGGTTCGCGATCCCCGCGCTGCAGAAAATCACTTCCGCGATGAAGGCGAAGGGGCGGCGCACGCTGCTGTTCGTCCGCGGCGGCCACCACCTGCTGCCCGTGCTCGGAGAATCCGGAGTCGATGGGTTCAGCCTCGACTGGCGCACCCCCTGGGCCGAGGCGCGTGCGGCGTATCCAAACCACCTGCTGCAGGGAAACATCGACCCGATTCTGCTGTTCAGCTCTCCGGAAGTGGTGCGCTCGGCAACCCGCGCGCTGCTGGACGAAATGGGCAAACACCCGAGCACGCGCAACATCTTCAACCTCGGGCACGGGATTCTGCCCCCGACTCCGGTCGAATCGGTCACCGCGCTCTGTGACGAGGTCGCCGCAGGCGCATGAGCCTTCCCCTCGCAATTGTCGGAGCGAGCTTTCGCGACGTGCCGACCAAGCTGCGAGCGCGGCTGCACCAGCTCGATGAAGGAGACGCGTCGCCCAGCGCTCAGCTGCGCGAAGGCGGGCACGTGCAGGGCATCGTGCGCATCGTCACCTGCTCGCGGGTCGAGTGGGTGCTCTCGACTTCGACTCCAGAGTGGGCGGCGTCGATGTTGGTCAGCGCCCTGGCGATGCGTTGCCCGGACACGAAGCTCACCCTTCATTCCAAGCACGGGATGCCCGCTGCGAACTACCTGTTCCGGGTGGTGCTGGGGCTCGACTCGGTGGCGGAAGGAGAGTCGGCTGTCGGCCGCCAGGTCCTGACCGGCTTTGCCAACGCGCACAAGAAGAGCACCACCGATGGCGTGCTGCGCCAGGTCTGGAAGCAGACCGAGACGTTGATTCACCAGCGTCGCGCAGAAGGAGCCGCCGTCCCCACGGCGGGAATTCAGTCGCTGGTGGTCGCGGTGTTGCTCGAGGTCGCAAGGCCCGAGGCGCCGATCGTGATCTGGGGCCTGGGCGAAGTCGGACGCGCGACCCAGCGGGCCCTGCTGCGGGCGGGCTTCACCCACGTGGTGGGCTGCAAGCGCGGCGATGGCGACGAGCTGCAGCGGCTGGCGAAAGCCGGCGCGCACGTGGTGGTCTGCACCGGAGCGGTGGGCGCCTATCTCGAGCTGCCGGCAATCACCTCATCGCGGCTGTGCATCGACATCGGCTGCCCGGCCCAGGTGTTGAGCGCCCCGGGTTGGGAACGGCTGGATCTCGACGCCCTGCTGGCGGGACAGCGGCAGCAGCTGGACGACTCGCAGCGGACGAGGCTGATTTCCCTGGCCCGGCGCGCCACCGATGATCTGAAGGTAGCCCTCGCCGACCACGCGCGGCCCGGTCGCCTGTCGAGCCTCGAAGAGACGCGCCGGAAATATTTTGCCGAGACGCTGCCTGGCCTGCTCGAAGATCTGCCGCGCCCGAAGGCCGAGAAGTTGCGGCAGTCGATCGCCAAGTTCGCCCACCAGATGTTGAGCGCCGCCGGAGGCTCCCGAAAATGAAAGCGTTCGTCGCTGGAACCCGAGGCAGTGCCCTCGCCCTTTGGCAGACGCGCAATGTGATCTCGCTGCTGGAGCATCGAACCCAGGGTCGGCCGCCGATCGTCGAGCGGATCATCACCACCCAGGGGGACACCAGCCTGGCCGAGCGGCTGGTGGGGCAGCTCGAAAAAGGCTTCTTCACCCAGGAGCTCGAGGCGGCGCTTCACCAGAAGTCGGTGCAGCTGGCGGTTCACTCTTTGAAAGACCTTCCGACCCGCATGCCGGCCGGGCTTTGCCTGGGCGCGGTGCTCGAGCGGGCCTCCCCGTTTGATCTGCTGCTGGTTCGGCCCGAGGTGATGAAGTTCAACGCGTCCAGCCCGCTTCCCCTGGGCCAGGGCGCGCGGATTGGATCCTCTTCCCTGCGGCGCGCCGCGCAGCTCGAGCGGTTTGCTCCGGGAACCATCTCGGTTCCGTTGCGCGGCAACGTTCCGACCCGGGTCGAGAAGCTGCGGGCGGGGCAGTACGACGGAATCTTGATCGCCGCCGCCGGGATTCAGCGCCTCGCGCTGTCGATGGAAGGGCTGGCGGTGTTTCGGCTGGACCCGCGCTTGTGGACGCCGGCTCCGGGCCAGGGAGCGGTGGGAGTGCAGTGCCGCGAGGACGACGCCGACACCCGGGCTTTGCTGGGTTTGATTCACCATCAAGAGACCGCTCGCGCGGTGACCATCGAGCGCGATCTGCTGCGGGTCTTCGAAGGCGGCTGCAGCACTCCGTTTGGCTGCTACGTCGAAGATCAGACGGTGTGGGTCGGCCTGCAGGCGCATGGACGCTGGCGGGCCGCGAAGTGGTCGGTGCCGGCGGCCGACAGCAAACCTGAATGGGAACAACAGCTCGCGGCGCTCTCTTCGCCCGACTACGTGGAGACAATGGATGCCCTCGACCCGATCTGCAGCCGCCTCTGAGAAGCTCTTCGCTCGCGCCCAGGATGTGCTGCCCGGTGGGGTGAGCAGCCCGGTTCGGGCCTTTCGACACGTGGGCGGATCTCCAGTCTTCATCAGTCGGGGCAGCGGGGCGAGAATCGTCGATGAAGATCAGCACGAGTACCTCGACTTCTGTCTGGGCTGGGGTCCGCTGATCCTGGGCCACGCCCACCCGGCGGTGATTGAAGCGGTCTGCAAAGCGGCGCGCGATGGACTGACGTTCGGAACCTGCCATCGGCACGAAGCCCAGCTGGCTGAGCGCGTGCTCGAGGCCTTCTCCGCGCACCAGATGGTGCGGTTCGTCGTCTCGGGAACGGAAGCGGTGCTGACCGCGGTGCGGCTGGCCCGGGCGGCGACGAAGCGCCCGCTGCTGCTCAAGTTCTCGGGCTGCTACCACGGGCACGTCGACGCGCTGATGGTGAAGGCGGGCTCGGGGGTGGCGACGTTGGGGCTGGCCGAGAGTGAAGGGGTGACGGCCACGGTCGCGCACGACACGATCGTGATCGAGCTGGGCGATGCGGCTGCGCTGGAAGCGGCGTTCAAGCAGTACGGCCCGCAGATCGCCGCGGTGATCCTCGAGCCGCTGCCGGCGAACAACGGACTGCTGACTCAAAGCGTGGGGTGGCTGCGGTCGCTTCGCGAGATCACCCAGAAATACGGGTCGCTGTTGATCTTCGATGAAGTGATCACCGGGTTCCGCTTCGGGTTCCACGGGTACGCGAAGGTGGTGGAGATCACTCCCGATCTGACGACGCTCGGAAAGGTGGTCGGCGGAGGCCTTCCGGTCGGAGCGGTGGTCGGCTCGAAGGCGCTGCTGGAAAAATTGGCGCCGCTCGGGGGCGTGTACCAGGCGGGGACGATGGCGGGAAATCCGGTCGCGCTGGCTGCGGGGCTGGCGACGCTCGAGATTTTGCGAACGGGCGCACCGTACAAGGCGCTCGAAAAATTGGGGCAGGCGTTCGATGCAGCGGTGGCGAAGTTCCCGGCGGGGCCCCGATGGCGACGGGTGGGCAGCATCGTCTGGCCGTACTTCGACCCTTCCGGCGACATTCCGTCGACGGCCGAAGGCATCTCGAAGACGGCGATCGAGAAGTTCCGCGCGCCGTACCGCCGTTGGCTGGACCAGGGGGTGTACTTCCCTCCTTCGGCGTACGAAGTCGGCTTCTTCAGCGCCGCCCACGAGACGAAAGACGTCGAACGACTGGCCGAGGTTCTCGCCGGTGGCTGAACGGGTGGTGGTGATTGAAGACGAGCCGCTGGTGCGAGATCTGGTGGTCTTCAATCTGAAACACGTCGGCTACGAAGTGACGAGCGCGGGGACCTTCGCCGCCGGGCTCGAGGCGCTGAAAACCCGGCCGGATCTGGCGATCATCGATGTGATGTTTCCCGGAGGAGATGGCTTTACGTTGACCCGCGAGGCACGGGACCAACAGCTGAAGTTTCCGATCTTGCTGCTGACGGCGCGCAGCGATCGGCAGTCGAAGGTGCGCGGCTTCGACTGCGGCGCCGATGACTACGTCACCAAGCCGTTCGACATTCCCGAGCTGCTGGCGCGGGTGCGGGCGCTGCTGCGAAGAGGAAAAGGCCAGAGCGCTCCCGCGGCGGCGAAGCTGTCGCTGGGGAAGTTCTGGGTTCGCTTCGACACCGGTCGCGCGCTGACCCAGGACGGCGAGCTCTCACTTTCGGACAAGGAATTGAAGCTGCTCACGTATTTTTCGCACAACGAGGACAAGGTGCTCTCAAGGTCGGACATTCTCGAAGAAGTCTGGGGCGCCGAGGCGACCGGAGATCGCACGGTGGACGGTGCGGTCTCGAGGTTGCGTGCGCTGTTCGAAATTGACGCGGAAGCTCCGACGTTTTTCATCACCGTCCGCGGTCGCGGCTACTTGTTCAAGCGATGACCGCAATCGTGGTTCAGGGGACGAAAGCTGGAGTGCTGCTGCTCAACATCGGCTCGCCCGAGCAGCCGACGCGGGGCGCGGTCGGACGGTACCTTCGGAAATTCCTGGGCGATGGTCGGGTGATCGACATGCCGGCCGTCTTGCGCTGGCTGTTGGTGAACTTGATCATCGTGCCGTTCCGCGCGGGAAAGAGCGCTCGCCGGTACGCGACGATCTGGACCAGCGAGGGATCTCCGTTGATCCGACATTCGCTGGCGCAGGCCACTTCGCTGCGGGAAAAATTGCCCGGCGTCGAGGTCGCAGCGGCGATGCGCTACAGCGAGCCGCTGCTCGAAGATCAATTGGAACGAATGCTGCGCAGTGGAGTGACCGAGCTGGTGCTGGTTCCGATGTACCCGCAGTACGCCTCGGCCAGTACCGGCAGTGCGCTGGACGGGGTGTTCGCCTACCTGGCGAAGCGGTCGTTCGTCCCTTCGATTCGGGTGGTGGGCGCGTTCTACGATGAACCGGCGTGGCTCGACGCGGTCGCCGCCGGCATCGAGAAGACCTGCGCCGCGATCAACGCGGACCATGTGCTGTTCAGCTACCACGGGCTGCCGCTGAACCAGCTTCAAGACACCACCCGTCCCACCGGAGGCGTCTGCGGAACCTCGGGGTGCTGCGATCGGATCACCACCGCGAACCACGGCTGCTATCGCGCCCAGTGCATCGCGACCAGCGCGGCGCTGACGCTGCGGGTTCCCAAGCTGCCGGTCTCCACGTCCTTTCAGAGCCGGCTCAAGGGCCGCCAGTGGATCGAGCCCTACACCGACGTGGTGTTGGTCGAATTGGCGAAGAAGGGGGTCAAGCGGCTGGCGGTGGCATGCCCCTCGTTCGTCAGCGACTGCCTCGAGACGCTCGAAGAGATTGGAGTCGAGGCCCGGGACACCTTTCGCGCCGCCGGAGGCGAAGAGCTGCGGTTGGTGCCCTGCGTGAATGATGATCCCCCGTTCATTGCCGCCCTGGCCCAGCGCATTCGCAGAGAGCTCGACCGATGAGTGGCGACGCCTTTGCGAAGATCCACGAGCGCATCTTGAACGCCCTCGAGTCCGAGGACGGCGGCTCGTTCGAAGTCGATGCCTGGCAGCGGCCAGCGGTCGACGGTCGGCTCGCGGGCGAAGGCCGGACCTGCGTGATCGAGAAGGGCAAGCTGTTCGAGCGCGCGGGAGTGAACTTCTCGGACGTGAGTGGCCCTGCCCTGCCTCCGTCCGCGACGCAGCGACACCCCCAGGCGGCGGGGAAGGCGTTTCGGGCGATGGGGGTGTCGGTGGTCACCCACCCGCACAACCCCTGGGCGCCCACGAGTCACTTCAATGTCCGAATGATCCACGCGGGAGATCTCTGGTGGTTCGGAGGTGGGTTCGATCTCACTCCGTACCTTCCGTTCGAAGAAGACGCTCGCCATTGGCATCAACAGGCCGCCGACGCGTGCGCGAGCTTGAGCCCGCTGGCCTACCCGGACTTCAAGCAGCGCTGCGACGAGTACTTCTTCTTGCCTCACCGCGACGAGGCGCGTGGCGTGGGTGGCGTCTTCTTCGATGACCTCGATGACGCCAGCACTCCGATCGCCGCAGATGCCGAGCGCTGCCTCGCATTCGTTGCGCGCCTGGCGGACGCGTACCTCGATGCGTATGTGCCGATCCTCCAGCGCAGAAGAGACACCGCCTTCACCGCCGCGCAGCGCGAATTTCAGCTCTATCGTCGAGGCCGGTACGCCGAGTTCAACCTCGTCATCGATCGCGGCACCCATTTCGGGCTGCAATCGAAAGGTCGAACCGATTCGATTCTCGTCTCGATGCCGCCGCTCGCCGCCTGGAGCTACCGCAGTCCCGATGCCGGCCTCGAGCTGCGCCTGCGCGAATTCTTGAAGCCCCGCGCGTGGCTTCCGACCGGCTAGCTTGCGACCGCTCTCAAGCTCGGGGCATCGGGCGCGGGGGGCAGCTCGATCCGGAAAATGACTCCCCGACCGGGCTGGGTTTCGACCGCAATCTTTCCGCCCATCGCGGCGACGAGCCCACTGCCAATCGACATGCTCAAGCCCGAGCCGAGCGCCCCCACCGGCCGCGCTGCGTCGAACATCTGGGTGACCAGCCTGGGAGCGAGGGCCGGACCATTGGTCGAGATCTCCACCACCGCCGCGCCCGCTTCGGAAGTGAACGTCTTCACGTAGAGGACATTCTTGTTCGGCTGCTGTCGAGGCAGGGTTTGCCCCGCGGTCAGGATCACCTGAATCAACACCTGGCTGACCCGCGCGGCGTTGGCATTGACCGAGGGAATGTCGGCGTAGTCGGTCTCGACCACAGCGACCGCCTCGAGCTCGGGCCCAAGCGCGACCAGCGATTGTTCGAGGGTGCGTCGCAGATCCAACGGCGCGCGCTGTTCTTGATCGACGTGAGAAAAATTCTGCAAATCGGCCACCACCTTGCGCACCCGCTCGACCCCACTGGTCGCCTCGGCGATCGCGGCTGTCACTTCCGCCAGCAATGCGAGCTGGTCAGCAGAACCGGGCTTGCCCTCGGCCAGCTCACGGACCTCGGTGGCGATGAAGCTCAGGTTGGCGAGGATGAAACCGAGCGGGCTGTTGACCTCATGGGCGACTCCAGACGCCATCGCCCCGATGGCAGTCAGACGGGCCGACTGGGTCAGCTGCGCTTCCATCTTGGTCCGCGCCTCGAGCAGATCGTGCGCCGCACGCGCCTGGGCCGTCTCGATTTCCCTGGTGCTCAGCTCTTCTCGCGCGCGGCGATTCTCGTCTTGAAAATGTTTTCGTCGCAGCTGGGCACGCAACCGACCCTTGAGCACCTCGAACTCAGCCGACTTGGTGACGTAGTCGTCCGCGCCGGCGTTCAGCCCTTCGATCATCGCCTCGCGATCGCTTTTCCCAGTGAGCATCACCAACGGAATGTCCCGCATCGCCGGAATGGCCTTGATCTGCCGCGCCGCCTCGAGGCCTCCCAGGCCGGGCATCATTACGTCCATCAAGATCCCGTCGAAGGCCTCGACCTTCAGCAACTCGACCGCCTCTTCACCCGACCGTGCAAAGGCCACGTCGTAGCCGTCGTCACGCAGCTCATCGCCCAGCTGATTGAGGTACGTCGGGCTGTCGTCCACCGCCAGGATCTTCCGGGCCGCAATCGGAGTCGACGCGAGATCCCGCGGCGCCGAGGACCTCGCTCCGCGGAGCAACGAGGCGAGCCGCGCCAACAACACCGCGTGGTCATCGGCCTTGCGTACGTACGCATCGGCCCCCGCCTCGAGCCCAATCAGCTCGTCGCTCTGGGCGCTCGAGCCAGTGAGCATCACGCACGGCATCCCCCGCAGCGCGGTGTCCCCGCGCAGCCTTCGCACCACGGTCGCTCCGTCGATTCCGGGAAGGTTCCCGTCAATCACCGCGGCGTTCGGGCGCCGGGTCGCGGCCAGGCTCAGCCCTTCTTCCCCCGAGGCGGCCGTCAGCACTGCGTAGCCAGCGCCGGTCAGCGCGGCCTTGAGCTCTTCGCGAAACGTGAGGCTGTCTTCGATGATCAGCACCGTCTCATTTCCAACCGCGACCGGAACCAAAGCGCTCTTTGCCGTCAGCTGCGTCGCGCGCTCAATCACATAAGCGGCGTCGTACGGCTTACCGATGAACTGGTCGGCGCCGGTGGTGAGCCCCCGGACGCGGTCCTTCACTTCGATTTCGCTCGTCAACAACATGACCGGAATCGAAGCGGTACCCGGGTTCCTGCGCAGCTCGGCGAGCAGATCGATGCCGTCGGCGTCGGGCAGCACCAGGTCTAAAATGATCAACCCGAAGGTCTCTTTCGTCATCGCCTCGCGCATTTGCGCGCCGCTGGCCGCCCGGGTGGTGAGCAGCCCGGCCGCTTCGAGGGCGTCGCCCAGATCCATTCGGACCGTGAGGCTGTCGTCCACCACCAACACCCGCGCGGTCAGGTCTCGCCTCGGGACAGCCGCCGCAGGGTGGGGGCGAATTGGTCGAGGGCCAGAATGTGATCGGCCGCGCCCAGCTGCGCGGCTTCTCGCGGCATTCCGTACACGATCGAGCTGGCCTCGTCTTGAGCCAGAGTCAGCCCTCCGGCGCGCTTGATTGCCAGCATTCCCTGGGCCCCGTCTTTGCCCATGCCCGTCAACAGGCAGGCGATCGCCGACCGTTCGACTTCACGCGCGACCGACTCGAACAGCACATCGACCGATGGCCGACACGAGTGCCGCTCGGGGGCCGAAGTCAGCCGAATCTTTCCTCCTTGCAAGCTCAGGTGCCGGTCCGCAGGTGCCATCAGCACTCGCGAGTTCCCTACCGAAGGGATCGCTTCACCATCGCGCGCATGCGCCACCGGAATCGGCGATTCCCCGCGCAACCAATCGCACAGCCCATCGCCGAACATCTTGCCGACGTGAATCACCAGAAAGATGGGCAAGGGGAAGTTGGCGGGCAATGCCCGCAGCAGCTCACAGACCGCGGCTGGACCGCCAGTCGAGGCGCCGATCGCCACCAGCGAATGGCCGCGGGCAACCCCGATCGCGGGTAACGGCGCGGCCGAAGGGGAATCGAGCCGGGGCCGGTCGAGCTTGGCCCGCAGGTGGGAAATTACCTTGATCCGCCCCACCAACTTCACCGTGCTCAACAGTCTGGCATTCCATTCTTCGTCGACCTCGTCGACCCGCGGCTTTTCCATCACCTCGACCGCGCCTGCGTTGAGCGCCTCGAAGGTCTTGAACAGCGCGCCGCGATTGAACGAAGACGAGACCACCAGAATCGGAGTCGGGCAGTACGCCATGATGTATTCGGTCGTCGCCAGGCCGCTCATCACCGGCAACACCATGTCGAGGGTGACGACATCCGGGCGCAGCTGCTGGCACAGCTCGATCGCCTCTCGTCCGTCGCTGGCCTGCCCCACGACCTCGATCTGGGGGTCTGCCCGCAGCACTTCGAGCAGGCGCTCGCGCATCGTCAGCGAGTCCTCGACCACCAGCACCCGAAGGCAGGCCATCAGTGCGCCGCCTCGAGCAGGTCTCGAATCTTTCCCAACAAGGTCACTTGATCGAACTCGCCCTTCACGATGTAGCCGCTGGCCCCCGCGTCGGCGCCGCGCTGCTTGTCCTCGGCCGAGTTGCGTGACGTGACCAGGATCGCCGGCACCTTCTTCAGCACCTGGTCTGCCCGGGTCCGGGTCACGAAATCGAAGCCGCTCATCCCAGGCATGTCCACGTCGCAGACGAACAGCCCGTATGAGCGCTTCGCCGCCTTCGCAAGGCCGTCTTCGGCCGAAACCGCCAGATCCACCTCGTAGCCGGCCGACTCGAGAATGCTCTTTTCCAACATGCGGGTGGTCAGCGAATCGTCGATCACCAGCAGCCGCGCCATTTTCACATTCGCGCCCGACGTCACTTCTGCGCGCCCCGCTTCGGCCCGAACCACAGCCATCAACCCCGCGGGGTCGATGACCGGCTGGGGGTTTCCGTCTACGTCGAAGGACGCTCCGGCATACAGCGGCAGCGATCCAATCACCGAAGGCAGACGGCGCAGCACCACGCTCTGAATCTGCAGGACCTGGTCGACCCCCACCGCGAGGCAGTCACTGCCCACCTGAAGAATCAGCACCGAACGAAAGGCGCGCCGAGGCTGCACGTTTCCGCCGAGGAACCGGCTGAGCGCAACCAATGCAATCGTCTTCCCGTCCTCGAGCAGCGCCTCGCCATCGCCGGTGCGGCAGATGTCTTTGACCTCGATGCGGCGGGCCCGTCGAATCGCCTCGAGCGGAATGCCAACCGTCACATCGCCGGCCGTTACCGCCAACACATTGAGCGACGACAGCGACAGCGGCACCGAGACTTCAACCGTCGTCCCGCGGCCGAGCGCGCTGACCGCGGTGGCGTTGCCCTTCAGCCGTTCGGCGATTTCGCGAACGACGTCCATTCCCATTCCGCGGCCGGCGAGCATCGACAGCGTGGCGCGGGTCGACAAGCCGGGCGCGAAGATCAGCCGCGTCGCCGCTTCGGTCGACAGCGCGCTCGCCTCGGCCGCAGAGACCAGCCCCTTCTTCACTGCCGCCAGTCGAACCGCATCGAGGTCGATGCCCCGCCCATCGTCCCGACAGCTGAACGCGACCCGGCTGCCCCGGCGCTCGACGGTCAAGGTGATCTGCCCTTCCGCAGGCTTCCCCGCGGCCAGGCGCACTGCTGGCGCCTCGATTCCATGGCTGGTCGCGTTGGTCAGCACGTGCAGCAGCGCGTCTTTCATCGCCGCCAGCACATGCCCGTCGAGCCGGGTGTCTCCGCCCCGGGTGACCAGCTGCACCTGCTTGCCTTCCAGCTGGGCGGCGTCTCGCACGCCTCGCTCGAGCGCCCCGAAGACCACGCTGGCCGGCACCAGGCGAATGGCCTGAGCCCGCTCGATCAGCTGCGACAATTCATCGGCGGTGCGATCCAGCGCCGACGAGAGCCCTTGACGCATCGAGCTCACCGCGAAGCGCAACTCTTCGGCCGCGGCCCGCTCTTTGCGCGCGGCGCCGCTGTCATTCTTCGACAGCAACGCGACCAATGCGGCCGCCTTGCGCTCGACCTGGGCACTGGCTTCCAGTTGATTGCGAAAGGCCCCCATTCGAACGTTCAGCTCGGACGCTCCATCGAGCAGCGCGTCGACTTCCGCGATCTCGACCCGCAGGGTTGCAAATCGGTCTTCCGCAGCTGCAGCGGGGACGTGAGTCGCCGGAACCACCCGGGCCTCGGCCAGCACGACCTTCGGGACATCGAGCGCGTCGAGCTGAACTTTGATTTCGTCCACCGATTTCAAGAGCCCGTCGATGACCGCAGAAGGCAGGCGCTCGTCTTTCTCCCGAAACGGCCCGAGCACGTCTTCCATGCGGTGGGCGAGGTCCGCAATCCCGGGCTGCTTCACCACCCGCGAGGCGCCCTTCAGGGTGTGCGCCAGCCGCAGCAGCGCGTCGACCGTCTTCTTCACGCTCGCGCCCTTCTCGAGATCCAGCACGCCCCCGGAAAGGCCGTCGAAGAGCTCGCGACCTTCGATTCTGAAATATTTGAAGGGGTCTTTCTGCATGACTTCAGGCCCGGGCTTCGGACTTGATCAAAAGCGCCAGGTCGCGCGACAGGCTCGCCAGTTGGGACGAGGTGTCGGACGTCTGTCGGGCGCTGGCCTCGCTCTCCTTCGCGGCCTGGGCGACGTTGACCATCGCCAGGTTGACCTGCTCGACCGCGGACGTCTGCTGCTTGGTCGAGAGCTCGATTTCCCGGGCCGCGTCGCGGGTGGTCTGGACCATCTCGGCAATGCGCTGGAAGCCGGTGGCGACTTCGGTGAACTGGCGGGCCCCCTCGTCCACCGACTTCGAGCCGTCTTCGGTGGCCATCACGGTGGTGTTGGCCGAGGAACGAATGTCTTCGACCAGGCCGCGAATTTCCCGCGACGAGCCCCCGACCCGGTCGGCCAGCTTGCGAATCTCATCGGCGACCACCGCGAAGCGCTTGCCCGCGTCGCCCGCTCCGGCCGATTCGATGGTGGCGTTTATCGCGAGGATGTTGGTCTGCTCGGCCAGCTCGTTGATCACCTCGAGGATCCCGCCGATCTGCTGCGACTTCTTCCCCAGCTCGAGCATGTGATTGACGATCACGTCGACCTGGCGGCGGATTCCGCCGATCGCGTCCTGGGCCCGGTTCACCGACTTGCCCCCGGCGGTGGCGGCGGTCGACGCCTCGGTGGCGATGCGCGAGACCTGCTGCGAGCTCTCGGAAATCTGCTTCGAGGTCGCGAGCAGCTCTCGAATGGTGGTGGTGATCTCGACCGTCGCCGACGCCTGCTCGGCCGAGCCGGTGGCCTGCTGCGTCGCCGCCGCATTGAGCTCGGCAGACGAGCTCTTGATGTTGCTGATCGCTGCCCCCAGCTGCCGCGACAGAATGCGGCTCAAGATCAGCGCGAGGCTGACGGCCAGCAGCAGCCCCACCAGACAGATCGCCGCCACCCCATTGATCGCGCCGTTGGCCACGCTGTTGGCGTGCTCACGAACGGCCAGCAAG
The DNA here is from genome assembly GCA_043750125.1 of Archangiaceae bacterium. Taxonomy (GTDB): domain Bacteria; phylum Myxococcota; class Myxococcia; order Myxococcales; family Myxococcaceae; genus JAGSPQ01. The sequence continues at coordinate 7,353 of JAYVCD010000069.1, read as the reverse complement.
TCCCCCTGTTCGCGCGCAATGAACTGCTTGATTTCCTCGGTGAGCCGCTCGGTGCGAAGCTGAATTTCGTCGTCCAGCAGCTTCCTCGCGCCTTCCACGTTGCCCGCCTTGCGCATCGCCACCGCCTGCTCGATCAGGGGCCTGCGCTCGGCTTCGGCGCGGGTCAATTGCTCGAGCTTCGGAAGCTCGCTGGCCACCAGCTCATTGCGAAGCTCGCCGAGCAGCTTGCCGAGCTCGACCCGCGCCTGGCTCATCGCGCGCAGGTACTTCTCGTCGCCGGACAACAGGTACGACAGCAGCTCGTCGGTTTCGTCATCGGTCGCGTCCTTGAAGTGGGTGGCGTCCAACAGGTTGTGACTGGTCCGATCGGCTTCGCTCTCGCTCGCAATCACCGCCTTGAGCTCGACCAGGGCAAAGCCACCCGAGGCGACCGTCAACACCGCCATCACCGCGAACCCAGCACCAATCTTTTGTCCGACGGACCAAGTGTTCATCGTGAGGCCTCCTGTGGAGCGATCGCCGGTGTCAGCGTTCGCGAATCATTTGAAGCAATGAGTGCAGCGCAATGACGGGTCGGGTCCGATCGCCCGTGACCAAGAGCTCGCGCAGGTGGGGACAGGCGCCATCGAGATTTCCACGGGGCGAAAGATCGGCCGCCGCGGCCTGCAGGTAGCCCTCGAACTCGTCGAGCGCGAGGCCGATCGGGTCTTCGGAACCACAGACCGCGATCCACTTTTCCGGCTGGGCCGCGGGGGTCAGCCCGAGCAAGATCGAAGTTCGATAGACAGGCATCAGCCGCGAACGAAGGCCCGCGACCCCGAGCAGACCCGGCACGCTCGAGCGCAGCGGCACGATCTTTCCCCGGCGCTGCAGGCCGGAAAGCTCGGTGAGGCAGATCACCAGGCTCTCGGTTCCCACCCGGCAGGCGAGGTAGTTCAAGGGGGCGTGACGGGTGGCCCCCAGGGGCTGGGCAAAGCCTTGATCGAAGCTCTGGGCGAGGGTCTGGACGGAAGCGGTGCTCATCAGAGGCTGCCTCCGCACGAATGGAGCTCGGTCAGACACAGTTGCTGCAGACCCGAGCGGGTGAAGCCCCCGGCGAACAAGGTGATCCGCTCTTCGTTCTCGGTCGCGAGCAGTCCGTGGGCGCGGACGAAGTGCTCGCGGGCCTGGTGAAAGTCGCCGCCGCGTTTGGCGAGCGCAGCGAGGTGAAAGCGGGGCATCGCGAAGGTAGCGTCGAGCTCGGACGCGGCGCGGTCGTGAAAGGCGGCCGCAGAAACGTCGCCCGTTTGTTCCCGCCCGTAGGCGATGAGGTAGTGCGCCTCGGCAGGCAGCTCTTCACGGGCCAGCAGGGCGCGACACAGCCGCTCGGCCGCGTCGACCTCACCGCGGTTGGTGAGGATCACCGCCCGCAGCACCCTCGCCCGCGAAGACCAGGGACCCTGCGCCGGAAAGCTGGCCAGCGCCTCGTCGAAGCACTCGCGGCGAAACAAGCTCAAGGTGGCCTCGAAGTCCCAGGGGGCTGCTTCGGGCGCGGCGGGCACTTGCAGACTGGGGGCGGAAGACGAAGCCAGCAGCTGCAGCCGTTCAGACGAAGCGTCGATTTCGTGGATCCAGGCGCTGTTGAAGGGCGGCTCGACTGGACCCTCGAGCGGGCGCCGCAACGGCGGGGTCGCTTCCACGTTCGGGTGGCCCGCGTCGATTCGATAAAAGAACGCGTTGGGCGCGGTGAGCAGGCTGAACTTGTCGGTGACTCCCCGAAGCGTCTCGGCCGAGCCGAGGAAAAGAAAGCCCCCCGGTTTCAGCGCGCGCCGGAAGCGGTCGACGACCGCCGCGACGGCGTCTGGTGAGAAGTAGATGAAGACGTTGCGACAGAAGATGACGTCGAACACCTCCGGCTTCCAGAAGGCGGAATCTTCGTCCAGCAGGTTGCGCTGCTCGAACCGAACCATCGAGACGATCGATTCCGACAACAGGTGCTCGCTTCCCTCTTTGCGGAAGTAGCGTTCCCGGCACTCGAGCGGAGTCTGACGCAGCGACCAGTCGGTGTACCGACCCCGCCGGGCCTTCTGCAGCACAGTGGGGCTGAGATCGATTCCCACCACCGAGCTGCCCAGCGCGACCAGATCGGGGCGATGTTTTTCGAGCAGCATCGCGACCGAGTAGGCCTCTTCCCCACTCGAGCTGCCGGCCGACAGAATTCGCAAGGGGCGGGCGGAAGCCTCACCGGGGTGGCCCACGAGGGCCGGAACTGCGTGTTCGACGAACGCGGCGAGGTGGGCGGGCTCGCGGAAAAAGTACGTCTCGTTGACCGTGAGCTCGGTCGCCAGCTCGCGCAGCTCATCGGCCGACGTAGCCACCGAAGTCAGCCGCTGCAGGTACGGCTCGATGCCTGCCGAGCGGGTCTGGCGAATGCGATGGGCCAACAGCTCGCCCAGCAGATCGGCCTTCTGCTGTTGCAGATCGAAGCCGGACAAAACGCCCAGGGCGGTGCGAAAGCGCTCTACGTCCGCCGGAGCCAAAAAGTGGCTCAAGCAGCCTCGAGGCTCAAAGTCGCCCACAGTGGCTCGGGCACCAGGTGGGCCGGCTCGATCAAGAACAGCAGCTGCTCGTCCAGCGAGCCGACGGCCTCGATGCGCTGGCCCGCGCCGCTGTGCAGTTGGGCCGGCAGCGGGCGCAGAGCGGCAGCAGTCAAGAACTGCACTCCCACCACCCGGTCGACCGCGAGCGCGATTCGCCGCGTGGCGACGTTCAGGGTGAGGAATCGGGTCAGGCAGGCGGGGCTCGTCTCTTCCAGCACCGCTCCGAGGTCCACGACCGGAGTGGCCACCGCGCGAATCATCGCCAAACCCAGTACGTAGGGCGGCGCGCCGACGAGCGCAGCGATCGGCAGCGGCCGCATCGTCTCGCCCACGTGGGAAATCCGGATCGCGCACATCCGGGTGCGCGCGCAGACCACCAACACCTGCAAACGTTCCGTGGCTGAGGGAAGAGCGCTCATGGTGGGGGTGTGCACAGACCCCCTGTGCAAGGCGGTGCCCCAATTCAACCCCGCGGTTTTCGCCGTCTGCGGGCGGGTCGCCGTCGACTCATGGGTCGCCGCGAACTGCCGCAAAAGAGCAGCCGTTCAGTTCGCTTCGAGCACCACGATGCTTCGGCTGGGGACCTTGTACTTCGCGTCCAGGATCGCCATCGGGTTTCCGAGGGTGATGTTGGCGCTGATGCGCTTGTCGAGATTTCCGGCGGCCAGCGTGGCGGGAAGATCGAAGTATTGCTGGGTGTCGAGCAGGCGCTTCCAGCTGGCATTGGCGGGCAAGGTGAACTCGACCTCTGAGTTTTCCATGTTGATGAGAATCGCCAGCTGCGGCCCCTTCTTCGCGTCGTAGTAGTGGACCATCAGCGCCTTTCCACCCCAGTTGACGGCGTCGGTGTTGGCCGGGCTCTTCCACGCGAAGGGAGCGCCCTTTCCGTACTCGTCGGGCGAGAGCGCGTAGGCGTGATCCTTTCGGAACTTGATCGCGCTGCGCACGAAGTCGTGCATGCGGTGGCGCTCGTCATTGGCTTCCCACACCCCCCAGTCGAACCAGTTGAACTCGTTGTCGGCGCGGGTCGAGTAGGCGTTGTTGTTCCCCAACTGGGTGCGCATCCACTCGTCGCCGCCGTTGAGCAGCGGAGTCCCGTGGGAAATCATCATCGAGACGAACGCGTTGCGCATGTTCTGGCGCTTGGTGGCTTCCTGGGTCTGGCCCCAATCGCGGCTGCGGTTGTTGTTCTCCCCTGAGTCGCGGTCGCAGAAAGGGCTGAACGGCTGGTCGCAGCAGACCGGGTTGAGCGGGCCACACTTGTTCTGCTTCTGGTTGTACGAGAACACGTCGTAGAGGGTGAACCCGTCGTGGATGGTGATGAAATTCACCGAGTGGTACGGCTTGCGCCCATTCCACGAGTACCAATCGGTGCTGCCGGTGAGGAAGAAGCCCCCGTCCTTTACTTCGGTACTGTTGAGCTTGAAGTTGTCGTCGTTGATGAAGGCCCGCCACCAATCGCGAAAGCGCCCGTTCCACTCGTACCAGCCGGTGCCGGGCTTGCGGGTGGCGCTGGGAAACGAGCCGACGCGCACTCCGCCAAAGCTCTGCGCCGACGGAGGAAGGCCGGCGTTGACGTAGCTGCCCGCGGCCCAGGGCTCGGCGATGATCCGGGTGTTCAGCTTCTGAAGCGCGGGGTCATCGATGATGTCCTGCAGCACGGTGTTCTTCGGATCATCCCAGGTGTTGTAGTCGCGGTCTTTTTCGCCGAGCACCGGAGCCAGATCGAATCGGAACCCATCGACGTGCATCTCGGTCGCCCAGTAGTGCAGCGAGTCCATGATCAGCCGGCGCATCGGGCGGTTGTTGCAGCGGGTCTCGTTGCCGACGCCAGTGTTGTTCCAGTACGTCTGGTTGTCGGGGGACAGGGCGTAATAGGCGTGGTTGTCGAGGCCGCGGTAGCTGTAGAGGCCGGCGACTTCTTTGGGGTCGAAGTTCACCAACTGCGCGTCGAGCGTCGGGTCGGGAGAAACGTCGAACTCGATTTTGTTGCGCCAGAAGCCCCCTTCGCCGGTGTGGTTGTAGACCACGTCCAGGATCACCTCGATTCCGCGCTGGTGCAGCGCTTCGACCATGAACTTGAACTCGTCGATCGCCTGCTCGAGCTCTCGGCGCGACGAATAGGTCAGCTCGGGAGCGAAGAAGTTCAGCGTCTGGTACCCCCAGTACCCTCCATCGATCGGCTTTTCGAACGGAGGGATCAGCTCGACCGCGGTGATTCCCAGGTCCTTGAAGTAGTCGGCCTTCTCGGCGAGGCCCTTGAACGTGCCGGGGTGCAGCACGCCGGATGCGGGGCTGGCGGTGAAGCCTTTGGGGTGAACTTCGTAGAGGACCAGGTCGCTCCATTTGTGGCCGACCCAGTTCTCATCTTCGCGGTGGGTGCGGTACTTCGTCTCGCCTTCGCTCCAGACGTACTTCGACTGAACCACCAGCGACTTCGAGGCCGCTGCGTAGGTGATTTCAGTGCGGCGGGGGCCCGAGGCGAGGTTGCCTTTGGTCCAGTCGTGGTCCCGGTGCAGCGCTTTGGAATAGGGGTCGAACAACAGCTTGTTGGGGTTGAAGCGGTTTCCTTCCGCGTCCACGTCGCTGGAGAAGCCCTTGATCGAACCGGGGTACCAGGCCGGGTCGTATTTCCAGTTCGCGCCCCAGGCGATGTAGCCGTAGTGCTGACCCAGCCCCAGGCCTTCGACGAACAGGTTCCAGACATCGCCAAAGCGCTGCATCGGAAACTGCCGGGTCGGAAAGTTCGATTCGGGATCATCGAACAGCAGCACCTCGACCCGTTCGGCCCGCTCGGAATAGACCGAAAAGTTGAGCCCCTTGTCGACCAGCGTCGGGCCCAGGGTGTCGAGGTTTTCGATCGCCTGGGCGTCGATGGACGGGGCCTTCGGCTCGGTATGGTACAGCCGGGCGTAATCGGTTTGCGGGCACGAGGTCAGCACCAGGAAGCAGACGATGAAGGGAAGGCGCACGGGAGGGCTCTAAAGCACTTCAGCCCCACCCGCGTAAGGGCAGGGGGGTAACCGGAAAATATGCCTCGTTGCGTCATGTCACTTTCAAGCAGTGAGGTTCTCGGCGCGCGGTAGGGTGCGCGCGATGTCGGCCGTCAAGCTCGCTGGAATCCGCAAATCATTCGGCGAGAACGAGATCGTCAAGGGCGTGGACCTCGAGATCCGCCCTGGAGAGTTCCTGGTGATGGTCGGGCCGTCCGGGTGCGGAAAGACGACCCTGCTGCGGCTGATCGCCGGCCTCGAACAGTGCGACGCGGGCGAAATCTCGTTCGATGGCAAGCGGGTCAACGAGGTCGCTCCGCGCGATCGCGATGTCGGAATGGTGTTCCAGAGCTACGCGCTCTACCCCCACCTGACGGTCCGGGAAAACCTGGGGTTCGGGTTGATGCTGCGCAAGCTGCCGGTGGCCGAAATTGCGACCCGGGTGAACGAAGCGGCGGGGTTGCTCGAGCTGACGGCGCTGATGGATCGCAAGCCGAAGGCGCTTTCGGGAGGCCAGCGCCAGCGGGTCGCGATGGGCCGGGTGATCGTGCGTCGCCCGAAGCTGTTCCTCTTCGACGAGCCGCTGAGCAACCTCGACACCTCGCTGCGGGTGGCGATGCGCGGAGAGCTGGCGCGGCTGCACCGCCGACTGGGAGTGACGATGCTCTACGTCACCCATGACCAGGTCGAAGCGATGACGCTGGCCAGCCGGGTCGCGGTCTTCAACCAGGGCGTGTTGCAGCAGCTGGGGCCGCCGCTCGAGCTGTACCACCGGCCGACCAACCGCTTTGTGGCGACGTTCCTCGGATCGCCTGCGATGAACATGCTGCCTGCGCGCCGCGACGGGCAGGTGCTGCGCGGAGTGGGCTTCACCCTTCCGGCTCCGGCCGAAGCGACGGGCGAGCTGCTGGTCGGGCTGCGACCTCAAGATCTGCGCATCGAAGCAGAAGGCCCGTTCAGCGGAGAGATCGAGGCGGTCGAACGGCTGGGCTTCGATGGGTTCGCGTTCTTGAAGACAGCCGATGGCCCGCTGGTGGCGCGATTCGAAGGCCTGGCCGAGGTGGGGCAGAGGGTGAAAGTGAAGCCGATGGGCGATGTGACCCACCTGTTTTCTTCCGACGGGACGAAGGCGCTGCGGCACCCTCCCACGCAAGGTAGAAATTGAGATTCGCCGGGCTCGCTGCGCTGCTGTGCGCGGGCCTTGCCTGGGCCGGACCGTTGAAGCTCTGGCACGCCTACCGGGGAGGCGAAGAGCAGGCGCTGCAGAAGTTGAGCAGGGAATTCACCGCCCGGACCGGTCAGGAAGTCGAGCTGCTGGCGGTGCCGTACGACGCCTTCAGCTCGAAGATCACCAGCGCGATTCCGCACGACGCGGGCCCGGACGTCTTCATCTTCGCCCACGAGCGGCTGCGACAGTTCGTCCGCCTGGGAGTCGTCTCGCCTTCCGACCTTCCGAAGTTCGCCGACGCGTACTTGCGGCCGGCGATCGACGCGCTCGAGGTCGACGGGGTCCACTACGGCTGGCCGCTGTCGCTCAAATGCCTGGCGCTGTTCCACAACCTGGCGCTGGTGAAAGTGGCGCCGACGACGACCGAGGCGCTGCTAAAGCTGTTGCCGACGCTCTCGAACGCCGAGCAGAACCGGTTTGGGCTGGCGTACGAGGCGGCCGACTTCTACTTCCACGCTCCGATTTACTTTGGCTTTGGCGGACAGCTGTTCAGCGCCGACGGGAAGGCGCATTTCGACACCCCTGCGATGGCGAAGTCCCTCGGGTTCATTCG
>JAYVCD010000068.1:0-8229 GCA_043750125.1 Archangiaceae bacterium | reverse complement strand
GAGCTCTCGTGAAGTACACGGTCAAGAACAAGGACGGGCAGCTGACGTACGGCAGCCTCGAGGAGATCAAGACGGCGTACGTACTGGGGCTGGTCGAGGCGGAAGACGACGTCCTCGAGGAGAGCGGCGGGCTGTGGCGCAAAGCCGGCGCGATTCCTCTGCTGGTGACCGCGCGGAAAGTGAAGGTCGATCGCGGGCAATCCAGTCAGTTGCTCGCGTGGACAGCGGGGGCGATCGGCGCGTCGATCATCTACTTCACGCTGATCATCAAAGGCTTCTTCCCCGGGTTCCTCGCGGTGCTGATGGGGATTCCGGTCGCCGCGCTGCTGTTCAAAGTGACGACGCTGGCTTCGAAGAAGAAGACGAAGCGCTGATGGCGTGGGCGATGGTGAAGGGGCAGCGGTGGGAGGTCCGGGTGACCCAGGATCTCACCGACAACTACGCGATCGAGGTCTTCCCCCGCCCTCCCGCGGGCACGGTGAAGAAGAGCGAGATCTACAAAGACTGGCCGGTGCCGCTGGTGATGAAGGTCTTCGCCAACTCGAGCGGTGACGCGTTGAGCTGCGCGCTCGAGCATTTGAAGAAGCTGGGGCGAATCGAAGAGTTCGGGATCTAGCGCCTACTTCTTTTCGGCAGCGGCAGCACCCTTGCGATCGGCGGCGACGACTTTGCGAATCGCGGCGAACACGTTGGGCACGGCGGTGCCGTTGGCCTTGTTGGCGATCCACTTGGGCAGCGACCCGCCCGGATCGGTGTAGACGTAGTAGGTGGCGAACGTCTTCTTGCCGGCTTCGCGCGGCTCGAGCAGCCAATAGCCATCGTTGATCTTCACCCGCACGTAGCCGTTTTTCTCGGGCACGCCCTTCTCTTTCTCGTTCCACCCTGTCCAGGCGACCTTCAGAAATCCTGCCCCGTCTTTCCAGTCGGACTCGTCGGTGATCTTGATGACGTAGTCGCGGCGGTCGACCAGCGGCGCGTTCACGACCGAGTAGAACCAGATGATCTTGTCGCCGTCTTCTTTGGCGAGAATCTTCGAGTCCTCGGTGTAGGGCATGTTCTTCGGGTAATTCGGGTAGTCGCGGATCGCCTTCCAGACCTCGTGGGGCGTCGCGTCGATCACGCCCATCGCCTTCATCTGTGCGATCGCCTCACCCTCTTTCTGGCGCGAGTAGATCTTGATCCCTTCGTCTTCGGCAGCCAGCGCCCACGCGGGCTCTTTGACCGCTTCCTTCGCGGGTTCTTTGTCGGCGGACAGCAGGAGCAGTGGCAGAGCGAGCAGCAAATTCATGGGGGTCGCATCCTAGTTGAAAGGCGTATAAGCCATCGCACTGTGAGCCAGACTGACGAAGCCGCGACGAATTCAAGCGAAGAGAAGATCCGGAAGATCTACGCCCGGGACCTGAAGATCGGGGACACGGTCCACACCGTCTTCAAGGCGGCCGGCAAAGAGAAGGTCACCAGCCGAGCGGGGAAGACGTTCCTCACCCTGGCGCTGGTCGACAAGACCGGTGAAGTCGACACCCGCATCTTCGACGGGGTCGAATCGGCCGAGACCTCTTTCCGCGACGACGACTACCTGCTGGTGAAAGGCAAGGTGATCGCGTTCCATGGCAAGCCGCAGTTGGTGATCGACGCCCTCGAGCGGCTGGATCCCGGCCCGATTGACGGTCGCGAGTTCGCGTACACCGCGCCGCCCGCAGCCACCCCCGAGCCGAAGCACGAGTCCACCCGTCAGGAAAAAGGCGGTCACCGCGCGCTGAAGCAGCGAATCCTCGAGTTGCTCGACGACCCGAAGGTGGCCCAGGGCCTCGATGCGCTGCTGCGTCACTTCGATCAGTACATCGACGAGCGCGTCGCGCAGAAGACCGGCGGCGCTGTCCCCCGCGAGCGCGAGCAGCACAAGAAACCGCAGGTCGAGAAGCGCCCCCGGGTCGATTTCCGCGCGCGCCATTCTGAAGATCCGAAGCACGAGTCCGAGGGCAAGCCGGTCGAGAAGTCCTCGCCCCGCGACCCTTCGCTGCCCAAGGATCTGACCTTCAAACCGCTGAGCATGCTCGCAGGCGAGCCCGCCGCACCGGCGGAAGCCGCCCCCAAGAGCGAGAGCGGCAACTAGACCCCGTCGGACACGATGGCGAAGCGTCTGGGTGAACAGCTGGTCGAGGCCGGCCTGGTGTCCGGTGAGGCGATTGAGTCCGCCCTCCAGCAGCAGAAGATCACCGGGCGCCGGCTGGGCGACTGCCTGCTCGAGCTCGGGCTGATTCAGGAAGTCGCACTGCTGCGCTTCCTCGCCGCCGAGTTCAAGACCCGCTTCGTCTCGGCCGAGAAGCTGGCGAAAGCCAAGATCCCTGCTGAGCTGCTCGACAAGGTCCCGGTGCGAATGTGCGAGGCGCAGTGCTTCCTCCCGCTGGCTCTCGATTCGGAACGGAAGATCCTCTCGATCGTGATGGCCGAGCCGCAGAACCTGTCGCTGGTCAAAGAGATCGCCCTCGTCACCGAGATGGACGAGGTCTTCGCCTATGTGGGCGTGCGCAGCGCGATTCAGGCGGCGATCAAGAAGCACTACTACGGCGATCACACCGCGTTTGCCGCGCTGGAGCAGGGCGGGGTCCAAGCGCTGCGCAGCGACGTTTCGACGATGCAGCGGGCGTACGACACCGACTCGCGGGTGGGGCCTGGTCCCGGCTCGGATCCAGGCCAGGCGGTGGTGCTCGATGGCAACGCCCGGCGCCGCGAGAGCTCGGTCGGAAAAGGCAGCAGCTCGCGGGTCAGCGCCACCCAGCTGCGTGAAGCGCTTGGCGTGGTTCGCGGCACGATGGGCGAAACCGACTTCGTCGAGACGTTGAACATTTTTGTCGGGTTGATGGAAATGAACCGCAAAGATTTCCGCGGTCACTCGGCGCAGGTGGCGCGCCAGTCGACGTTGATCGGCCGAAGGCTCTCGCTGTCTGCGCGCGATGTCGCCCACACCTCGATCGCCGCGTACCTTCATGATCTGGGCAAGCGCCCGGACAAGCATTTCACGCTCACCGCCAACGCGATGAGCCCTGAGCTGAAGGCCGATGCCAGGCGCTACATCCGTGCGCCGATCAAGCTGTTCGAAACGGTCCACCTTCACGGCGGCGTCAACACCATCCTCGCCCAGCTGTACGAGGCGTTCGACGGGACCGGCGTTCCTCAAGGGGTGAAGGGCGACGACATCTCGGCCGGAGCCCGGATCATCGCGGCGGTTGACGCCTTTCTCGACTTGACCCGCAATCCACAAAATCCGTTTGGCCGCCCGTTGACCAAGGCCGAGGCGCTCGCGCACCTGCGGGAAGAAGCGGGAAAGCTGTACGACCCCGCGATCGTCGAATCGATCGCCCACTTTCAGAGCGGAGACCTGCTGCGGCAGCGGGTCGAGACCGACGGCCGGACGGTGATCGTCGCCGACCCCGACGAAACCGTTCGCACCGAGCTTCAGGACGCGCTCAACAAGCTGGGGCTCGTCGTCCACACCGTCATCCGGCTGGACGGAGTCGTCGACGCGATCCTCGCCGGTGAAGCCGACACCCTGGTCGTCGGCCTCGCGTATGGAGTGCAGGACCTGATGAACCTCGCCGGCTTCGTGCGGGCGCGGCCCGAGAGCGCGTCATTGCCCCTTCTGGTCGTGGGCGAGCCGACCGACGTTCAGGCCCGCGACCGACTGGCCAACGTGGGGATCTCGGCGTTCTTGCCCACCCCGCTCAACCCGGAAAACGCGGCGGTCTTCGTCAAGGGCCTGTACGTCGATCGAATCGAGTACGGCGGCCCGGGGCACACCGTGCGTGGAAGCTTCGATGAGCTCGCGGCTTGCGAACTCGCGAAGTTGTTGGGCAAGGGCCGCAAGACCGGGCGGCTGGTCGTGCGCAATGGGCCCCAGGAAGGCTACCTGCATGTCGAGAAAGGGCGCGCGGTGTTCGCGACTTTTGCCGGGAAGACCGCTGACGCAGCGGTCTTCGGAATGCTCGGGCTGCCCCAGGCCGAATTCTCGTGGGAACCCGAGACGCTGCTCACCGAAGTGCCCCACTCGGACAAAGATCTCGAAGTGATCGCCCGCGAAGTCGAGCCCGTGGTTGCCGCCCAGCTGCAGTAGCCGTTTTCAGTCGGGCAGCTGAAGCTTCAAGCCGAACAGCGCGCGGGTGTTCCGGGCGCAGATCAACGCGACTTCCGCGGGATCCCGGTGGTGCAGCTGGGCCACCCGGGTCGCAGTGAGCGCCACGAAGCTCGGCTCATTCTTCTTTCCCCGGTGGGGCACCGGAGCCAGGAACGGACTGTCGGTCTCGACCAGCAGGCGATCAAGAGGCGTGAACGCCACCGCGGCCTGCAGCGCCTCGGTCTTCTTGTAGGTGACGACCCCCGAGACCGAGATGTGAAAGCCGAGCTCGAGATAGCGACGCGCGTCGTCCGTGTCGCCGGTGAAGCAATGAATCTGCCCCCGCGACATGCCTTCGTCTTTGAGGATCTCGGCACACAGCGGGTGCGCGTCGCGAACGTGGATCACCACCGGCTTGCCCAGGCGCCTGGCCAGCTGACACTGGCGGCGAAAGCAGTCGGCCTGCACGTCGTGGGGCGAGTGGTTGTAGAAAAAATCGAGACCGGTCTCGCCGACCGCGCAGACCTGGGGAAGCGCGCACAGCCGCTCGAGCGTCGTCCAGTCGTCGGCGGTGGCCTTCGCCGCATCGTGGGGGTGAATGCCCATCGTCGGAGTGAGAAAGTCGGGGTGGGCCGCGGCCACTTCGATCGCGTTGCCGAAGTCTCCGGACTTCTGCATCAGCCCGACGACGATTGCGTGGGTGAGGCCCGCGTCTTTCGCGCGCTGCAGCACGTCGACCGGTGTGGGGAAGTCTTTTGTCTCGAGGTGACAGTGGGCGTCGATGAGGATCATGCGTGTGGGGGCTCGGATAACAGCGCGTTCAGCTCTGCGCGGGCTTCGGGGGTGGTGAGCGCGATCTTTTCCAGGCTCGCCCGGCCCTGGTTGTTCGGAAGCAGCCACAACCCTTCGGCTACGTCGAGCTTCAGCTCGTCTGAGGCAGAGCTCTCATGCAGGATCCCCTCGAGCACGGCGAGCGCCGAGGCGTCACCCAATCGGCCCAGGCCCCGCGCGGCCGCTCCCCGGGCGAGGTCGGCCGGATTTTTGAGAATCTGCTCCAGAGCCTCACGCGCCCCAGCAGCCTTCACTTCCCCGAGCAGCTCGATCGCCATCGCGCGATCCACGCTCCACTTTCGGGCGGCCCGCTTGAACAGGTGCTCTGAGCCGCTGGGGTCCCCGAGCTTCACCAGGGCCGCGGCGACCTGGGTTCGATCGAACGCGGGCAGGAACCAGCGCTCGAAGAGCTTCTGCAGCGCCGGCAGCGCCTGGGCATCGCCCAGCTCGGCCAGGGCCGACACCGCCCGAAACCGAAGCTCGATGTCGTCCAGCGCATCGATCAGCACCTGCAGCCCCGCCGAGTGCTTGAGTCCCGCCATCCCCCGCGCTGCTTCGAAGCGCACGGACGAGTTCGCATCGCGCATCGCCCCGGCCAGGGCACCGCGGGCGGTGGGACGCGCCAGGTCGGCCAGCCGCCCCGTGGCCTCGAGCCGAATCCGCACGTCCGGGTCGGACAAATATCGAATCAGCAAGGCCTCGGCTTCCTCTGCACAGAGGACCAGCGCGGCCAGCGCCACTCCCCCGCATCGCACTTCGGGCTGGGGGTCGGCCAACAACCGCACCACCGCAGGCGCAAATTCGGGCCGCACGTCCGCCGGCACTTCGTCGGCCAGGTCACACAGGGTGTCGATCGCCTCGAGGCGAAGGGCGGGGTTCTTTTCGTTCTCGAGCTTGAAGAGCGCGGTGTCCCGGACGGCACGCCAGTCTTTCGTCACTTCACGTCCGAGCCCGGAGACATCGGGCCGGGGTCGAGCAGAACCAGATCTTTTCCTCCCGAGCCTGCGGTGAGAATCATTCCCCGGCTCTCGATGCCTTTGAGCGCGCGCGGCTTCAGGTTCGCCACCACCACCACGTTCTTTCCGACCACCGCTTCGGCGCTGTACGCCTCGGCGATGCCCGAGACGATCGTCCGGGGAGCGCCTTCCCCCAGGTCCACCGTCAGCTGCAGCAGCTTGTCGGCCTTGGGGACCTTCACGCAGGCCAGCACCTTGCCCACTTTGAGCTGCACCTTCGCGAAGTCGGGGAACTCGATCTCGACCACCGGCGCGGGAGTGGGCGTGGCGACGGGCTTGACGGGAGAAACGGCTGCGGCAGCGGGAGCGGCGATCTGAATCAAGGTTTCCACCTGGGTCTGCTCCATTCGGGTGATGAGCGGCGCCGGAGTTCCAATCGGCCGAGATCGATCGAGCAGCGGGTACTTCGCCGTTTCCATCGCCGCGTACGACAGCCGCGGCGCGTTCAGCTGGGTAAACAGCGCAGCGGCCAGCCGGGGGACCACCGGCTCGAGCAGACCCGCTACGAGGTAGGTGACCTCGGCTGCGTCGGACAACACCGCCCGCGCTCCCTCGAGATCGGTCTTCTTCGTCTTCCACGGCTCGTACTTGGTGAGGAACTGGTTGGCGGAGTGGCCGATTTCCAGAATCACCTTCATCCCCACCCGGTAGTCGAAGCGCTTGAAAGCCTCGCGCACTTCCGGAACCCGGGCCAGCGCGGCCTCGACCAGCTGCTTGCCTTCTCCATCGCCGGCCGGCGCCAGCCGCTTGCCGGCGTCGTCCATTGCCAGCAGCGCCAGCGTGCGGTTGGCGAGGTTGCCCAGGTTGTTGACCAGCTCGGCGTTCACCCGCTGCCGAAACTCGGTCAGGCTGAAGTCGAGATCTTCGGCGCCGGGCCCGAGCAGCGTCGCGTAATAAAACCGCAGGTAGCTGGGGTCGAGGACGTCGAGGTACGGCCGCGCGTTGATGAACGTCCCCCGCGACTTGCTCATCTTTTCCCCGTTCACCGTGAGGTGACCGTGAATGTGGACCACGTCGGGGCGGTGGATTTTGGCCACCTTCAGCACCGCGGGCCAGAACAGACAGTGGAAGTAGACGATGTCTTTGCCGATGACGTGGACGATGCGCGCCCCGCTGTCCTCGGCCCAGTACTCGAGCGCGTCCTTCGCCTTGCCGGTTTCCTTCGCCCACTTCTCGGTCGCCGAGATGTACCCAATCGGCGCGTCGAGCCAGACATAGAAGAACTTGTTCGTCTCGCCCGGAATCGGGAAGCCGAAGTACGGGCCATCGCGGCTGATGTCCCAGTCGGCCAGCCCCTTGGCGAAGAACTGCTGCAGCTGGGCCGACGACCCGCTGTTCATGAACTTCGGGTCAGCGATCAGCTCCTGAAGGTATGCGCCCATCTTCGGCAGCTGGAAGAAGAGGTGCAGCGAGTTCTTCCACACCGGAGCCTCACCGCTGATCGCCGACCTCGGTTCAATCAGCTCTTTGGGCCCGTAGTTGGCTCCGCAGTGCTCACAGGCGTCGCCGTATTGATCGGGGGTCTTGCAGTTGGGGCAGGTGCCGCGAATGAAGCGGTCGGGCAGGAAGCGCTCGGCCTTCTCGTCGTATGCCTGCTCTACGTCGCGGCGCGCGATCAACCCCGCATCCTTCAGCCGCCCGTAGATCAGCTCGGCGTAGTGCTTGTTCTCGGGCGAGTTGGTCGAATGGAAGTAATCGAACTTCACGTCGAAGTCGGCGAAGTCCTTCTGGTGCTCGACGTGAAACCTTGCGACGAACTCTTCGGGCTTCATTCCGAGCTTCGCCGCGTTGAGCTCGATCGGAGTGCCGTGGGTGTCGTCGGCACAGAGGAACAACACCTCTTCGCCGCACGAGCGCAGAAACCGCACCCAGATGTCGGTCTGAATGTGTTCGACCATGTGCCCGAGGTGAATCGGGCCGTTGGCGTAGGGAAGGGCACAGGTGACGAGGGTGCGTTGGCTCATGGAAGATTTACCGTTCCTGCTCGCGACGAATGGTGGCGAAGCCTGACTCCCACGCGGGAGCGCGGCCACACAAGGTCCACAACAACCGCTCGAGAATCAGCTCGCTTCCGCCCAGCTTGAGCGCCAGGTCTGCTTCTGCGCAGCTGACCATTCCCCGCAGCAAATCTTTCCGGCCATAGCCCGCGGCCGCCTGCATCCCCATGAACGCGGCGTAGGGGTGGGGCACCCGGGTCTTGGCCGCTTTCGCTTCGGCTTCAATCTGCGGAAACACCCGCGCCTGAAAGTCGTTGTAGTTCTTCGGGGGCTT
>JAYVCD010000067.1:0-33537 GCA_043750125.1 Archangiaceae bacterium | reverse complement strand
GCAGTGCACCGGGGCGCTCGGGTTGCCCTGCAGTATTCGCGCAACGTCTGCGACAACGCGCTCAGCCAATTTCGCACGGTCAGCTTCGGCTTCGACCGCAACCCGCCGCAGGGGTTGCGCTTTGAGCCAGAGCGGGTACGAACCCACGCCATGCCTTCGACGAGCGCAGGTCGTGACGTTCGGGTTCGTGCGCGGGAGCTCGATCTCCCGTTGGGCCGCTTCAAGCCCGGCAAGCACAACGCGATCACCGACGTCGAGGGGGTGCTGGTCGGGCACAGCACCATCATCAAAGGCGACGCGGGGCCCTTGAAGGTCGGCCAGGGCCCGGTGCGCACCGGCGTGACCGCGATTCTGCCGAACCAGAGCAACATCTTCATGGAGCGCCTCGCCGGCGGGGCTTTCGTGCTCAACGGCGCGGGCGAGGTCTCCGGGCTGACCCAGATGGTCGAGTGGGGGTTGCTCGAGACTCCGATTCTGCTCACCAACACCATGTCGGTGGGCGCGGTCAGTGACGCAGTGGCGCGGTCGATGGTCGAGCAATACCCCGGCATCGGCGACGAGCACGACGTCATCATCCCCGTGGTGGGGGAGTGCGATGACAGCTACCTCAACGACATCTCGGGCCACCACGTCAAAGAGCACCACGTGCGCGAGGCCATCGCCGCGGCCAAAGCCGGCGCGGTGCAAGAGGGCGCGGTCGGTGGCGGCACGGGCATGATCACCTGCGACTTCAAGGCGGGCATCGGCACCTCGTCACGCAAGCTGCCCCAGGTGTTCGGCGGCTACACCCTGGGTGTGCTGGTGATGAGCAACTTCGGCAAGATGCACAACTTGCGCGTCGCGGGGCTGCCGCTGGGCGAGGTGCTGGCCGAGCAATTGCGCGACTTGCCCAAGCGGCAGATGAGCTACGGGTCGATCATCGCGGTGGTCGCGACCGACGCTCCGCTGTTGCCCCACCAGATCAACCGGTTGTGCAAGCGGGTGGCGCTGGCGATTGGGCGCGTGGGCAGCTACGCCGCGCACGGGTCGGGGGAAATCGTGGTCGGCTTTTCGACCGCCAACGTCATTCCCAGGCGCACCCGGAAGATGGTCTACAAGATGAAGATCCTTCTCGACCAGCGCCTGGACCCTCTCTACGAGGCGGTGATGGAAGCGACCGAAGAGGCGATTCTCAACTCGATGTGCATGGCCCAGCCGATGACCGGGGTGAATGGCCATCATGTGCCCGCCCTTCCGCTGGACGACGTGCGGGCTTTTGTCGATGCCACCCGGCCGATCTTCGCCTCGGTGAAGAAGACTCCCCAGGAACCGGCGAACCCCGCGGCCAAAGAGAAAGCACCCAGCGACATCTCGCGCGAGGTCAACTTCACGCTCGCAGATGCCCGGCCCACCAAGGTCCGCAGCGCCGAGGGGATTCCCTTCCCGACGAAACCTGCCCCCGACGGCAACAAGTCTGGTAGTTAGCCCGCGTTTTCGGACAAACCGTTCTTCAAGGAGCAACCTGCATGGCCCGCAGCAAGAGCAAGCATCAGCGCGTACGCAGCAAGATCCGCGTCAAATGGAAGAAGCGGGCAGAACGAAAGGCGAAGGCCAAGGCCGCCGCTCCCGTTTCGAAGAAGAAGTAGTTCTCCCCTCGAGGGGACCCACAGCTACTGCTTGACGCCGTTGCACGGCCGTTCGGCATCGCAAACTTTCGCGCCGCGCTCGGTGTGCGTAATCCATTTGCCCTGGATCGTGCCCGGGTCTCCTCCGTCTGCGCCCCGTTGAACGGGCGGGACGAAATACCCACGCAAGGTGAGCGACTGGAAGCCGGCATCTTCGGCTCCGTCGGTGGCCGAGATTGAAAAGTCTGACGTGTCTTGAAGCATTCCCCGCCCGGGATTGCCGTTGAGGGTGGCGCGGACTTCCGCTCCGCTGCGGGTGATCTCGATCACCGTGGGCCCAGAAGGCGGGGTCAGCGACGCGCAGTCGGGACTCTGGCTGCTCAGTTCTTTGTAGGTCATCGCGTAGCTGCCCTCGAGCTTCGGGCAGCTGGTGGTGCACGGAGCCCCGTCACCACAGCCCAGGAACAAGATGACGAGTCCTCCGAGCCCGATGCGCATGGGTTTGGAGTGTGCTTGTTTGTCTGGTCAGGGGCAACGTTGCGGAAGCTCGAGACCGTTCTCAATGCGCAGGCCTTCAAGGTGCTTCAGCCGCTGCTGACGGTGAAAGGCGCGGGCCAACCGGTCTGCTTCGATGCCGACGGCACTCTCTGGCGCGGCGATGTCGGGGAAGATTTTCTTCGTTTCCTGGTGGCCGAAGATCGTCTGCCGGCGCACCGGGGGCAACGAAGTCTCTACCAGCGGTACGAGCGCATTCACGACGTAGACCCCGTGGCGGCCTACGCGTTTGCAGTCGAGGCGATGGCCGGCCTCGAAGAGGCGACGCTCGAAGGGTGGTGCCGTGATTTCTACCAGGCGCGGTTTGCCGGCCGGCTGTTTCCCTTTACCCGGCCGCTGCTCGACGCACTGGGGGCCGCGGGCTACGTGCCCTGGTTGGTCTCGGCGTCCCCCCGGTGGCTGGTGGAAGCTGCGGCCCGTGCGCTGGGGCTCGCCCACGTGATTGCCGTCGACGCGGAAGTCGAAGCCGGGCAGCTGACCGAGCGCGTTCGTCGGCCGGTGCCGGCGGGAATGGGAAAAGTACAGCGGCTGCAACAGCAGGGGATCGCGCCGGTCTTCGCCGCCGGCAACGGAAACCTGGACCTCCCGATGCTCGAGTTTGCGCAGGCGCGGCTGGTGGTGGCTGGGTGGGACGACCCGGGAAATCACCTCGTGCAGACCGCGGTCGAGCGGGGCTGGCCGGTGCAGCGAGGCTGAAGGGTTTCACCGGACGAAGAAATGGCGCCGGCCGCAAGGACCGCAATCTGACAAGCGGTTGGAACCGGCTATAAAGGCGTGCTCCCGATGATGCGGACACCGCTCGCGCTTCTACTGATGCTGTTGTTCGCCTCGGCTGCTTTTGCGCAGCGGGTGGTGATCCTCGAGTTCGAGGCGGACAAGGGCAACAAGCTGCGAATGCAGGTCGACAAGGCGCTGCGGAAGGCGAACACCGTCGACCTGGTGCCGATTTCGAAGTGGAAGGATCTGGCCGGGAAAAAGAAGCTCAAGGGCCCCCAGGCGATGACCCCCGCGTCGGTCGGGAAGCTCTCGCGCGCTGCGGGGGTCGATGCCGCGGTCGAAGGCGTCATCGGAGCCAAGTTCTTCGTCCAGATCCTCGACAGCACGGGCCAGGAGCTGTGGAGCAAAGAGCTGCCGCTGAAGAAGGGCCTGCTGTCGGCCGACCATGCCCGGAAGCTCGCCAAGGCAATCACCGCTGCGGCAAAGACGGCGCCGGTCTCGAGCCGGGAAGAGGAAGAGAAGCCAGAAAAAGAAAAGCCGGAAGAGAAGCCCGAGCCGGTCGCGAAGGGTGAGAAGGCTCCCGATCAGATCGACCCCGACCAGCCGCGAAGGCCCGGTGAGCTGTCGAACGACGAACGCGAGAAGAGGAGGAAGGAAGAGGAGGCTGAAGCCAACTCGGCGGCCGAGGTGCGCGAGCCCGTCGTCTCTGAGCGCGACCAGGATCTCGACAACGAGGGGAAGCGGTCGAAGGTGAAGGTTTTCAAGATCTTCCGTGCCTGGCTGTCGGGAAGCACCACCTGGCGCAGCTACTGCTCGCGGCCCGGGGTCTTGAGTTGCAAGGAATACGACACCCGCGATCCCAAACCGTTTGGAGACACCGTCGAGTTCTCGCCCCAGGTTCCGTACGCCGGCTTCATGTTGCATGGGGAGCTGTTCCCCGCGGCCATCTTCACCGACAACAAATACGCCTGCGGGCTGATGGTGCAGGGCAGCTTCTCGCTGGGATTCTCGCTGACCAAAGTGAAGGTCACCTCGCCCTCGGGTGAGACGCCCGAAAAGGACGTGGTCTCGACCGATCGCGGCTGGTCGGTGCAGCTGGGCTACCGCTTTCCGATCGTCTTTGGTTCCGACAGCAAGCCGCTGGTCGCGTACATCGGGCCCCGCATTGGAGTCGCCAGCCGGGTCTTCGAGATCGACGCCAAGGCGATGGTTCCCCTTCCGGGCACCAACCGCATCTTTCCCCAGTTCGGAATCGATGCCGCCGTGCCGCTGGGCTCGAAGTTCGCGCGGCTCGAGGTGGGCTTCAGCTACTTCTTGAACCCCAAGCCAGGGCTGGACGAGATTGTGGGGTACGGAAACCCCGATGATCCGACCGGAGGAGGCAAAGGCACCGGCTTCACGTTCGAGGGGGGCCTGGCCGGCGAGCTCTGGGGCCCGTTGGGCTACACGCTCAAGTTCCGCTACACCCGGTTCAACGATCAGTTTTTCGGACAGGGAAAGAAGTGGGTCAAATGCGACGACACCCAGTGTGGCGGAGCGGCCGAAGAGGTCTACAGCGCACTGTTCTGGGGCATCACCGCCAGCTTCTAGGCAGGCGCGGTTTCAGTAGCGGAAGTGTGTGTTGACACTCCCTACACCCCTTCATAGGTTCCGCCGCCTTTTCCAAACGGCTGAACACTTTTCCGGGAATTTTCCACCATGAACCTTCGAATCAGCGCCGTTCTGGCGAGCGTGCTCGCCCTCGTGCTGTGTGCCTGCCCCCCTGCCAAGCCGGTCACCGATGGGGGCGAAGACCCGAAGCTCGATGGTGGAAACCCGAACCTGGAAGACAAGTGCTCTGGGGGCTGCAGTGCCAATCAGCGCTGCGACACGGCGAAGCGGATCTGCGTCGACGCGTGCGCTCCTGAAGGTCAGACGGTGGGCGGCTGCGACGCGGGAGTGTGCATCAAGGACCCAATCACGATGGCGTTCAGCTGCGTCAACGTGGTGACGACCTGCGTGGGCAACGCCTGCGAGGCGGGACAGATTGCGTGCATCGCCGGCCAGTGCGCCTGCCTCAGTACGAACAAAGCGGCAGCCGACAGCTGCGCGCCTAACAGCAAGTGGTGCGTGGACGGCAACTGCGTTCCCCCGAAGCGGTTCCAGCAGTGCAAGCCGGGTGGAACCCCCTGCCCGACGGGGCACCTGTGCTCGCCGGTCTTCAGCCGGAAGACTCCGGGGACCTGCGAGGCCGGCGAGACGCCCTGCATCTGCACCAAAGAGTGCGCGAGCCCCAACGACTGCGACCGCGGCGAGGGGTGCTCGACCGACGGGTGCCTTCCCGCTTCGCTGTTCAGGGATCAGGAATGTGGCCAGCAGGTGATGCAGCCGGACGGCGGCCTGACCAAGCTCACCGTTCCGGTCGGCAATAAGTGCTTGATCAAAGACGGGATGGGGCAGCCGACCGAAGCCGTTCCCACGGGCAATTGCAGCTATGCGTTCCTCGGCTTCTACGACGATCCGCACTATTCGGTCGCCAACTGCCGCCCGCCGGGACCCGCGACGCTGGGTCAGGCCTGCAAGCAGGACTTCTCGTTGGGGGCGATCGCGACGACCTGCAGCACCGGGCTCGAGTGCGCGCTGACCCGCGGTGGAGATCAAGGCGTCTGCGTGAAGGCCTGCAATGCCGCGCCGACCTACCCGGGCTTCAGTCCGCAGCCGGCCTGTGGTTCCGACGAGGCCTGCGCCAACCTGTATCGACTGGAAGATTCGAACGCGGTGCTCGGCGGCTGCATGAAAAAGTGCAACGTGTTCGACCCGACGAAGAACGTCTGCGCCAACGTGGGTGCCTCGGTGGCCAGCTGCGTGCCCACCACGGCCGATGGGAAGTTCGTCGTCAGCGTCGACGGCAGCGGCGTCTGCATTCCACAGCGGGTGCCGATCGTCGCGGAAGGAATGCCGTGCGTCGAGCAGGACTCGTTCAAAGGAGCGACCTGCGGCAGCAGCCAGGTCTGCGCTTCGCTGAGCGTGAGTGCGGTTCCGACCTGCTATGCCACCTGCGACACGAGCTGCAACGACGCGGTGCCTCCGGCGCGCTGTGCGACCGAGCCGAACGCCCGGTGCCAGGGCGGCAAGAAGTGCAACCAGGTCACCTCGACCACCGGGGCGATCCTCGGCTTCTGCAAGTAGGGTCGTGGAAGGCCAGGCGGGCCTGCGCTCACATCTGAATGATGCCTTTGCGCAGGCCTTCGGTGACCGCTTCGACGCGGTTGGTGACCTCGAGCTTTCGGTAGATGTGCTCGAGGTGGGTGCGAATGGTCGCTTTGCTGACCGTCAACAAGCGGGCCGCCTCTGAGTTCGACACGCCCTTGGCGATCAGCAGAAGGATTTCTTTTTCGCGTTCTGACAATGGCTTGAGCAGAGGCTCAGCGGCCAGCAGCGGAAGCTCGGCCTCGCCCGGCCCTGCGACCCGGAAATGCTTGAGCAGCTTGCGTGCGAGGTTGGGCTGAATCACGGTTCCGCCCGACTTCACTTCCTTGATCGCCTCGATGATCCGATCGGCCGGAGTGCCCTTGAGCAGGTAGCCCGACGCGCCGGCCTTCACGGCTTCGAGGACTTTGTCCTCTTCGTCGAAGATGGTGAAGATCAGAATCTCGACCTGGGGAACCAGCTTCTTCACCACCCGGGTCACATCGATGCCGCTCATGCGAGGCAACCCCAGGTCCAACAGCAGCACGTCGGGTAGAAGCTTTGGGACCTCTTCGATCGCGGTCTCGCCTGAGAGCGCGGTACCGATGATCTGAATGTCGCTGCTGGCTTCGAGAAGCTTCAGCTGGTTCTTGAGGATCTTCGTCTGGTCCTCGACGACGTAGACCTTGATCGGCGCGAGGGGGACCGCAGCGGGCTCTTCCATGATTTGCCTCCTTCAGGCGGTGACGGGCACCGAGAACGAAATGTGGGCCCCTGAGCCGGGGGTCGAATCGATGATCACTTCGCCGCCCACCTTCAGGGCACGTTCACGCATGTTGATGAGCCCGTAGTGACCGACCCTGGGTTTCTTGGTGTCGAAGCCCCGGCCATCGTCGCGCACCGACAGCAACACATGCCTGGGCGCAAAGTGGAGCTTCACCTCGACCTTCTTCGCCCCGGCGTGCTTCACCGCGTTCGACAGGCATTCCTGCAGTACCCGGAAGAGCGCCAGCTGGGACTCGGGGGGAAGCCGGTCGGGAATGCCGCTGCGCTCGAACTTGATGTCGACCTGGGTCCGTTCGCGGAAGGTCTTGACGTAGTCCTCGAGGCCGACGCCCAGGTCGAAGTCCTCGCGCATCATCTTCAGAGATCTGCGCAGCTCTTCGATGCTCTCTTCAGCGCTGGCCTTGAGCTCGCCAATCTCTTTGAGCAGGGCCTCGTCCTTGGCCATCGTCTGCAGGTATTCGCTCTGGATGATCAGGCTCGACAGGCTGGCCCCCAGGCCGTCGTGGATCTCGCGCGCCAGTCGGTTTCGCTCTTCGACGACCGCGAGCTCTTTGAGGTCGCCCTGCAGATCGACGACTTCCTTGTGGGCGCTGACCTCGCGCTCGTTCAGGTAGACGAGCACGTAGATGATGATGAAGTTGAGCGCGAGGTACCACATCAGGGTCAGCACCTCGACCGCGGTCGGGGACCTTCCCAACAGCAAGTCGAGCCGGGTGGTGATCAACAGCGCCAGCAGCGGCGGAAGGATCGCCAGCGGCTTGGGGAAGAGCAGAGCAAACAGGGTGGTGAAGAGCAGCTGGGTGGCCAGCAACGGACTTTGCAGACCGCCTCCCACCTGGGGCGAGGCGATCAGCACCACCATCAGGCACAGGTCGAAGCAAAGCGTGACGTAGCTGACGATGCGGCCCGCCTGGGGGTGATCGAGCACCATGTAGTTGGCGACGCTGTAGAGCAGCATCGCGAAATACCCCCCGAAGGCCAGCGGCCCGGTGATCCCGAAATAGTGCCGCCAGACGGGGACCGCCAGGATCAACAGCCCGAGGGTGAGGAACATCATCCGCGCGTAGAAAAGGGCCCGGGCGCGGGCGACGAAACGTTCCTGCATCCACGACTCGGCGACTTGTTCGGGCGAGAGGTTCTGGGTCAGCCGGCGCTTCTCGAGCACCGCCCGCACCCGCGCCCGACGATCGTTGCCGGCGGGGTCGAACGAGTTGTCGGACGAGTCGACCACGGAAGGCCAAGTCTATAGGGACAAGCGTCGAATCGACGAAGGTTCAGCGCGCGGGCACCATCGGTGCGAGGGCCGGGCCGACCCGCGGGTGCAACAGGTCGGCGCTTTCCGAAGGGGACCGGACGATCTCCGGCTCGGTGCGCAGCTCGATGGAAAAGCGCGCTCCGCCCGACGGGCCGTTGCTGGCGACAATCGTCGCCCCCATTCGAGTCAGGTATTCCCGCGCGAGCGCCAGGCTCAACCCGATGCCCTTGCCCGGGGGCTTGGTCGTGAAGAACGGGTCGAAGACGCGCTCGAGGATGGCGGGCACGATCCCCGGACCATCATCGTCCAGGGTCAGTCGCAAACCCCCGGGGGTGAGCTCAGCGTGCAAGCGCACCCGTCCTCCGCGCCCTCGCAGCTCGAGAGCATCGGCCGAGTTCATCAACAGCGAGGCGAGGACCCGGGTGAGCCGTTCTTGCTGAACGAGAACGCGGGGCAGCGCGCGATCGACCGAACACTCGTGCCTGGCGTTGACCTGGCCCAGCCGCAGCGAGGTGAGCGCGATCGCGGCATCGACCGCCGCCCTCAGGTGCGCGGGTGCGATCGCCGGCTGCTCGTCGCTGGAAAAGCTGCGCAGGTCTTTGACGATCGAGGCGATCCGGTCCACTCCCCTCAGGGTCTCTTTCAACAGCTGTTCCCGTTCGGTGGGGCTCAGGCGTGAGTCACCGAGATCTTCTTCGAGCAGGTGGGTGATGTTTCCCTTGATGCAGCCCAGCGGGTTGTTGATTTCATGGGCGACACCTCCGGCCAGCTGACCCAACACGGCGAGGCGGTCGCTCTCTCTTCGCCGGCGCTCCGAATCGGACAGCAGCGCAGCGAACTTCGTCTCGTTGCAGCGCGATCGATGAAAGAGGAACGCGGTGTATTGGGCCAGCCCGCCGGCGAACAGCGCGGAGAGCGCGTAGATCGCCCACGTCGGCTCACTGAAGAACATCGCCGACGTTCCCACGACCAGGACCGAGGCACTGACCGCCGTGGCCGACCGGGATGTAGGGGCAAGTGACATCGACAGCGCGGTCAGCCACATGATGTAGGGGCTGGCCATGCCCCCGGTCAGCGCGACGTTCCCCAGGAACCCCAGCGAAGAGACCACCGCTGCGGCGAGGACCATGACCTGCCGGCCCCGATTCGACGCGCGCAGCAGGTAAAATCCGGCCCCCAACAGGCACAGGCCCCACACCAGTCGAAGCGCCATCAGCCCGGGGACAAAGCCGAAGACCATCAGGTCGATGGGGATGAAGACGAGCACTCCCGCGGAGCCGCCGAACATTCCGAGGGCTTCTTCCTTCTGGGTGTGCGGAAGCGTCTGGGAAGTCACTCCCGTCATTGGTGCAAGGGCACGTCCACCTCGCGTCAGAGGAGAGCGGGGGCCGGCGGGGGGTCGCTGCTGACCTACCGGGGCCCTTTCACCCCACGACAGATCAGATAGACCCACCCGCCGTGACCGACGACGAACCGCGCGTGACTCCGGTGGTGAAGCTTCAGCGGGTGGCCCTGGACGGCGGTGGCACCGTCTGGCTCAAGCTCGAGACGCGAAGCCCCAATGCCACCGTGATGGATCGCGTGGCCCGGCACCTGGTCCGCGACGCGCCAGACGGGGTGTGGCGCGAGGCCGGCGATGGTGCTCTGGCGGTCGCGCTGGCGATGCAGGGCGCGCGGAACGGCCGACCGGTTGAAATCTTTCTTCCCGAAGACACGCCGCTCGAGGTGCGTCAGACGCTGCTGACCTACGCCGCCAAGGTGACGCTGACTGCCTTTGCCGAAGGGGGCGCAGGGGCTCTGGCCGCCGCGCGCGCCGCGGGTGGAGTGCTCAGCGATCGTTTTCCCCATGCCCGGCTGGAAGCGATGGCAGAGGTCGGCCGAGAGCTGCTGGGTTCGGAAGATCGAATCGACGCGTTCGTCGCGCCGGTCGCAACCGGAGCCACCTTGACCTCGATCGGTCGGGTGCTTCGTGCGAGGTTTCCCGACGTGTTGCTGATCGAAGTGCGGCCGTTCGCGACCGGCTGGCGCCCTCACCGACAGCACGGCCTGCTTCCCCAGGAACACAGCCCACTGTTGGATCGCTCCTGGGTGACTTCGACCGAAATCGTCGACGACGCCGCGGCGTGGAAGATGCGCGAGCGGCTGGGAAAGGAAGAAGGGCTGTTGCTCTCGGCGGGCACGGCCGCGGGAATCGAAGCGGCGTGCCGGGTGGCAAAGAGGCTGGGCCCCGACGCGCGGGTGTTCGCCCTGGCCGCCGACACCGGAGAGCGTTCCTTCAGCGTCGGAGATCAGATGTGAGGGCCCTGGTGATCGGCGTGGGGGGGTTGGGGTGTCCTGCTTCGATGGCCCTGGCGTCGCAGGCGGACCTGCTGACGCTGGTGGACTTCGACGTGGTCGAAGGCTCGAACCTGCATCGACAGCCCTGGCATCACCCTTCGGACCTGGGCCGACTGAAGGTCGATTCGGCGGCGGAAAAACTCCGCGCGCTGTTTCCTGCCTTGAAGGTGGTGGGGCTGTCGGTGAAGGTCACCGCGCAGAACGCCGACGCCTTGTTCGAGCTGCACGACGTGGTGGTGGACGGGACGGACAGTGGGCAGATGAAGTTCGTCCTCAACGATGCCGCGGTGCGAACGCGCATTCCGCTGGTCTATGGCGGTGTGCTGCGGTTGTCGGGCCAGGCGATGCGAATTCAGCCCGACGGCCCGTGCTTGCGCTGCCTGTTCGATCAGCCCCCGCCCGAGCCGCAAAGCTGTGCCCAGGCCGGCGTGCTGGGCTCGGTGGCCGGTGTGATCGGCGGGCTGCAGGCCCAGCTGGCGCTCGAGCCGAACCCCTTGCCGGGCCAGGCGCAGCTGCATTTGTTCGACGCGCTGGGCTTCAAGGCGCGCAGCGTCCGGGTGAACAAATCGCCCGATTGTCAGGCGTGCGGCAGGGGTTGAACTTCGCTAATGAGTCCCGGCGTGTTCCCCGTTGCGTCGGTCGACATCACTGCTGAAGTTTGCCCGATGACCTATGTCCGGGTGAAGCTGGCGCTCGAACGCCTTGCCCCGGGGGAAGTGCTGGAAGTGTGGCTGACCGGCGAAGAGCCGCTGAAGAACGTGCCCCGAAGCGTGCGGGAAGACGGTCATGAAGTGCTGTGCCTCGAGGCTTCCGAGGGTAAGAGTCGCCTGCTGATTCGCGCTTGATCAAAGGAAAACCATGCCCATCGTTCGCATCCCCACTCCGCTGCGCAGCTACACCCAGAACCAGGCCGAAGTGAAAGTCGACGGCGGGACCGTGGGCGATGTCCTGCGGGGTCTGGACAAGGCGTGCCCGGGCATCGGGACCCGGCTGTTCGATGAGAAAGGCGGCCTCAAGCGCTACGTGAACGTCTTTCACAACGACGAAGACATTCGGTTCTTGAAGAACCTCGAGACGACCGTCGCAGACACCGACACCTTGTCGATCATTCCCGCGATCGCCGGAGGCTGAAAACGCTCTCGGAAGCTCAGATTCAGCGCTATGCGCGGCAGGTGTTGCTGCAGCCTGTGGGCGGGCAGGGGCAGGAAGCGCTGCTCGCAGCCCCCGTCCTCGTTCATGGCCTGCCCATCACTGCCGCGTACCTTGCCGCGGGCGGGACGCCGATTCACACCCGAACCACCGCGGGGTTCTTCGCAGGTGCTGCTCTGGCCGATTTCAACCCCGACGCCGTTCCCTCTGCGGCGCCCGCGGGCCTGGTCGCGCGGGTGCCTTGCGAATTTCCCGAAGACCAGCCGCTTGCGGTGGCCGTCGGATCTAATGGGGTGGTCTTTCGGGCCGGCGGCTGTGCCCGGTGTTTTGCGCGCACGGTCCGCTCGTTGAGCCTCGAGTCGCCCTCGGTGGCGCTCCAGGCGCTGGGCGCAGTGGCGTGGCAGCGCATCGTTCTGGGGCTGGCCGACACGTTGGGCGCGCTGGCGCTCGACGGACCGCCGATTTCGGTGTTGCGCTGCGAGGAGCACGCGTGAAAACCCGGGTCGCCACGCTCGCCGAGCAGGTCGGCAATACGCCGTTGATCAAGCTCGAACGGATCGGGCGGGACACTCCGGGGGTCGAGCTCTTCGCGAAGCTCGAGTACTTCAACCCCGGCGGCAGCGTGAAAGACCGCGCCGCGCTGCAGATGGTGCAAGACGCGCTCTCCGACGGGCGGTTCGAGAAGGGAACGCGGTTGATCGACTCGACCAGCGGGAACACCGGCATCGCGCTGGCGTGGATCGGAGCGGCCCTGGGCTTTCCGGTCACGCTGGTGATGCCGGCGAACGTCTCTGCCGCTCGAAAGCAGATCACGGCGGCCTACGGTGCGACGATCATCTTCTCTGACCCCCTCGAGGGCTCAGACGGAGCGATTCGCCACCTGCGCCGCGAGCTCAAGGCAGCGCCGGGCCTCTATTTCTACCCGGACCAATACAGCAACCCGTCGAACCCGCGCGCCCATTACCGGACCACCGCGCCCGAGCTGTGGGAACAGACCGGCGGGAAGTTGACCCACTTCGTCGCGGGCCTGGGGACCACCGGCACGGTGATGGGCACCGGCAAGCGCCTCAAAGAGCTGAACGCCGCGATTCAGATTGTCGCAGTCGAGCCGGCCGAACCGATGCACGGCCTCGAGGGGCTCAAGCACCTGGCCAGCTCGATCGTCCCCCCCATCTACGATGCGTCGATTCACGACTCGAAGCTGTCGATCACCACCGACGCGGGCTGGGACATGACCGATCGGTTGCTCAAAGACGAAGGCCTGGCGGTCGGTCACTCGTCCGGAGCCGCGATGGCCGGCGCCTGGCAGGTGGCCCGAGGCTTGAGCGAAAAGAGACAGAAGGGGGTGGTGGTGGCGATGTTCTGCGATCGCGCCGACCGCTACTTTGAGCCCGGCCGCACCAAAGCGAGGTTCCCGTACTGATGATTGCCGACCTGACCGAGATCTTTGCCTGCCTGGAAACGAAATACCCGGAAGAGGGCTGCGGTTTGGTCTTTGAAGAAACCGACGGGACGTTTCGCGTTCACCCGATGGCCAACGTCTACGACAAGTACCACGCGCAGGATCCCATTACGTACCCCCGCACCAATCGCACCGCCTACCTGTTCAACCCGATGGAATTTCACCGTTTGAGCGAAGCGGCGGACGAACGCAAAGCGCGGTTGAGCTGCATCTTTCATTCGCATTGTGACGTGGGAGCCTATTTTTCGGCCGAAGACGCAGCGATGGCGGCGCCCGATGGCCAGCCGTTGCTGCCCGATGCCGCGTACCTGGTCGTGGCGGTCGATCAGGGCCGGGCGGCGCGGGCGGCGCTGTTTCGGTGGAACGGGAAGGCTTTTGTGGAGGCCCCGCTGTCACCCCAATGAAAAGACTTGTGTGATCAGGTGCTTGACCTATTTTAGAAGTTGACATCCTAAGCTGGCGAAAAAACGTGAGATGCCTTATAAGGCCCCGATTTTTCAGGCGTGAACTTACTCAGGAGTAGACGACATGGCGCAGATTGGCGGCTTCACCATCTGGTTGACGGGGATGTTGGGGGCTGGAAAAACGACGACGGCGAACTACCTCGCGGCTCGGCTGCGCCAGGTGGGCCGGAATGTCGAAGTTCTCGACGAAGAAGAGCTGCAGGACGAGCTGTGGAAGGACATCGGCGGTGACGTGAAAGAGGAGCGCCAGCTGATCGGCCGCCGCCTCGGCTTCGTCGCCGACCTGTTGACCCGCAATCACGTCTGCACCCTCGTCGCGGCAGTCACTCCCTACAAGGGCGTGCGCGAAGAGAACCGGCGTGCGATTGGCCGTTACGTCGAGGTGTATGTCGACTGCCCGACCGAGAAGCTGATCGCCCGCGACACCACGGGCAAGTACAAGAAGGCGCTCTCGGGTGAGATCCCCAACTTCATCGGCATCACCGAGCCGTACGAGCCGCCGAACTCGGCCGAAGTGGTCATTCACTCCGATTCCGAAGGCGTCGAAGCCGGTGCGATGAAGGTCTTCCAGGCGCTGCTTGACCTGTCCTTCATGACTGCCGAAGAGCTGAAGATCATCACCGGCACCAAGATGAAGCCCCAGAAGCTGGTGAAGAAGGCCGCTCGCCAGGGCGCGAAGGGTGCCCGCAAGGTCGCTCGGCCGGCAGCGCGCGCGGCGCGGGTCGCCAAGCCCGAGTCGAGCAAGCGCAAGGGGCGCTGAGCCGTGGAGTTAGACATCGAGGCGCTGTGCTCTGCGTCGGAAACGGCTGTGCAGGCGCTTCGCGTGCGAATTCGGGAATTGGGTTCGGCGCTGGTGGCCTTTTCGGGCGGCGTCGACTCGACCTTCGTGCTGAAAATCGCAGTCGACGAGCTGGGCGACAAGTGCGTGGCCCTGACTGCAATCTCGCCTTCGGTCGCTGCGGACGAAGCCGAAGAGGCGCGGGCGCTGGCGGTGGGGCTGGGCGCCCGGCACGAGCTGGTCGACTCGCACGAGCTCGAAGATCCGCGCTACGCGGCCAACCCGTCGAACCGCTGCTACTTCTGCAAAACCGAGCTGTACACCCTCACCGAAAAGGCGTGCGCACGCCTGGGCCTGTCCGCGGTGCTCGACGGCTTCAACGCCGACGACAAGAAGGACCATCGGCCGGGCCATCAGGCCGCCCATGAGCACCGCGTGCTCTCGCCGTTGGCCGAGGCGGGGCTGACCAAGAATCAGATTCGGGCCTGGTCGAAGAAGCTCGGGCTGTCGACCTGGGACAAGCCCCAGCTGGCGTGCCTGGCCTCGCGTTTGCCGTACGGAACGCAGGTCACCGTCGAGCGGCTGAACAAGATCGCCGGCGCCGAAAAGGCGGTTCGCGCGCTGGGCTTGAAGAATTTCAGGGTTCGCTTCCACGGGGAAGTCGCCCGGTTGGAAGTGGCCGCCGAAGAGATGCCTCGCCTGCTGGACGAGACGTTGCGCCTTCAGCTCGACGGGGCGATCAAGGCGGTAGGGTTTACTTTCGTCGCGGTGGATCTCGAGCCGTTCCGTTCAGGGCGGTTGAATGACGCACTGCGAAAAGAGACTTCGGGGCATTCGTTGCCGGTGCTCGCAGGCTGAGTCGAAGTCCGTCTAGAATGAGTGGGGCTGTCTTTTCCCGGCCGCCTTCCTAAAGCTGGTTCGTAGAGGTCGACTCCCCCCATGATCCGTCGCTCCATTCGCTTCCACGAATTCGTCGCGGTCACTCTGGGCGTGATGTTCGCCATCAGCTGTTCAGGCTCGGGCTCGGCCTGCGGCGGGCTGGGCGCGATTCCGACCGGTCGGTACGTCGGGCCAAAGACCGACAACGCGATCAACCTTCGTTTGTCGCCGGCGGGAATCAACTACCTCAACAGCAACTGGCAAGAGCTGGTGAAGATGTTCGCCCCGACGGGCACCCTCACCATTCCTGTCGCGTGCATGGAGCAAACCGTGCCGGTGCTCGGGAAGGTCACCATCGCCGACCAGGGAGGCGCGGGCGGCACGGGGAAGCTTGACGGAAATTGCACCGCGGCCGATCTGCCGGCCAACGTCCAGGTGACGATCACCGGTTTTCTGCTGACGCCCAAGGCCCCGGCCATTCTGGAAGGAAGCGTCTCGATCTCGCTCGACACCGGAAAAATCTACGCCCGCACCGAGACCAGCAACTCGGCGTTGTGCCTGTTCCTGAGCAAGCCGTACTGCAGCGTTCGTTTCAATACCACCGCGACGGCGCCGGGGACGAACAAGATCACCGCCCAGATCAAGTTCGCGATCGACACCAAGTGGGACAAGTGGCTGTCGTTCGAAGTGGTCAACCCCCTCAAGGGCACTTCGGTGTGTGGCGCCGCCGGAGCGCTGTCGAAGCCCGAATGCCTCGACCCGGCCGACATCGACATTTCGGGCGAGAACACCTGCGGCAATCTGCTCTGCGGCCTGGCGGACTGGGCGCCCTTGAAGAACCTTTTGCTGGGCCTGATCTCGCCGCTGCTTCAGACCCAGATCAACAAGGCGATTGCCGGTCAATCTTGTGAGCAGTGCGGCGTCGGAAAGCCTGCCTGCCCCCAGTTCCCCGGCGCGGCGTCGACGTGTGATGCGGCGACCTCAACCTGCAAGGACACCGTGACCAGCAAGTGCGTCCCGCGGTTCCTGGGGGTCGAAGGTCGGATGGCGCTGGGTGGACTGTTGGGCAACTTCGGAGTCCCGCCCGAGTCGATGCTCGACTTGTCGGTCGCCGCGGGCAGCTCGGTCTCGGTGGATCAGGGGATCAACATCGGCACCCGGGCAGGCCTCAATGCGGTGACCGTCGCTCCGTGCGTGCCGCCCCAGGCCGCGCCCCCGATGATCGCCATTCCCGCGCCGGACATCGACCTCGGAGCCGACCCGACCAAGGGCGCCTACCACGCGGGCGTTGCGATCAGCTCCCAGTTCTTGAACCTCGCGTTCCACCAGGCGCACCAGTCGGGGGCGCTGTGCATTCAGATGAACAGCTCGACGGTCGGGCTGCTCAACTCAGGGCTGTTCAAGACGTTTCTTCCTTCGCTGGGAAAGCTTGCCACCCGCGATGGGAAGGACGCTCCGATGATGATCGTGCTGCGCCCGGACAAGGCCCCGGTGGTCGACGTGGGCCAGGGGACCTTCGACCCCATCACCAAGAAACCGATTGAGCCGCTGCTGCTGGTCAAGCTGCCGGACGTGACGGTCGATTTCTACGCGATGATCGACGAACGGTTCACCCGGCTGTTTTCGCTGACCGCCGACATTTCGCTGCCCATTTCGCTGGTCTTCAACGGCTGTTCCTCGGTGACCCCGGCGATTGGCGATCTGAAGATGTTGATCGCCAACATCCGCACCAGCAACAGCGAGCTGCTCGCCGAAGATCCAAAGGTGCTCGCCGACCTGATCCCCGCGGTGATCGGTCTGGCCGAGCCGGCGGTGGCCAGCGCGCTCAAGCCCTTCGCCCTGCCGGCGATCGGCCAGTTCAAGCTGAAGGTGAACGAAGTGAAGGGCATCGGCAACGTTGCCGGAACGAAGCTCTACAACCATCTGGCGCTCTACGCCGAGATGAAGCCGCTGTTGGCCGCCTGCGCGGTGAGCTCGCCCAGGACCACAGCCTTCCTCAAGCGCTCAGAGATTCCGGCGGCCTCGCAGATGCGCGCCACCGGAAAGGGGTTGCCGATTCCGCGCGCCATTCTCGATGTGCACGCGCTGGGGAAGACGGGCACCCCTGAGTTCGCGTTCCGGGTCGACGACGGAACCTGGAGCACGTTCTTCCCCGCGTTCAACGACGAGCTGGTGGTTGAGCACCCGGTGTTCCTGCTTCAGGGAAGGCACCTCATCGAGGTCCGTTCGCGGGTCGAGGAAGATGGGCATGGGATCAGCGAGCCGGTGCAGGTCGGCTTCCTGGTCGATTGGGATCCGCCCGAGCTCAAGCTCACCGCCGATAAAGAGCATGATCTGCTCACCCTGACTGCGCGAGATTTGATTACCCCGTTCGAGCAGCTCGAATACTCCTACGGGCTGGGCGAGGGCCCGTTCTCCGAGTACGGCCCGGCACGCGACATTGGGCTGTCGGCGGTCGAGGCCCGCGGTGGGCTGACCGTCAGGGTGCGCGATGGGGTCGGGAACGTGGGGGAAGCGAAGTGGCGCGGGTTGACCTCGGCGATTCGTCCGGAGCAACAACAGACCGCCGCCGCGGTTGCCGAAGGAGCCAAAGCCGGCTGCTCGGCAGGGCTCTCGGACGTGAGCCTCTGGTCGCTGGGGTTGTTGGCGATGTCCGCCGCGCTTCGTCGCCGCCGCGCTTGAAAGTCGTACGAATCGACTGACGGCAGAGTAGGGGAGCGAATGGCAGCTCCCTTGATGAACACTCACTGGCCAGTGAAGACCTCTCTCTTGATTTTGGTTGCGCTGCTGGCAGTCCCGGCGCACGCCGACGAGCGGTACGATCACCGCGGCGCGATCGGTCTGCTGGTGGGACTCAGCGGCGAATACAAGGCCGCCGCAACGTTGAGTGGAGGCGGCGACGAGGGGTGGCGCCTGGGCCCCGAGCTCGGAGCGACGTTCGCGGTGGGCGGCGACGGGAACGAATTGAAGGCGGCTTTGCGCGCGCTGTTCCTCGGAATCAAAAACGGCTGCTCGGACAACGGCTCGTGTGCGCCGCTCGATCTCGCGCTGTTCCTCGGGTACCGCGGCTACTTCGACCTCGGCCAATGGAAGACGTTCTTCGACATCGACGCGGCCCAACACTTGGTCCCGCGCTTCGATGGCTCGAGCGCGAAGACCCAGCTGTACACCATCGGCCCCAGGGTCGCGATTGGAGTGCAGCTGGACTTTCTTCCGACCGCCGGCAGCTTCCTGATGCTCGAGGCCCAGATCGGCTTCGGAGACGGTCTGCGCTACGGCGCCGCGCTGGTGCTGGGCTTCCAGCTGCGCTCCTATCTGCTCGAGTAGCTGCCGGTTTTTTTGACGCCCCGACACGATGTGAGACTATGTGTGCACCTGTAGGGAGGGCATCACACATGAACGAGAACCCCCGCCTCACTTCTGTCGTCTTCCGTCTGAACAAGGACCGCCTCGAGACGTTGAAAGATCTCTCGCGCGAGACCCGGATTCGCCAGAGCGAGTACCTGCGCGAGGCGATTGGCGACCTGCTGGAGAAGTACGAAGACCGCCTGATGGATTGAGGAAAAAGCGTCTAGATGAAGGGCGGTTCGCGGGGAATTCCCGCTGACGCCGCCCGCGCCGCTGCCGAGAAAGGATCAAACGCCGGAAGGTAGAAGACCTCCCACAGCGTCAATCCTTCGGCCGGAGCCTTGGTCCCCCGAAATTCGATCGCCCGCTCGAGTCCCGCGAGGAAGTCTTCTTCGCGAAGCTCGCCGCGGGCCACCGCGACAGCGCTGCCGACGAGGTAGCGCACCTGGTAGCGGCCAAAGCCACTGCCGGTCAGTCGGACGTCGACCCGGCCGCGATCGGTCGCCACCACTTCGACTTTGAAGAGCGTGCGCGGGGTACGCGGGCTGCCCTTCTCGTGAAAGGCCCAGAAGTCGCGGGATCCCACTGCGTGCTGAAGCAATTGGTCGACGCGCGCGGGGTCCACGTCGACGCGCCAGGCGTAGGGGGCCCAGGCCGGGTCGTCCTCGAGCAGCAGTCGGTAGCGGTACTCTTTTCCGGTCGCCTTCCACTGGGCGCTGAACTTCAGCGGGGCATCGAAGGCCTCGCCGATGCCCAGGCCGGTGGGCAGCAGGCGGTTGATTCGCGGCGCGATCTCTGTCCTCGGCACGGTGTCGAGGACCCTGAAGCTCACCACCTGCATCCGGGCGTGAACGCCGAGGTCGGTGCGTCCTGCGGCGACGGGGCCGCGATCGAACCCGCTGGCCCGCATCGCCGAGATCAGCTCGCCTTGAATGGTGGGCCCGACGCTCTGCGACTGGTATCCCCGGAATGGCCCCCCGTGATACCAACACCAAAGCGCGGTGATTCTGGAGGACATGAGTGGGGCCGAACGATCCGAGCTGGCTGTTCCGACAGGGTGAGTTGATCTTAGGGCCGGTGCCCGCGGCGAAGATCGTCGAGAAGATCTACGCCCACGATCTCGATGCCAAGAGCGAAGTGCAGGCAATGGGGTCCGGTCGTTTCGTCCGCCTGGCCGAGGTCGCGAGCTTCCGGGTGCATCTGGCCAAGGCCGACGCGCAGAAGCGCGTCGATCACGTGGCGAAGACGACCGAAGCCTCGGCGGCCAAGCGCCGCAACCGCGCGATCGCGATCACTGCCGCCGCCCTGTTGGCGATCGGCATCGGGGTAGTCGGGGTCGGCAACTACCTGGCGGTCCACACTCCGGGCAAGAGCTCCGAAGAGATGGCCTACGGAGACCTGATTTCGGTCGAAGCGCCCACCATCAGCCGCGCCAAGCGCAGCGGCAACGATGAAGAGCTCGTCGACTACCCGGGCCTCGACCCCACCCGGAAGCCGACCGTCCTCGCTGCACGGGAAAAGCCCGACCGAACCGAGAAGCCCGATCGCCCCTCGGGGCAGGCTCCCAAGCCGAAGCTGAACAACGAGACCGATGATCCCGATGGGTTGCAGATGGCGAAGTTCGACCAGGGCACGATCAATACGGTGGTCAAAGCCCACCAGCGATCGCTGTTCCCCTGCCTGGCGCAGATCAACAAGCCGGGCGTGATGCAGAAGATCCCGATCGAGTTCGTGATTGGGAACAACGGCCGGGTCGCGAAGGTGTGGGTCGATCACCCCGACTACAAGACCGGCCCGCTGCAAGAATGCCTGCTCAGAGAACTGCAGAAGTGGCCCTTCAAGAACTACGACGGCGAGCAGGCGACTGTCAGCTTGAGCTTCAACATCGGCAAGGCCGGCTAAAAAACTGCTGCCCCCGGCGCAGTCGCGTTAGGTAAGACGGCAGTCCATGTCGAACCTCGAAGCCGCAGTCGCCTCCAAAATTTCCGAAGTGCCGCCCGGCTCTCTGCGCCAGAGCGTGTTGCTCGCCGCGAAGCGGTTCAAATCGTCCTGGGTCGAGCTGGGCAAGCTGCTGGTGAAGGTGCGCAACGAAGCGCTGTTCGAGGAATGGGGTTATCCCTCGTTCGAGGCCTATTGCCTGGCAGAGGTGCGCATCAAACGACAGACGGCAGAAAAGCTGACCCGAAGCTTCAGCTTCCTCGACAAGCACGAGCCCAAAGCCATGGCCCAGGAAGACATCGTCGAGACCGCGCCGCCCTTCGAAGTGGTTCAGGTCCTGGCCGACGCCGAAGAGCGGGGGCAGTTGTCCGCGCAGGAATACCGCAGCATCCGCGACTCGATCTGGAACAACGACCGCCCGGTCAGTGAGCTGAAGCGGGAATTGGTCGAGCAATTTCCGGCGCCCGAAGCCAAAGGTCCCACCGCAGCAGCGCATTTGGTGCGCATGGCCGCCTGGGCCCGAAAGCTGGCCGCCGAGCTTCATGGCAACAAGAAAGTGCCCCGGGCGATGGCCGAACGGGCCGAGGCGCTGGCGGAAGAAGTGGAAGAACTTGCTCAGACCCGGGCTGAAGCGTGACGCTGGGAACAGACCGGGTTAGGCTTTTTCGACCGGAGCGCTCGTGAAGAAAGGTGATCACCACGTGAATCTGTCGTGCTCGTTCTGCGGGAAGTCGCAGCGCGAAGTGCGCAAGCTGATCGCCGGCCCGACGGTCTACATCTGCGATGAGTGCATCAAGCTGTGCAATGACATCATCGCGGAAGAGAACGAGAAGGAAGACGGCAAGCCAGTGGTGTCGTTGCCGACTCCGCTGGAAATCAAAAACTTTCTCGACGACTACGTGATTGGTCAGGACTTCGCGAAGAAGGTCCTCTCGGTCGCCGTCTACAACCACTACAAGCGCATCTACCAGAAGAAG
Source organism: Archangiaceae bacterium (assembly GCA_043750125.1). Lineage (GTDB taxonomy): Bacteria > Myxococcota > Myxococcia > Myxococcales > Myxococcaceae > JAGSPQ01. The sequence goes on along the minus strand of JAYVCD010000067.1, from coordinate 12,120 downwards.
ACGCCCGCGCGGCCGCGGCCCGGGGTGAAGTCTCCGGGGCCCGAAGACATCGAGATCAGCAAGTCGAACATTTTGATGCTCGGCCCCACCGGGTCGGGAAAGACGCTGCTCGCCCAGTCTCTGGCCCGCTTCCTCAACGTTCCGTTCACCATCGCCGATGCGACCAGCCTCACCGAGGCCGGGTACGTGGGCGAGGACGTAGAGAACATCATTCAGAACCTGCTTCACAACGCCGACTACGACGTAGAAAAAGCAGGCCGGGGCATCGTCTACATCGACGAAATCGACAAGATTGCGCGCAAGGGCGACTCGCCTTCCGTCACTCGCGACGTGGGCGGCGAAGGGGTGCAGCAGGCGCTGCTGAAGATCGTCGAAGGGACCCGGGCCAACGTCACTCCGCGCGGCGGGAAGAAATACAACCAGCAGGAATACATTCAGGTCGACACCACCAACATCCTCTTCATCTGCGGTGGCGCGTTCCACGGGATCGATGGGGTGATCAAGCGGCGCGTCGGCGAGAAGGGCCTGGGCTTCGGAGCCAAGCTTGCGCAGCGCGAAGACCGCAGCGTCGGCGAGCTGCTGAAGCTGGTCGAGCCCGAGGACCTGATGAAGTTCGGGATGATCCCCGAGTTCATTGGTCGGTTGCCGGTGATCGCGACGCTCAACGATCTGAGCGAGGACGACCTGGTCACCATCCTCAGCACCCCGAAGAATGCGCTGGTGAAGCAGTACCAGAAGATGTTCGAGATGGAAAAAGTGAAGCTGAGCTTCACCAAGGAAGCGCTGCGAGCGATTGCCAAGGAAGCGATGCGCCGCCACTCGGGCGCCCGTGGACTTCGGGCGATCATGGAAGATGCGATGCTCGACATCATGTACGACGTGCCCTACCGCGAGGGGATCAAGGAGTGCCGGATTTCCGACGGGGTGATCATGAGGCGTGAGGCTCCTCAGCTGGTCTTCGAGAAGGAAAAGAAGACGGCGTGAGAGTTTCGTGGGTGGTGGCTGGCGCGGCGCTCGCGCTGGTCGCCTGCAAAAAACCAGTGCCGACGGCTTGTCTGCCCCTCGAAGTGGCGCCCGACGCTTCGGTCATCGCGTCGGTCGCCCCGGTTGCACCCAAGCCGGCGGTGCGGCCCGAGCCGACGGTGGGAGAGCCCCACGTTCAGCCGCTGTCGGTCTGTGATGCGAAGGGGCGGTTGCCTCTCGATGCAGCCCGCGAATATTCGGATCAGCAGCTGTTCGAGCAGGCGTTGTCGTGCGCCGCCCAGGCGAGCGCGCTGTTCCCCAACGACGTGCTCGCTCACACCGAGCGGGCCAACGCGCTGGCTGCGCTGGGACGCGACGATGAAGCCCGGCTGGGGTACGCCCGCGCCCTCGCGCTGGACCCCGACTCGCTCGATGCGCTGCTGGGCGCGGCCCACTTCTACGCGGTGAAGTTGCCCTCGAACCGGGACAATGACGAGTTGGGTTCGCTCTACGCCGAGCGGGGCCTGGAAGTGGCGCGCGCGGCCAATGACACCGAGACCGCGGTGCAGTTCGGGCGCCTGTCGGCGATGGCGTTCAACGATCTGGGCCAGGCGACCGATGCGCTCGACCGGGCTGAGTGGGTGATGAAGAAGCGGCCCAAAGATCCAGAGAGCGGCTACGAGCGGGCGGTCGCGCTGTTCGAGCTGTGCCGGTTTGCAGAGGCCAGGGCCGCGTTTCTCTCTGAGCTCGAGGATCCCGAACGACGAGCGCATGCCCACCACCACCTGGGGTTGCTGCTCGAGCGCGATGGGAAGCAGGCGGAAGCCGAGGTGCACTTCAAAAAGGCGCAAGTGGCGGCACCGGAAGATTTTCCGACTCCGGTGTTGTTGTCGGTCGAAGAGTTCCAGGCCGAGCTGAAGAAGGCGCTCGCCGGGCTGCCCTCGGACATGCGCAAGGATCTGGTCGGAGTGCCGGTCGAGGCCGAAGACCTGCCGAACAGCGAGGACCTCACGTCGGGCGAGCCGCCGTTGTCCCCGACGATTCTCGGGCTGTTCCGCGGGCCTCCTCTCAACGAGCCGTGCGACGAGCTGGATCCAAAGAGCAAGAAGGCGCCGTGCCGGTCGGTGGCGATCTACCGGAAGAACCTCGCCCGTGCGGTGAAGTCGAAGGCCGAGCTGATCGAGCAGATCCGGGTCACTTTGCTGCACGAGGTCGGGCACCTGCGCGGTGAAGATGATTTCGAGCTCGCGGCGCGCGGGCTGGAGTGACCTCGCGCCGACCTCTTCGGCGCGCCCAAAAATTTTCCGCCGGGATACCCGAAAGCGCCGGACGCCGGTGCGGGCGCCGGTGGCTTCGAACCCGCGCTCAACCGCTGGTTCGGCTGCGGTAACTTCACGACCCACGGTGGCCTCGGGGGTAATTGAAAAGGTGATGGGCGACATGATGTCGGCGACCGTCTGAGAGGAGCGCAGCTTTTCGGTGAAGAGCTCATCGTCGCGGGCCACGCGCGACCCCGCGATGCGCTGCCAGGGCTGGGTCTCTTGTCTCATCTTGGCCCATTCGTATTCATCGGCCACGAGGTCGGCCTTCGAGACGGTGCCGATCGGCAGACCTTGAGGGTCGGCCACCAGCGCGCCTCCGATGTCCTCGTCGACGAGCAACACGATCAGCTGCTCGATCGAAAGCTGAGGGGTCACCGGGATCACCTTTCGGCTCATGATCCTCGAGACCGGCTGCTGGTCGATCGTCACGGGGATTTCGCGGGCCGCCATAGACGCTCCAGTTGCAGACCGGCCCGCAGCAAACCGCGTGCCCCGCCATCGCCCTCACCTGAAACTTCCAGTGCCCCACCGCACGAACCCTTTGCGAGGCGTGTGAAATTTGCGCCAAAGGACAGCAAGCCGACTGGGCTCTGCCCGCGCCGAGGCAGTGGGCACTGCGGTTGCTTCGCCGCTCTTCGCCCACGCAGCGCCCAGGAGAATCACCCATGACTGTCGATGAGCTGATGACGCCAACCGTCGTGACGTGCGCGCCGGACGACACTTTGAACCGAGCCGCTCAGCTGCTTTGGGAAAGGGACTGCGGTTGCCTCCCGGTGGTCGCGGACGGGAGCCTGATCGGGATGCTCACCGACCGCGACATCTGCATGGCGGCCTACACCAAGGGCCGGGCGCTGCATGAGATCCGGGTCGACGAGATCATGTCGACCGACGTGAAGTCCTGCATCCGCACCGATTCGATCGAAGCGGTCCAGACCCTGATGCAGATGCACCAACTGCGCAGAGTCCCGGTGGTCGACCAGGACAAGCTGATTGGCATCATCTCGTTGACGGACCTGCGCATTCGACCTGTCGAAGCGACCTTGGCCGCCGGTTCCCGCCCCCGCCAGCGGGCGGCTGCCCGCGCGGTGACGGCTTAGGTGCTCTGTGCTCCCTGACACCGAAAGGGTAGCTGGCGAGCGGTACGTCGCCCCGGCAGAATTGATGGGCATCTCGCCCGCGATGGTCCGGCTGCGAGAGATGGTGGCCCGCTTCGCCCAAACCGATGCTCCGGTCTTGATCTCCGGAGAAAGCGGCACCGGTAAGAAGCTGATCTCTCGCGCGTTGCATTCCCAAAGCGATCGGCGCGCTCGACCCTTTGTCTTGGTCAACTGCTCGGCCTACCCCGAGTCGCTGCTCGAGGCCGAGCTGTTTGGCCACCCGCAGGACGGCGGAACCGACGCGAAGCGCGAAGGCCGGTTGCACGCGGCGGAAGGGGGCACGCTGTTGCTCGACGAAGTGGGCGAGCTGCCCTTTCAAGCTCAACCGAAGCTGCTGCGGGTCCTGGAGGAACGGACCTTCGAGCAGCCCGGCACCAACGACTCGGTAAGCGTCGATGTGCGCATGCTCTCGTCCACCCATCGTTCGCTGAAGGAGCTGCTGGCCCAGGGCCGCTTTCGCGAAGCTCTCTATTACCGGCTGAAGATTCTGGAAATCGACGTGCCCCCGCTGCGCGAGCGCCCGGGCGACGTGCCTTTGCTGATTTCGTATTTCATGCAGCGCTTCGCGGCGCCTAGCGCACCGACCCGCATCTCGGACGAAGCGGCGGGGGTGCTGACCGAGCATCCGTTTCCGGGCAACGTTCGGGAACTGGAACACGCCATTCGACACGCGATGGTTTTGGCGGCCGACCAGACCGAGCTGCGGCTGGAACATCTTCCTCCCGACGTCATCGAGCGACATCGAAGCAAGGCCAGCCCGGTGGCGATGAGGCCGCTGCATGAAGCGATGGCGCAGTACGAACGAGAGTACCTGCGAGCAGCCCTCGAGCTGTGTCAGGGGCACAAGTCGGCCACCGCGGCGATGCTGGGAATCTCACGGAAAAACCTGTGGGAAAAGCTGAAGCGCTACGGCGTCGAAGGCCAATAACCTTCGCGCAGGAAATGCGCCGCTTCGCAGCATCCCGCAACCGTTGCGGCGGAAAAGTCGCGTGCGCTTGAAGATGCTGGACCACCTATTGCTTCGGGGGCTGGAGAGGGACAAATGACTCAGAGCATCACGAAAGTTCGAGCCCGCATTCTGGTGATCGACGACGAGCAAAATGCTCGCGAAGCGCTGCGAAGTATTTTGTCCGAAGAGGGCTACGAGGTCGCCGAGGCCGAGGACGGGGAGGAAGGCCTGAAGAAGTTGGGAGAGTTCCACCCCGACGCGGTGCTCTGCGACGTTCGGATGCCGAAGCTCGATGGGATTTCGGTGTTGCGAAAGGCGCGCGAATCGGGAAGCGACGCGATCTTCGTGATGATGACCGCCTTTGCTCGAATCGAGGCGGCGGTCGAGGCGATGCGGGTCGGCGCCGAGAGCTACCTGACCAAGCCACTTGAAGTCGGCGCGGTGTTGGTGGTGCTCGAGAAAGCGCTCGAGAAGCGCACCTTGCGAAACGACACGGTGCTGCTGCGCGACCGCATTCGCGAGAAGTACAAGTTCGCCAACATTATCGGCGAGAGCCCCGAGCTCCAGGTGGTGTTCGACGTAGTGAAGCGCGCGGCGCCGACGCGGGCGACGGTGCTGATTCTGGGTGAGTCGGGCACGGGGAAAGAGCTGATCGCCCAGGCCATTCACGAAGAGTCCCCGCGGAGGGAAAGGCACTTCGTCAAGGTCAACTGCGCTGCGCTGTCTGAGAGCCTGCTGGAAAGTGAGCTCTTCGGCCATGAGAAGGGCAGCTTCACCGGCGCGATTGGAAGGCGGGAAGGCCGCTTTGAGCTGGCCGATGGAAGCACGCTGTTTCTCGATGAGATAGGCGATGTCTCTTTGGGCCTGCAGGTGCGGCTGCTTCGCGTTCTTCAGGAGCAGGAATTCGAGCGCGTCGGCGGGACCCAGACGGTGAAGGTGGCGGTGCGCATGGTTGCCGCCACCAACAAGAACCTCGAGGCCGAGGTGAAGGCCGGCCGCTTCCGTGAAGACCTTTACTATCGGCTGAACGTGGTCTTGGTGACCTTGCCCCCGCTGCGGCAGCGCAAGTCCGACATTCCCGTGCTCTGTGCTTTCTTCATCGAAAAGTACTCGGCTGACCACGGGAAGAAGATCAGCGGGCTGGCTCCGGGCACGCTCAACGCCCTGATGGCCTACGACTGGCCGGGGAATGTGCGAGAGCTGGGTAACGTGGTCGAGCGGGCGGTGGTGTTGACCCGGAGCGAGCTGCTGACCGCCGACGATCTGCCCACCACCATTCGTGGCCCCCGTCCGCGCCCGAAGGCCGATGGGTTGATTCCAGGAGCGACCCTGAGCGAGATCGAGCGCGAGGCAATTCTTCGCACTCTTGAGCTGGTCGACGGCTCTACGGTGCGTGCAGCCGAAGTGCTGGGAATCAGCGTTCGGAAGATTCAGTACCGGCTCAAGGAATACGCCGAGACCACTGCCCCCCGGCCACCGCTGCCACAGTAGCGTCGGCCACCGGGCGGGGATGAGGGAGGGACACCGAAACCCGCGCGCCACCCTGGGGAGAGCTGTCGACTGCCAGCACTCCTCCGTGACGGGTGATGATCGCGTTGTTGATTGGAAAGCCGAGCCCGGTGGTGCCTGTGGTGCGCGAGCTGAAGAAAGACTCGGGGCTGCGGCGGCGGTCCTCGGGCTCGCCCGCCTCGTTCCGGGGGTTGAACCGGGGACCGCTGGGACCATCGTTGTCGACGCGCACCACGAATTGGCCGTTCACCAAGACGCAGGAAATGACCACGCCTCCCCCGCGAGGGGTGGCGTCGAGCGCGTTGAGGCATAGGTTGGTGAACACCTGGCGCAGCTGGCCTTCGTCACCGCGGACGACCAGGGGCTCTTCGCAGCTCATCTCGAGGGTGAGGCCCCGTTGGTCCGCGTCCTGGGTTAGCAGCGTCACCACCCCCTGAAGCAGAGGGTGCAAAGCAACGAGCACCGGCTCGAGCGGAGCGGGGGAAGCGCACCCCAGAAATTCGTTCATAATGTGGTCCAGCCGCCGCAGCTCGTCTTGCACCAGGCTCAACGTCTCGAGCAACGGGCCCTGCTGGCCTTCTTCGAGCTTTTTCAGGCGTCGTTCGAGGACAGCCAGCTGAAGGGAAGCACTGTTGAGCGGGTTTCGAATCTCGTGAGACAGCCCGGCCGTCAGGGCACCCAGTGCAGTCACAAGTAGAACGTGATGCTGGCTCATGGTGGGTCTCGGGATCGCGGGGCCGCAACGAACGCGCGACTGTGTTCTTCTGTACTGCACAACGCAGGCCGTGGCTTTTTGCCCCGGTTGAAGGACTTGCGTGCGGTGCGTAGCGCAAAGGTTACGTGGCGCGAATCAGATGCAGGCAGAAAGTACGATTGCAAAAGCGACTTTCCGCGCAGTCTTGCGAGCCAGAATGTCCCGCAGCACATTGCCGTGAGCGGGGGCCAGGTGCTGCAGGACCACGTGAGCAAATCGGGCAGGGGTGAGTCGTTCAACCAATGCGGTGAGCGGCTCAAGTCCACCTGCAGAGGCACCAATTCCCACCACGGGAACCGAAGGACTCGGAACTGCTTCAGCTTCATTTCGCACTTCACCCCCCCGGTAATAACTGTTCACGGATAGGCCTCGTGCTGAACACCGTCAACGAAATTTGTCTGCGACCATCAATGCGTCACACACCGAACGTCACCACCCGGTGACGTTCCACCAACCTCACCGGATCCCGAGTTCCTTCTTTAATCGCTTCGTCAGCTCGAAGTATTCCTGGCGGCTGAACGACGTATTGAGCAGATAGAAATCTTTTTTGGTGAGACCGACGCAGCCAAAACAGTACGTGCAGTCCGACAGGTTTCGACTGAGGGTGACGTAAGCCGAGTTGGTGCAGTTTTCACTTTGCACACAATACGCACAGGCGTGCAGCGACTTGCTGTCGAGGCAGTGGGTCGAGTTGTTGCAGAGCTGGCAGCCGATGCAGTGCGTGCATTGGTAACAGCTGTCGCAGGTCTGGCAGAACATGCAGTTCGCACAGCGCTGACAGCCCTGGCATGCATAGCTGCCCGGGTTTCCGGGATCAGAAGAGAAGCTTTGAGTGAGCTTGTTGAGCTCTTCAGTGAACCCGCGCCGATCAAGTCCGGCGACCAGCGCCCGTGCATCTTTGGGCTCAACGGTCGCGCGGGCCTTTAGTTCCTTGGCCATGGAGCAGCTTCCTAGCCCACGCGCCCCACCGCCGTTCAGATTTGCGGCAGCACCCGTCGCCCGGTGTGGTGAGGTGCCCCGGTGACGATGAGCTCGGCGAAGGCGGGAAGGAAAGGGGCCGCGTGATTGATTTGAGCCACCTGAACGCGCCGCAGCGCGAGGCGGTGAAGACCACCGAAGGGCCGCTGCTGGTGCTGGCCGGGGCCGGCTCGGGGAAGACCCGGGTGATTACCCACCGAATCGTTCACCTGCTCGAGAAGAAGGTTCCCCCCCGCGCAATTCTGGGAGTGACCTTCACCAACAAGTCGGCTTCCGAGATGAAAGACCGGGTGGTGAAGATGGCGGGCCAGAAGGCGGCCGGGGTCACGCTGTCGACCTTTCACGCTTTTGGGGCCGAGGTGCTGCGCGAGCATCTGGGGAAGCTGGGCTGGCCGAAGAAGTTTGCGATCGCCGACACCGGGGACCAGGTGTCGATTGTGCGGCGGGCGATGCGCGAGCGGAACGTCGACGACCGCGCGTTCGACGGCCGCAAGGTGCTGACGTTGATCAGCCGGGCGAAGAACTCGGGCCTTCCTCCGGGCCGGCCCGATGAGACCTTGGGGCTGCAGCCGAAGCCCGAGGGGCAAGGCGATGACTACGACCTGGTGGCCCACCTGGTGTACCCGCTGTACCAATTGGCGCTCAAAGCGCAGGGCGCGGTCGACTTCGATGACCTGCTGGTTTTTCCCTCGACGATTTTCGAAAAATACCCCGAAGTGAAAGAGAAGTACGTCGAGCGGTTCCGGTACCTGATGGTCGACGAGTACCAGGACACCAACCGCGCCCAGCTTCAGCTGCTGCGTCACCTGGCGGGGAAGAAACACAACGTTTGCGTCGTGGGGGACGACGACCAGTGCATCTACAGTTGGCGCGGCGCCGAGGTGAAGAACATCCTCGAGTTCGAGACCTACTTTCCGGGCGCGAAGACGGTGCGGCTCGAGCAGAACTACCGCAGCACCCCGATCATTCTCGATGCGGCGAACGCGGTGATCGAGAAGAACCCGGAACGGCGCGCGAAGCGGATGTGGACTGAAGAGAAGGGCGGGCCGCTGATTCAGGTGGTGGTCGCTCCGAGCGAAGAGGAAGAAGCGCGGTACGTCGCCCACGAAGTGAAGAAGGCGATCGTCGAAGGGTTGCCTCCGGACGAGATCGCAATTCTCTATCGAACCAACGGGCAGTCGCGCCCGATCGAAGAATCGCTGCGCGAGAAGCAGGTCTATTACGAGGTGGTCGGGGGCCAGGAATTCTTCGATCGGCGGGAAATCAAAGACGTGATTGCCTACTTCAAGGTGATCGCCAACCGCCGCGACGAGGTCTCGCTGCTGCGAATCGTCAATGTCCCCCCACGCGGAATCGGAGATGTGACGCTCGAGCGGCTGACGGCGCATTCGGTGGAAAGCCAGACTCCGCTCTGGGACACGCTCGAAGGGGCGGCCGAGGTGCCGGATCTGCCGAAGGGCGCTCCGGACAAGGTGGTCGAGTTCTGCGCGTTGATCGATCGGTACCGGAAGCTGTTTGACAAGGGGAACCTGGCCTCGGTCACCCAGCGGCTGCTGACGGAAATCGATTTCGACTCGGCGACGCGCGGCAACACCCTGTCCCTGGCGGCGGGTGATCGGAAGGTGAAGGCGGTGGGGCAGCTGCTGCAGTCGCTGGACGCGTACGAAAAGCGGGAATCGCCCAAGGCGAGCCTGCTGACGTACTTGAACCGACTGACGCTGGACACCCGGGAAGAGGAAGACGAGCACGAGCACGGCCACAGCGGGCGGGTGACGTTGATGACCCTGCACGGGGCCAAGGGACTCGAGTGGCGGCTGGTGTTCCTGGTGGGCCTGGAAGAGGACCTGCTGCCCCACTCGGGGATGCAGGGGGAACCTCCCAACCCTGAGGAAGAACGGCGGCTTTGCTACGTGGGCATGACCCGGGCCCGCGAGCGGCTGGTGCTGACCCGGGCGGCGATGCGGATCAAGCGCGGACGGGAGCTGCAGCGGACGCCTTCGCGCTTCCTGGACGACCTGCCCGACGCGATGGTCGAGCTCATCGATCTGGCCGGAATTCCGGCCGGGCCCCCCGATGAGAAGGAACAAAACTTCTTCGCCAACCTGAAGGAGAAGTTCAAGGCGAAGAGCCCCGGAGGTTGACGCATAGGGGCGCTTGACTTGAAGCGTTCGGCCCCATAAGGGGTTCGCCTTTTCCGCGTCCCATTCGGGCGCCAGATGGAGTTTTCAGCAATGCCGCATAAGACGTACAGCGCCAAGGCGAAGGACATTGTTCGCGCATGGCACCTCATCGATGTGTCGGAAAGGATTCTGGGCCGCGCCGCGAGCCAGATCGCGACCTTGCTCAAGGGCAAGCACAAGGCGATGTACACCCCGTCGATCGACACCGGTGATCACGTGATCGTGATCAATGCGGCGAAGGTTCGCGTCACGGGCAACAAGGCCAAGGACAAGATGTATTACCGGCACCCGAACGCCGGTTTTCCCGGAGCGCTGAAGACGACGACTTTCGAGAAGTTGATCGTTCGTCACCCGGAAGATGTGATCACCAATGCTGTGAAGAAGATGCTGCCCCGCAATGCGCTGGGACGGCAGATGATGACGAAGCTCAAAGTTTACGCTGATGACAAGCACCCTCACGCGGCGCAGAAGCCAGTCGTGAAGCAGTTGCTTGCTGAAAAAAAGGCATAAGGGACTAACAACATGGCCACCAAGTCAGCTGCCGACGGTTTCTACGCCACCGGTCGTCGTAAGGAGTCCACCGCTCGCGTGTGGATCAAACCCGGCGCGGGAAAGATGATCATCAACGGACGTCCGATGGAAGAATACTTCGGGCGCGAGACTTCGAAGATGGTGATCAACCAGCCTCTTCAGGTTCTCGAACAAGCCGGAAAAATCGACATGACGGTGAATGTGCGTGGCGGAGGGCTCTCGGGCCAGGCCGGCGCGATTCGTCACGGTCTGTCGCGCGCGCTGTGCCGGCTCAACCCTGAGTTCCGGCCGCCGCTGAAGAAAGCCGGGTTTCTCACCCGCGATTCCCGCTCGGTCGAGCGCAAGAAGTACGGCCAGCCGGGTGCACGTCGCCGCTTCCAGTTCAGCAAGCGCTAAACGTCAGTCGGGTGATTCAACGTCGGGAGTCCACAGTGTTTGTGGGCTCCCGTTTCGTTTGTGGAATGCGCCAAGCCGGGGCAAGGGCTCTGGGTTAGGATTCCCGAACTATGGAGCTCAACGAAATCCTGCAGGTTGCGCTGCGCGGTGGTGCTTCTGACATCCACCTGAAGGCGGGGCTGCCTCCGATGTTCCGGGTCGACGGGAGCCTGGTTCCGCTCAAGGACGGGAAGAGGTTGCCTCCGGAAGAAGTGGCGCGGATGGCGTTTGGAATCATGAACGAGTTCCAGAAGGACAAGTTCAAGACGACCAACGAAGTGGACCTCGCGTACGGGGTCCCCGGCCTGGGTCGGTTTCGCGTCAACGTCTTCCAGCAGCGCGGCACGATTGGAGCGGTGCTGCGGGTGATTCCCTTCAAGGTGCTGTCGATCAAAGAGCTGCTGTTGCCGCCGGCGCTCGAGAAGATCGCGCTCGAAGAGCGAGGTTTGATCCTGGTCACCGGCACGACCGGGTCAGGAAAGTCGACGACCCTGGCTTCGATGATCGACCACATCAACGCCACTGATACCAACCACATCATGACGATCGAAGATCCGATCGAGTTCCTGATTCGGGACAAGCGCTCGATCGTCAATCAGCGCGAAGTCGGGGTGGATACTCAGAGCTTCAGCCAGGCGTTGAAGAGCGCGCTTCGGCAGGATCCAGACGTGATCCTCGTCGGCGAAATGCGGGACCAGGAGACGATCGAAACCGCGCTGACCGCGGCCGAGACGGGTCACCTGGTGATGTCGACTCTGCATACCCTCGATGCGACCGAGACCATCAACCGGATCATCTCGGCCTTTCCTCCGCACCAGCAAAAGCAGATTCGGCTTCAGCTGGGCGCGGTGTTGAAGGCGGTGGTCTCGCAGCGGCTGGTTCCGCGGGCAGATGGGAAGGGGCGCGTCGCGGCGGTCGAGATTCTGAAGGTCACGTCCCGGGTGAAGGAGCTGATCGAGGACAAGGACCGCACCAAGGAAATCCCCGACGCGATTTCGCAAGGGCATGTCACCTACGGAATGCAGACCTTCGACCAGTCACTGATGTCGCTGGTGAAGAACAACCTGGTCACCTACCAGGAAGCCCTGCGACAGACGACCAACCCCGACGACTTCGCGCTGCGCTTTCAGGGCATCAGCTCGACCTCGGACAGCAGTTGGGACGGGTTCGATCAGAAGGCGGGCGAAGAGAAGCCGATTCCCGGCAGTCAGGCGTTTGCGCAGAGTGGAGCGCCGACGGCCCAGGCACCGGCGGGGCAGCCTGCGCAACAGCGGCCGTCAGCACCGGCCGCGCGTCCCGCAGCCGGAGCTCCCGCGGCTGCAAAGGACGATGATTTTCAGAT
>JAYVCD010000066.1:0-47338 GCA_043750125.1 Archangiaceae bacterium | reverse complement strand
ACTGTGGATGTCCGGGGTGATGCTCGCCGCGTTCGCGACTTCAATCTGGCAACAAGGCTACCTGTTCTCACGCCGCAGCGTGGCGGGCGCCAACCTGGCGATGCTCGAAGTGGGGACGGGGCTGCATGAGAAGATGCGGGCCCGGCTTCAGCAGACGGGCGCGGTCGCCACCAACGCCGCCGAATGGGAAGTTGCGCTGCGGGCGTTCGAGGCGGAAAACCCGCAGCTGGACTCTCCGTTTCATGACCGGTTTTTTTCAACCGTCGGGTGGCAGGTGCGGACCCTGGTCAAAGACGGGGACTTCTTGCTGGATGCGGCGCCCGGGACGTTCACGGTCTTCGTTCCTCCCGATGCCAGCCGGTTCACAATCACGATGGTTGGGCTGGATCCCGAGCACCAAACCGTTCGGCTGCGCGATGATCTGGGACACCCTTTCGAGCTTCGAGGTGCATACACGCCCGACACGAGAAATTGAAGAAGCGACGCAGGGCCAGAACACCTTTTGACAGTCTCGCGCGGTGGCCAGTACCATTCGACCGTCTTTCGCACCCACAACCCCACAGTTCCGTTCGGAGAATCCCCCAATGCTCAAGGGCAAGACTCCTCTCATCGTGGCGCTGGTGCTCGGTTTGTTCGCCGGCATCGTCGCGTACTCCGCGATCAAGAAGAAAGAATCTGACGTCCGTCGCGGGTGGAATCTCATTCCGGTCGTCGTCGCCGCGGTCGACATCTCGGAAGGAACTGTCGTCACCTTCGACATGATCTCGCAGCGCAGCGTGCCTGAACAGTTCGTCACTTCGTCGGTGGTGAAACCCGACTCGGCCAGCTACGTCGTCAACCAGAAGGTGCTGGTTCCGGTTCAGGCAGGCGACCCGCTGTTGTGGAGCCAGTTCGAGACCACCAAGGCGGCCGAGCGGCTTTCCACCAAGGTGCAGAAAAAGGCCCGCGCGATCACGATCGAAGCCGGCAAGGCGGTGGCGGTCGGCGGCTGGATTCGTCCCAACGACCACGTCGACATCATCGGCACCTTCAAAGACCCTCAGACCAACGAGAACGTCGCGGTCACGCTGCTGCAGAACGTCATCGTGCTCGCGACCGGAAAGATCACCGGGACCACCAACGTGAACCTGATTCCTGAAAACCAGCGCGAGTACAGCAACGTTTCGTTGCTGGTGATTCCGGAGGAAGCCGAGATTCTCGTTCTGGCTCAGGAGCTCGGCTCGCTCACGATGTCTCTGCGCAACGAAGACGACGTAGATGTGATCGAAGAGCGGGGCAGGGCGACGATCAACACCCTCTTGTCGGGCGAGCGCACCCGCGTGCTGCAGCAGAAGCGGTTCAACACCATTCAAGTGATCCGCGGCGCGACTGGCAGTGACACCAAGGGCTCAGCCGCCCCGACGCCGTAGGTTTCAAGTCCTAAGGGTCAAAGGAGCGAACGCGCATGCTTCCAGCCATCGTCCTGCTCCTGGTGACCGGCTCGGTCTTCTTCTTCAGCCTCGTCATTTTCGGGGTGATGTCGAAGGCGTACGAGCAGTACCAGGAGCGCTACGTCGTCAAGTCGATGAACGACTTGAGCGACATGTTCTTGTTCATCGACCCGCGGCAGATGTTGGTCCTGAACATCGCCTCGATGTGTCTGTTGGGGTTGTTCAGCTACGTCGTGATCAACCCGCTGGTGGCGGTGGGCGCGACCATCTTCGGCTTCTTTCTGCCGATGATCCTCGTCAAGCACTACCGCAAGCGCCGGATCAAGAAGTTCAACACCCAGTTGGTCGATGCGCTGCAAGCGATGGCCAATGCGTTCAAGGCTGGCCTCACCTTCCAACAAGCGATCGAGCATGTGTCGAAAGAGGCGATGGCGCCTCTGAGTCAGGAATTCGGACTGTTCGTGAAGGAAGCCAAGCTGGGCGTGCCCCTGGAAGAAGCGTTGGTCAACATGGCCAAGCGCGTCGGCAGTGACGACCTGGAATTGGTGGTGACGGCGACGAACATCAGCCGTCAGTTGGGCGGAAACATGGCTGAGATGTTCGAGACGCTTTCGACGACCATTCGCGAGCGCTTTCGTCTCGAGGGCAAGATTGACGCGCTGACCTCGCAGGGAAAATTGCAGGGGTGGGTGGTCGGCTCGATGCCGCTGATCCTCGGCATGGTCCTCAACTACATGCGGCCGGACCTGATGCAGCCGATGCTCGATCACATCTTCGGGTACGTGCTGGTCGGCGCAATCGTGGTGATGGAAGTCCTGGGGATGTTGATCATTCGCCGCATCGTCAACATCGACATCTAACGGAGCCACAGTGCAAGAAGCCCTGACGACAGTTCTGATGGTGGGCGCGGCGATCTTCGCGGCCGGGGCGATCGGCTTCCTCGCGGTCGGTCTGTATTCCAACGTCTTCGAGCGGTTCATCGTCGAAGTGAAGGAAGAGTCGGCCGGCGGTGTCGCCGGAGTCGGCAGCGTCGTCGTGCGCAAGCTGGGTGTCGCCAACCGCCGGTTCATGTGGCCCGGCTATGAATCGAAGATGCGCCGCAGCCTGATCAAGAGCGGTGATCCCAAGGGCTACAAGCCAGAAGACATGATGGCGTTGCAGGAGATCGGGTTCGTGGTCGGGCTGTTGTTCGGCCTGGTGGTCGCCAACGCGGTCGGGTGGAACCTGGCGGCGTCGTTGCTCGGTGCGTTCATCGGTCTTTTCTACCCGCTGATCTGGATCAACGATCAGGTGAAGAAGCGGCACCTTCAGATCAGCCGCGCGCTCCCGTTCAACCTCGACTTGTTGACGTTGTCGGTGGAAGCCGGCCTGGACTTCACCGGGGCGCTGGCCAAGGTGGTCGAGAAGGGCAAGGGCGGGCCGCTGCGCGAAGAGCTGCAGATGGTGCTCAAGCAGCTGAAGATGGGCAAGACCCGCGAAGAGGCGCTCAAGGACATGATCGCCCGCGTCGACTTGAGCTCGTTGACCCAGTTCGTCACGGCGTTGATTCAGGCCGACAAGATGGGCACCAGCCTCGGCAAGATTCTGCGCATTCAGTCGACCCAGCTGCGCATCGACCGGACCCAGCGTGCCGAGAAGCTCGCCAACGAGGCTCCGGTCAAGATGCTCTTTCCGCTGATCGCCTGCATTTTTCCCACGGTGTTCATGGTGCTCTTCGGGCCGATCGTTTTCGCTTTCATGTTCGGAAACATCGGAGGGTAGTGTCGGCCTCTGTTCAGGTCAGATCCGATGGCGTTCCGGCTGCTCATTGCTCGAGGCAACAGTGAAGGACAGCAGTTCGTCGTCGTTCAGGCTGTGTTTCGAATCGGCCGGGGTGAAGACAACGACGTCGTGTTGTCGGATGCGGGCGTCTCACGCGAGCACACCCGAATCTTCGAGAACCTGGGTCGCCCGTGGATCGAGGACCTGGGCAGTGCCAATGGCACCCTGGTCAACGGCGAGCGCATCGATCTTCCCCGCGAGCTGAAGACCGGCGACGCCCTGGCGATCGGAGCGGCACTGATCAACTTCGTCGAGCTCGAGCCGACGGTGTCGAAGCCCGGCAGACTTCCGCCCCCGGTCAGCGACGGCGAAGAGTTGGTCACCGAGTCGGGTAGGAATCATCTGCTGACGTTGGAGCCCCCAGGCCGCGCGCTCTACACCGAGGATCAGGAAGCGACGGCCCCGGTGGGCAAGCCGTTGTTCGCGGACGAAGGCACCCAACCGGTTGCGAGCCCCCTGGGCGAAAGCCCTTCCGCCGAAAAGGCACATTCACCGGTGGGGAAGGGGCCGACGCTTTCGTTCAACCAGCTGCTGCTGACCGACATCGAGGCTTCGTCCAATTCGCTGATTCCGCTCGAGCTGTCGGGCAGTGACTTCAAACCCCTGGCTGATGCGACCGCGGCAGATGCAAGGCCGCTGGAAGACTCGACCGTCGCTCCGGCGCGGCAAAAGATGGAGTCGGTGCCGGCCCGGGCCAGGTCCGAGTCGGCCCCGGTACGGCATCAGACCGACTCGATTCCGGTGCGAGAGAGCCAGTCGAGTCGGTCGCGTCGAAGGCGCCTGGCGACTGCGACGCTGGGGGCCCAGGCGGCCCAGTGGTGGGGGGGCTTGTCGACCCGAACTCAGGCCTTGATCACCGCGGGGTGCGCGCTGGTCGTCACCGGCTTGATCATCGGGTTGTTTCAATTTTTCCGACCGGCGCCCGGAGCGGCGCTGCCTTCGGAGCCCGATCGACTGAAGGTCTCGAGCGAGCGCATTCGTTATTCCTTCGGCCTGGGGGACGGGGTCGACTACCCCCGTGAAGAAGCCAAGGAGTTTACGTTCGACTTCGTGACTCCGACGGAGGCCGCAGTGCTGATCCACTACCTCGCGCAGGACATCGATCGCGACGAGGTGGCGGTGATGGTCAATGGGGTGGACGTGGGTTTCGTGCCCCCGGACATCGGCGTCCCGGACAGGGAGATCGAGACGTTGATTCCCCAGCGGATGCTCAAGCGGGGCGAGAAGAACACTTTGGTCTTCGACAACGTGCGCAACCCTCCAGGGCGCGAGCGTTGGAGGGTGGCAGATTTGTGGCTCGAGCTGTTGCCGGTGCCGCCGTCCACCCCGGCGGACGCGCTTCGACGCGCGCGAGAGATGGGCCGCCAGGCCGGCCAACTGTATGCCCAGCGCGAGGTAGGCAGTCAGAACGTATTTCGATCATGGAAGGCCTACCGCCAGACGTGGCAGCTGTTGTTGGGGCTGCCCGAAGAGCAGCGCACGTCGCTCTTCGAACAGGCCCGGAGGAAGGCGGACGAAATCGGACAGGAGCTCGACCGACAATGCGGTGCGCTGATGCTCGAGGCGAAGAAACAGATGGAGCTCAAGGACCCCCAGCGGGCGAAAGAAATCTTGATGGAAGTGGCGCAGTACTTCCCCACCACCGAGCACCGCTGTCACACGCTGGCCAACGAAAAGCTCGACGAGTATCAGCTGTGAAGCGGTGGGTGCGGGCAGAGTTGTCGAAGCGTCGGGCTGTGCCGCCCGCGCCTTCGGAAGTCTCCGACGAGCCTTCGGCGATTTCTCGTCGTCGGGTGGCGCGCAGGGTGAAACCGCCGGAGAAGTCGAAGAGCAAGGCGCCCCTGGCGGTCGTCCTGGTGGCGCTGGTAAGGAGTGGCAGCGGCGGGCTACTGGAAGTCGACCCATTGGCCCTCGACGGTGCCGCTGGACCCTTCCCAGGCTCAGACCCAGGAGCTGAAGATCGCCTTTCAGGAAGGAAAGAACTTCATTCGGCAGGGGAAGTGGGTCGAGGCGGGCGCGAAGTTCGAGGAAGTGATCGCGGTTCGCCCCGACTTCGCCGACGGGGCGGTGAAGACGTACCTCGCGGCGGCGGCGCTGGGACGCAATGAAGTGGGCAACGCCCATCGTGCGATCGGGGCGGTCTTGGCGGACACCCAACAACAGAGTCGGCGCGATCAGCTGCAGGCGCGGGAAGCAGAGGTTTTCAAGGCGAGGATCCTCGAAGCCCAGGCCCTGGTGCAGGCAGGCGGGGAGGCGAAGATGAAGAAGCTCAAGAGCCTGGCTGAAGATCTGCTCGTGGCCCGCCCGGAAGATCGCGATGCGCTCGAGTTCAAAGCGACGGCCGATCGCGCGCTGCGCATTCGGGTGGTGGAGAAGGCCGAGTTGCCCAAAGACGATCCGGGGCTGAGGGTGCAGTCGACCTATGCGGGTGGGCTGCTGCAGAAGCGTTGGCGGCTGCAGCTGCGTGCGCGAACAGCGCCGAGTCGTGCCGGGCGCTGGAGGGAAAGATGGGCGAGCTGAATGTTCTGCTGAAGCGGCTCGAAGCGCTCCAGGCGGCGGAGCTCGAGACGGCCTTGCGGCTCGATCGACAGATCTCCGGCGGAAAATCGTCGCCGCAGAGCACCCAGATCGTCACCCGCATTTCTGCGGTCTTCTACCGAAAGGCCTCGGCTGCGAAGACGATCGGCGATTGGTCGCAGGTGATGCAGCATGCACAAAAGGTGATCGACGCTGAGCCTGGCCACGCGGGAAGCGCAAGCGATGGTTGCGGAAGGAAAGGAACGCGCGCGCGAGAGCTACCTGCGCTGCTACCAACTGCGTCAGACCGAGCCCGAGCAGGCGATCGGGTTGTGCAACGAGGTGGTGGGGATGCTGCCCGCGGGAGACCCTCAGCGGGAGAAGGCAGAAAGAGTGCTCCAGGTGCTGCGGGCGAGGTAGTTGTTTTAACGCAGGTAGGCGCAACGCCCCCTTGGCGAGCGAGGACCAAGGCTGTCACAATCAGTCAGTTGGACGATCGATAACGGTTTTTCGACATGCCCCCTCCTCCTCCCCGACGAAGACCGACCGGTGTCGCCGCTCCTGCTACAGGGGGCCCAAACCGCGCACGCAGGCCCACGGGCCAGGCACCGCGGGTCAGCGCTCCTCTGGCGGCGGTCCAGAAGCTGATTTGCACCTCGGGTCCTTCTGCCGGGCAGGAATTCACGCTGGAAGGGGACGAAGTGGTGATGGGTCGGTCGGCTGAAAACGCGATCGCCATTCCGGACACTTCGGTCTCGCGCAAGCACGTGCTGTTGCGTCGCACTCCGGAAGGCTGGGCCGCGAGCGACATGGGCAGCGGCAACGGAACGATGGTGAACGGCAGCTCGATTGCGGAAGAGACGATTCTTCAAAATGGCGACGTGGTCGCGATGGGCGATACCGAGCTGCAGTACGTCGATGAAGGAGCGGCCCAGCGTCCCGCGCGCCGCAACTCGATCGGGGCAGAGATGAACAGCGGCCGGCGTCCGGTGGTGCGCAGCTCGCGGCATCGCAACCAGGAGGACCCGGAAGCGAAGGCGAGGCGAAGAAAGCTGCTCGTTCGGGTGGGCGCGATCGCGGTGGTGTTGATGGCTGGTTTCGTCGGCTACAAGATCATCGAGGCCAAGCGGAAGGAAGCCGCGGGGGCGACCGCCGACATCGAGGCCCGTTC
This sequence comes from Archangiaceae bacterium, assembly GCA_043750125.1. GTDB lineage: Bacteria > Myxococcota > Myxococcia > Myxococcales > Myxococcaceae > JAGSPQ01. The sequence goes on along the minus strand of JAYVCD010000066.1, from coordinate 40,399 downwards.
GATGGAACAGCTGCGGACGATGTTTCAGGAAGCCAAGAACCAGATTCGCGCGGGGAAGTGGGTCGAGGCGAAGGCGATGCTCGAGCAGGTGCAGTCGGCCAATTCCAATTTCGGCGGGGGCACCGTGCAGCAGTACCTTGACCGGACGGAGAAAGAGATTCCCAACGAGCAGCACCTGGCCAAGGCCGCCGAGTTCACCAAGCTTGGGCAGGTGGCGAACGCCAACAAAGAACTGCTGCTGGTGAGCAGCGACACCCAGCAGACCGACCGTCGCGAGAAGGTGAAAGCCGACCTGGACGCGAAGGTCGAGCAGAAGCTCGCAGTGGCGCGGGAACTGGTGGGGTCGACGGGCGATCTGGCCAAGATGCGGGAAGTGCTGGCGATTGCAAACGATGTCCTGGCGCTGAAGGACGATCACCGGGACGGGCTGGAATTCAAGGACACCGCCACCCGGGCGATCTACAGAAGCGAGCACCCCTTCGTTCCGACGGCCGCCCCGAAAACCCCGTGGGTCCCGGTGCAGCTGTTGTTCTTGAATGGGGACCAGGCCGGGGCGCTGGCAACGGCCAATGCGTGCGCGGGCAACTTCCGGCAGTGCAAGACGCTGATGGGCCAGATTCAGGAATTCAACGAGAAGAACAAGAAGCTCGAGACGTTGGGTCCTTCGGACCTGATGTCCCTGCTCGAGCTGGATCGCAGGATCACCGGCGGTTCTGCCAGCGCTCTTTCGAAGCCGATCGCGACCCGGGTCGTGACCGCCTACTACCTCAAGGCCACCTCGGCGAAATCGAAGGGCGATTGGGGGCAGGCGGTCGAGTACGCGAAGAAGGTGCTGACCGCCGACCCGGGCCACCCGGGGGCAGGGGCGATCGCGAGTGAAGCCCGGGTTCAATCGCGGGAGCTCTACTTGCGGGGCTACCAGCTCAAAGATGGCAGTCCGGACGAAGCGGTCACGTTCTTCAAGCAGGTGATGCAGATGACGGTGAAGGGTGACGAGTTTTACGAGAAGGCCCGCTCGCAGCTGGAAAAACTCAAGCAGTAGCGTTCGGCTGTTGCGCCCGACCGACAGAAGGAAGAACTTTCACCCCGATGAAGCAGCAGGATCTCTTCGGCGGCTCAGCCCCGAAACCTTCAGAGCCCGTGGGCAAGGCCGACCCCGTCGCGCCGCCGTCGGAGCCCGAGTGGGTGCGCGCCGGGACGACTGCGGCGGAAAAGCCGGTGGTGGTGGCCGCACCGCAACTGCCCCGCCCGGCACTTCCGGTACTGAAATCCGAGCCGAAGGTTCTGACTGTGGGGCAGCTGACCCGCGCGCTCAAAGAGACGATCGAGCCGGTTTTCGGGCGGGTGCTGGTGCGGGGCGAGGTTTCGGGTTTTCGCGGGCCGAACGTGCGCGGTCACCTCTACTTCGCGCTCAAAGACGATGTCTCGTCGATCGACATCAAGGTCTGGCAGACGACTGCGGCGCGAATGAAGTTCGCCCTTCGAGATGGGCTGTCGGTGATCGTCGAGGGAAGCATCGACCTCTACGAGCCTTCGGGGCGCTATTCGCTGATTGTTCAGCGCATTGATCCGACGGGGGTGGGGGCCCAGGCGCTCGCCTACGAGCAGCTGAAGGCGAAGCTGATGGCCGAGGGGTTGTTCGGGCCGAACCGCAAGAAGCCGCGGCGGCCGCTGCCGACCTTGCCGCGGCGAATTGGAGTGGTGACCAGCATCAGCGGCGCGGCGCTGCGCGACTTCTTGAAAGTGCTTCACCGCAGGCACCCCCGGTTGGCGGTGTTGGTGGCAGATACCCGGGTGCAAGGAGAAGGGGCGGCGCTGGAGATTGCCCGCGCGATTCGGCGACTGGGGCGCCAGAACGTCGATGTGATCGTGGTCACCCGCGGGGGAGGGTCGGCTGAAGATCTGTGGGCCTTCAACGAAGAAACAGTGGCGCGGGCGATCTTCGAGTGCCCCCTGCCGGTCGTTTCAGCCGTCGGACACGAGGTGGACACGACGTTGGCGGACTACGTCGCGGACCTGCGGGCGCCGACTCCGAGTGCAGCGGCCGAGGCGATTGCACCGGTGTTGGCAGATCTTCAGCTGCACCTGGCGACGACCCGCGCCCGGCTGCGAAAGGCCGTCGAGCGCCGGATCCTCGAAGGCCACCACCGGCTGGGAAGTCTGCAGGCCACGTTGAAGGACCCCCGGCGGGGACTGTCGCAACGAAGGCTGCAGCTTTCGGAGCTGGTCGAGAAGATGCGCGCCGGTCTCGAGCGGACCACCCGCGAGCGCCGCGAGGTGTTGCGGGCGCTGAACGTGAAGCTTCATCAGCTTCGGCCCCAGGCCCAGTTGCTGGCGACCCGAAAAGCACTGCACCAGCTGGCGGCGCGGCTGCAGTCGGCGGCGAGCTTCACTTTCCGTCGAGAGCGCGATGGCCTTGCGCTGTGGCGCGACCGACTGCACCACGTTTCACCCAAGCCGGCGGCGCATGCGGCTCGGGCCGCCTTGCAGACGGTGAAGGGGCGGCTGCCGATGTTGATGGGCCGAACCCTGGTCCGCGAGCGGGTGGCGCTCGCGGCGCTCGAAGGGCAGCTCGATGCGCTCAGCCCGCTGAAGGTGCTCTCGCGTGGGTATGCGATTGCTTTCGCCTCGGCGGACGGACGGGCGGTTCGCTCGGCCTCGGACGTGAAGCCGGGCGATGGGTTGAGGATCCGGCTGCAGGAAGGAGAGGTCGACGCGACCGTGACGGGGTCCCGCCAAACGTCCTATACAGCCCGCCGTGACGACGACCAAAGTGGAGAAGACTGAGCGCACCGGCTACGGCGACGTAGTGGCCCGGCTGCAGGAAATCGTGGAGTCGCTCGAGGGCGGGTCGCTGTCGCTCGAGGCGTCGCTCGAGAAATTTGCCGAGGGTGTGCAGCTGGTCAAGCGGGGCGAGAAGCTGCTCGCCGAGGCCGAGAAGCGGGTCGAGCAGCTGCTGTCGGACGATGGTCGCACCGCCGCGCTCAACCCTGCTGAGGCGCCCGCCACCCCGACCGCCGCCCGGCGGACGAAGACCGATGAGGACGTACCGTTCTGATGACCACGCCTTTCAACTTCGAAGCGTGGCTCAAGGCGCAGCAGGCCCGGGTCGAGGGGCTGCTGGCCTCCCGAATGGACGCGTTGTCGGCGCGAACGCCGCCGAAGCTGGCTGAGGCGATGCGGTACTCGCTGTTGGCGGGAGGAAAACGGCTTCGACCGGTGCTGGTCCTGACCTTCGCCGATGCGGCGGGGCGAAACGGGGGCGGGGCGCCGGCGAATGATGCCGCGTGCGCGGTCGAGATGATTCACACCTACTCGCTGGTGCACGACGACTTGCCGGCGATGGACGACGACGATCTGCGCCGGGGTCGGCCGACCAGCCACAAGATGTTTGGCGAGGCGATGGCGATTTTAGTGGGCGACGCGCTGCTGACCGATGCGCTCGCGACGGTCGCGGTCGGAGAGCAACCCGCGGTGCGCGCGCAGTTGGTCTGCGAGCTGGCGTTGGCCGCAGGAGGCGGGGGAATGATTGGTGGCCAGGTGTTGGACATCGCGACCGATCGCCCCGCTGAGCTCGAATACCTGGTGCGTCTGCACCGCTTGAAGACCGGTGCGCTGCTCAAGGCCTCCTGCCGGTTGGGCGTGCTGGCCGCCGGCGGAAGCTCCGCGGCGTTGAAAGCGGCAGAGGTCTACGGGGAAGCCATTGGGCTGGCGTTTCAGATCGCCGACGACGTTCTCGATGTGACGGCCACGCCCGAGCAGATGGGCAAGCCGACCAAGGCCGATGCGGACGCGGGCCGATACACGTTCCCCGCGGTCGTCGGACTCGAGCGATCGCGGCAGCTCGCGCAGGAGAACGTGCAGATCGCCCTGGTGGCAGCGCGGGCGCTCGAGCCGCAGGCGGGACCGCTTTCGGCGCTCGCGATGTACACGGTGGAGCGGACGCATTGAGCGTTGGGCGGGTCGAATCTCCTGCGGCGGTGCGCGCGCTGGCCGAAGATCAGCTGCCCGCCCTGTGCGATCAATTGCGTGCGCAGATCATCGAAATCTGTGCGCAGGTGGGCGGGCACCTGGGCGCCTCGCTGGGGGCGGTCGAGCTGATCGTCGCCTTGCACCGCACCTTCAAATCGCCCGTGGACCGGATCGTCTTTGACGTGGGGCACCAGGCGTATGCGCACAAGCTCCTCACCGGTCGGGGCCCCCGAATGGGGACGCTGCGGCAGGCGGGGGGAATTGCGCCTTTCCTTGACCCTTCCGAAAGCGAGCACGATGCCTTCGGAGCTGGCCACGCGTGTACCGCCGTGTCGGTGAGCCTGGGAATTCTGGCCGCCAAGCGCCTCGCCGCCCAGCCGGGGCAGGTGGTGGCCGTGGTGGGGGACGGGGCGCTGACCGGCGGGCTCACGTTCGAAGGGCTGAACAACGCCGGCTACGGGCCGCTGCCCTTGAAGATCGTCCTCAACGACAATGGAATGAGCATTTCGCAGAACGTCGGAGCGGTGCCGCGCATGTTGGGCGAGCACTCGCGGGCGTTCTTCGAAGCGCTGGGCTTCACCTGGCTGGGGCCGGTCGACGGTCATGCGTTGCCCGAGCTGCTCGAGGGGACCCGCCGGCTCTACAAGTCACCGAGGCCCGCGGTGCTGCACGTGAGGACCCAAAAAGGACGGGGCTTTGGTCCGGCAGAGGACGATGGGCGGACGCGTGGGCATGCGATGGGCCCGTACGAGCTGCGCGATGGGAAGCTGGTGCGTTCGCGGGCAGGGCAGCCGACGTTCAGCGAGGCTTTCGTGGCGAGCCTCGAGCGCGCGATGGAACGCAATCCGTTGGTGGTGGCGGTCACTCCCGCGATGCTCGAAGGCTCGGCGCTGGTCGCCTTGAAGGCCCGGTTTCCCGAGCGGGTGTTCGACGTGGGCATCGCCGAGCAGCACGCGGTCGCCTTTTGTGCCGGGCTGGCCCACGCCGGAGCCCGGCCGGTGTGCATCATCTATTCGACGTTTCTGCAGCGGGCGTACGACCAGCTGGTTCACGACGTGGCGCTGCCCGGGCTGCCGGTGGTGTTTGCGATCGATCGCGCCGGAGTGGTGGGCGCGGACGGAGCCACCCACCAGGGCGCCTACGACATTTCTTTTCTGCGCGCGTTGCCTGGAATGACGGTGGCCGCTGCGGTGTGGGGTGAGGACTTCGACGGGTTGTTGGGCGCAGGGTTGGCGAGCCCGGGGCCTTTTGCGATTCGCTTTCCACGAGGCACGCTGCCGGAGCCCGTTGCGATTGTCCCTGGATCCTCGGCAGGGGCGCGGTGGCTGGTGAAGGCACCGAACCCCACACTCACTTTCGTGACGCTCGGTCCGATCGCGATGGCGGCGCTGGAGGCTGCGCGCGCCCACCCATCGTGGTCGGTGCTCGATGCAAGGTACGCCGCTCCGCTCGATGAGGCCAAGGTGATCGAGGCAGCGGGGCAGGGCGCGGTGGTGACGGTGGAAGAGGGGACCGTGCGCGGGGGCCTGGGGGGCGCGGTGCTCGAGCTGCTCGCGGCTCGCCGTCTGGGCACCCGGGTCGCGACCCTGGGAATGCCAGGCGACCGGTTTGTGCCCCATGGCGAAGCGCGACTGCAGCGGGCCCAGCTGGGTCTGGATGCTGCGGGGTTGGAACGCGCGGCGCTCGAGTTGTTGAAATGAGAAAGGAGCGGGTCGACGTGCTGCTGGTCGAGCGCGGCCTGGCCGATTCACGCACCCGCGCCCAGGCCTTGATCCTGGCGGGAATGGTCGTGGCTGGAGACCAGCGCGTCGACAAGCCGGGAGTGCGCGTACCGGTGGAAATCGAGCTGCGGCTCAAGGGCGAAGTGCTGCCCTACGTGTCTCGCGGAGGGTTGAAGCTCAAGGGCGCGATTGATCACTTCAAGCTCGATGTGAAGGGGGCGGTCTGCGCGGACATCGGGGCCAGCACCGGGGGGTTCACCGATTGCCTGCTGCAGGAAGGCGCCCTGCGGGTGCACGCGATTGACGTAGGCCGCGCGCAACTTCACGAGAAGCTGCGCCAGAACCCGCAGGTGATTTCTCGCGAACGGGTCAACGCGCGACACCTCACCGACGCGGATCTGCCCGAGAGCGTCGACGTGCTGGTGATCGACGTGAGCTTCATTTCGCTAAAGCTGGTGCTGCCCGCGGTGCTGCCGAAGATCAAACCCGGCGGCTTGTTGATTGCCCTGGTGAAGCCGCAGTTCGAAGTGGGCTTCGATCGGATCGAGAAGGGAGGGGTGGTGCGTGACGCGGCTGCCCGAGCCGAGGTGATCGACGACATTCGTGCCTTCGTGACCGGGGCAGGGCTGCGGGAGCTAGGGTGGATTGATTCCCCGCTTCCGGGGCCGGCGGGGAACGTCGAGGCGCTGCTGGTCGCTCGGAAACCTTAAGAAGATGGCCGACGACTTCCGAAGGACCCATCGGCTGAACATCGCGACGCGCGAGCGCCGAACCTGCCCTTGTGGTTGCCGGCTGCAGTTGCCCTGGTTGGAAGGAGCGATTTCCGGCCCTGAAGGAAGTCACGCGTTCGAGGCGGGTTGCGTGCACGAGCAGGGACAACGCCGGGTGCTGGTCGGGCTGCGGGGACCGCTGCTGCAGACCGACTGTGCGGCGTGGGCCTTTGCCTTCGAAGGTGGGCCTACCTCTTATCAACCCGTGGCCGCGGTCGAGTCGGGTCTGCTCAAAGGCTTTCGACCGGGCGTGCCTACCGACGAGGGGCGGCTGGCGGCGATGTTCGGGCTGCTCGACGTGCTGCTGTTCAACAGCCCCGATGCGGCGATTCACCTGGCCGGCCCGACGGAAGCGACCCGCCAGGCGCTCGACTTCAGCTTTCGACTTCCCGATGCGTTGCTTCCGGTTCCGCGCGGCGAGCGCCAGATCAACGAGAACTTCGCACGACTCGAAGAACGCCGGTTCGTGCGCGCGCTGCTTCCGCTGCCGGTGCTGGGCGGCGAAGAGTTCCGAATCGGAATGTGGTTCGAGGTCTCGTCGGCGGACTTCGAGGCGGTCTTGGAGCGAGTCCCGGTCGAGCTCTCGGGCCTTACAGACAACAGCTTTTCAATCGAAGCGCGGCCGTTGGCAGGGGTGATCGCCCGGCTGGGGTTGGAGGCAAGTCAGCCTTGCCCGCGGGTGCTCAGTGCAGACGCCACTTGGCTCAACCTGGAGTTGTGCGAGGTGCGATCGTCTGATGAACACTTCGCTTTGGTGCGCGAGATTACCGACTCGTACACCAAGGCTCAGGTTGCGCGCGCCCGCTCGAAGGGCTGAACGCAGGGTCCATTACTCGCCGCCGTCCGGGGGCTGAAGATTGGTGCCTTTCTGGGTGCGGTACTGGGTCAGGGTGCTGGGGCGGACCATGTTGGGCCCCACGCGCAGCCAGGCGTTGTTGCCATCGTCGATCGCGATGTTCATCGCAGTCAGCGGGGTTTGTCCGCCTTCGATTTGCACCCGCCACAGCTCGCCGTTCTGGGGGCTGTCGATCGCGATGATCTCGGTGGGGTAGCCGGCACCGACCGGACCGTTGAGCAGGTAGAAGTCATTTCCATTTCCGGGTTGGGCGCCCATCGTCACCAGGCTGCCGCTGGGCTTGATCGGCGAGTCGAAGACGTTGACGACCTTCCCGGTCGCAGCTGCAAGGAAGAAGGTCTTCTTCCCCGCGATCGCGGCGATCAGCCCGCCGTTGCCGAATGGGACCGCAGCGACCACGACCGCATCGAGCAGGGGGCTGATCCAGCTGGATGCGCCGCCGGTGATGCAACCGGTCGTGCTGTCGCTGGCGCAGGCGATGACCTGGGACGTGGTGTGGGTGCCGCCGTTGTTCTGAAAGGCGAAGTACACCAGGGTTCCGCTGGCGTTGAAGGCCGCCGCCGGAATGATCGGGGCGTTGAGCTCGCCGTACTCGATGGTCGCCAGGGCACTTTCGCTGATGAAGGAACCGGTGGCGTAGTTGAACCGCATCACCACCATCGTCCCGAAGAACTGGCCGAGCATCCCGCGCCACATGATCACCCGCACTTCGTTCAGGCTGACCACCGGGGTTCCCGCCATGATCCCCTGCACCTGGGTCGCCCAGACTGGAGTCGCGTTCGCGCCCCCCGTCTTCGGGATCCGATAGAAGTTTTTTGCCGCGACAGCCTTCGAGTCCCAGATCAAGGCATCTCCGTCGGGGCCGACGCCCATGTTGGGAATGACGCCCATCTGGGAAGTGCTGATGTTGAGCGAAGAGCTGGGCTGCGAGTCGAACGCGAACACTCCGACCCCCGGCTCGATCAGCCAGCGAACCCCGGTGGCCTTGTTCTTCTCGCTGATCACCGAGTTGTAGGTGCACGCGAAGGGCAGCGACTGGTTCAAGTTCACTACGTTGGCCGCGGTATCAAAGCGCGCCAGTGCGGGGCCGGACGCCGTGCCCACGCAGCCGATGAAGGTGGTGGGGGTGCTGCCCACGCCTCCCTCAGCGATGAACGCGTCGGGAAGCGCCGTCACGTTGAGCCCGGTGGGAACCGTCACGCTCTCGACCGGAAAGAAGCTCAACCCCAACCCGGTCGACAGGCTCTCGCGGCCGTCGTCGCAAACCCCCCGGGCCTTCAAGTTGAGCTGCAGCGCGATTCCAAGCGTCTGGTACAGCGGGCTGAAGAGGCTGGGCGGCAGCTCGATGTCGAACGGCAACTTCGAGGGGCTCTCGTAGGAAATCAAAAGCTTCTTGTCGTTGAAGATTTCGATTCCCCGGACCTTCACGCAGCCCGAGACATTCGCCCTCACCTTGAGCGTGGGGGCGATGATCGTCGACTCGAGCGCGGTGAGGAAGACCTGCGGTGGGTCCTTCATCCCTCCGGTGCTGCTCCCACTGCTGGAGCACGCTGTGCACACGAGAGCGGTCGTGAGGAGCACTGCGCACGATCGGGCCATTGTTACCTCTCGACGACGATGAACTCGACTCGTCGGTTCAGCTCACGGCCCTTGGCGGTCAGGTTCGGTGCAACCGGCTTGATGTCGCCGAAGCCTACTGATTCCAGCCGGGCCTTATCGATGCCCTTCGAGCTCAGGTAGTCGGACACCGACTTGGCGCGGTCTTCCGACAGCTTCTGATTCTTTTCTTTGCCGCCCTTGTTGTCGGTGTGACCTTCGACCCGGATCCGCTTGACGTTGTTGGCCACGATCGCATCGACCACCTGGTCGAGCAGCGAGTAGCTGTCGCCGAGGATCGTCGCCTTGCCGAACTCGAAATGGACCTGTTGGAGGATCTCGATCTTGTCGTCCTTGAAGACCACCAACAGCTTCTTCGGCGCGGCGGCGAGGTCGAACACCAGTGCCATCTGCCCCCCGGGAGGGATCTGCACTTCGCGGGTTTGCGCGAGGTAACCGGGGCCAGTGACGTTGACGATGTAGGTGCCGGCGGGGACCTCGACCTTGACCGGATCTTTGACCGCTTCGGTGGTGGCCGCCGACTGCTGGGTGGGCCCGATGAAGGCGACCGTCGAGGTGATCGGCTTCTTCTTCGAAGTCACGCTCAGATCAAAGGTGCCCTTCTTCACTTCCGACTGGAGCACGAGCTCGACCTTCGAATTCTTTCCCGATTCGATTTTCAGTTCCTGCTCGATCTCTTTGTAGCCATCGCGCGAGGCGCGCAGCTTCACCGGGCCCACGGGCAGCTCGTGGGTGAGAAACTTTCCGCTCGGTGCATCCGAGGCGACGGGGGGCAGGCCGGCGCCAATCATCGCGACGATCACTCCGGGAATGGGCTTCTTGGTGTCGGCGTCGACGACGGTGCCTTCGACCTTTCCGGTCTTCGGCGCCTCGGCGACCTTCTTCTCGAGCGTGCGTTCCCGAATGGTCTCGACGATCTTCGTCTCGCCGCGCTGGAACGGGTCGATGTTGAACGAGGCCCCGAGCAGGAAGTTCCACGGAGGAGTGGCCGGGACGCCCAGGCCGACCGAACGAATCAGGCCGAGGTCGACTCCAAACAGCACGGTCAAATCTTTGATCGCGGTGAGCTTGAGGCCCAACCCAATCGACTGGGGCATCGCCGCGGCGATCTCGACCTTCGCGGCGTTCGGCCCATCGAGCTGGCCGTTGGGAACGCCCAGCGGAAGCGCCAACTGGTACTCGATGTACGGGGTGACCCAGGGCAGCGGGGCCTCGAGGGCGAAGCCGAGGTTGAAGCGATTGAAGCGATTGAGACTGAGGGCGAACTCTTCTGACGCGTTGGGCTTGGTGGTGTTGAGCAGGCCCCCGCTGTTGTCGATGGTGAACCCGATGTTGAAGTGAAAAATCGCGGGCAATTTCGGAGTCAGCGCCCGGAAATCGTAGGCCGCGATCAGCCGGGGCTTGAAGCCCACCGCCCAGCGATCGACCGACTGGTTGCCGACGGCCGAGAAAGTCAGCAGCCGCAGGTCGGCTCCCGCCCAGAAGCCGTTGGCGAATTCCTTCGCGGCCTTGATCCCGATGGTCAGATCTCCCAGGGCCTGAATCAGATTCGGCGCGGTCCGGTTGTTGGTATTCGCAGCCGCGCCGTAGCCGATGAACAGCTCACCCCAGGTGAAAGGCTGGAACGAAACCGCGAATGTTCCGCCTGAGCGGATGTTGGTCGCGTTGAGCACCGGGAAGTCGTTCTGGTTGAAGTATTCGCCCAGCATCGAGAACCGGAGGATCCCCTTGGGCCCAAGTTTCGCGCTGGACGTGTGGAGCACCCCGACTCCGACGCTGCCGACGGTGACGCGCGCGTTGGAAGGATCGGTGAAGTCGTTGTTGTAGGTGGCGTCGCTGTGCGGCTCAGTGCCGGGGAGAAATTCTTCTCGCTTCGAGACGATCGGAAGTTGGGCGGCATCGGCCGCGGCTTTTCCAGTGGCGGTTGCCGGGGTGGGGACGGGCTGGCCGGACTCGACGGCCTTCAGGCGCTCTTCGACCCGCGACTTGGCGGTGGGGTCGAAGTTGTTCCGCGAAGGGGCGGGAGCGACATCGTTGCGCGTCGGGGCGGGTGTCGGGGCAGGTACGGCCACGGGCGCGGGTCGAACCACCGGCGGCGTCGCGACCGGCGGGGGGGCCGGGGTGCCGGCGTCAACGACGGCTCGGGCGGGCGGTGGAGCAGCCGGGAAATTCGACCACTCGTTCTGAGCACCGGCAGCAAGAGGCAACAAACATCCGACGAGAGCAAAGAGTAAGCGCATGAAGTCTCGTGTAGGTGGGGGCGAAGCGCGCGCACTATACCGAAGGGGGAACGGCGCGCATGGGCTCGTTATACTCAGAGACTCAAGTGACGGCGCTTCGCATCCTCATCGTCGGTGGCCGACCCGCCGCCAAAGTGGCCCGGCGGCTCGAAGAGCGGGGGTACGTCTGCGTCGCCGCGTCCGGCGCACAGGCGGTGCCGGCGGCCGCTGCGCTGCAGCCGGACGCGGTGGTCTTGACCGGTCCGTGGGGTCCGGCGCCCGGGATTCTCGCGACGCTGCGGGCCCAGCCCACGCTGCGAAGCGTGCCGTTTCTGGCCGACGCCCCCGAGTCCGGACGGCCGGCGCGCGGGCTGGAAGTCGATGGCGTCGCGCGCTCGGCAGTCGCGCTCGAACGAAAGCTGGTGATCGCGCTGCGGGCGCGAGAGCTGGTGCGGAAAGAGGAGCTGTCGCGCCACCGCCTCGAAGTGCTGCTCGAGATCACCCGGTTGGCCTGCGATTCGCGCGATGCCGAGCAGCTGCTGGTGCGCACGGCCCTGCGGCTCAAAGAAGTGCTGCCGTGTGAGCAGGTCTCGGTGTTGATCTTCGAGGAGGGCCCTCCGGTTCAATCGCGCCTGCTGGATCCGGTGACCGGAAGCCAGACCTCGGTGGACCTGGCGCTGTCTCCGGCGATGCGCAACGCGGTCACCACCCGCACCGCTTCTCATTCGGATGCAACGCTGGTCCAGCCCCTGGCGGATGCCGACGAGGTCGCGGGGGCGTTCTTGCTGCGCCGAGCTTCCGGAGGGTGGTCGAACGACGATCGTGACTTCATCGCGGCCGTCGCCGGAGCCGTTTCCCGCTCGGTGTACAACACCCGGCTCTACGAGTCGCTGCAGGGTCAGCGCAGTGCGCTCGAGTCGGCGTACCTCGATCGGTATCGCGAGCTGGGCGAGGCCAACCGACGGCTGAAGGCGGCCGACAAGCTCAAAGACGACGTGCTCGCGCTGGTGAGTCACGATGTGCGCGCGCCGCTGAACGTGCTGCTGGGGCACGGGCGACTGTTGCTGGACTCGAAGGATCTCAAAGACGCTCACCGTCCTTCGGTCGAGACCACGGTGCGCATGGGAAAGAAGATCCTCGGGCTGGTCGAGAGTCTGCTCGACAAGGCGCGCACCGACGGCCAGCCGCTGAAGCTCGAGAAGCGGGTGTTCGACCTCTCGCTGGTCTGCACCGACACCGTCGAAGAGCTGCAGATCCTCGCGCGCGAGCACAACCTGGTGCTGCAAGCCGAAGTGCCGATGAGCATCGATGTCCTCGGCGACGAGCTGAAGTTGCGCCAGGTGCTGCAGAACCTGATCACCAACGCCTTCGCCCACGCCATCGCAGCGACCCGGGTCCTGGTGCGCTGCACCCCGATGCGGCAGCTCGATGGGGCGCGGGTCCGGGTGGTGGTCGAGGACGATGGGGTGGGTCTGCCAGAGGAACAGCTGTTGGGAATGTTTGATCGCTTCGGCCACATGGGGCTGGGGTTGACGATCTGCCGCGATTTCGTCGGCCTTCACGGAGGCGAGATCTGGGCCGAGAAGGGAACCCCGAAAGGCACTTCCTTCGTCTTCACGCTGCCGCTCGAGCCCCCGGCCCCGGTGGGTCGGCCCGAAGGGACCGGGGCTCCGCTGGTGTTGATCGCCGAGCATGATGTGCAGGTCTCGCAGCTGTGTCAGTTGTCGCTGCGCGGGCACTACCGCATCGAGCTGGCCAAAGACGGACCCGAGGCCGTGGCCAAGGCCTTGTCGCTGCTTCCGGACCTGGTGCTGATCGATCTGTTTCTACCCAAGCTCGACGGGCTGCAGACGATCAAGGCGCTGACCGACAACCCCCAGACTGCGAAGCTGCCCTTGATGCTGATCTCGGGGCACAAGGATCTGGGCGAGAAGGTGCGCGCCCTGAATGTCGGAGCGATCGACGTGCTCCCGCGCACCTTCGAGCCCCGAGAGCTGCTCACCCGGGTGACCGCAGCCCTGGGTCGCAGCCGGACTTCGCCCACGACCCAGGTTCAGCCGGGCAACGACCCCACGACCGGCCTGTTCGATCAGCTCGGCGTCGTCACCCGTCTCGAAGAAGAGCTGTCGCGGTCCAATCGATACGATCGTCCGCTCACCATCGCGGTGCTCAAGCCTTCGATTCCTCCGAAGGAAAAAACTGCGGCTTGCGCGGCGATCGTTCGCAACGAGCTGCGGACCCCTGATGTGTTGGGCCACCTGGGGAACGGAGTGTTGGTGGTGGTGCTGCCCGAGACTCCTCTGGAACCGGCCCGCGGGCTGACGGCGCGGCTGTGTGCGCTGCTCGAGGCCCAGGGCGTCGGGTACTCGGTGAGGCTGGTCGCATTGGCGGGCGATCAGACGGCTGCGGCGGCACTCGAGTTGCTACTTGCTTGAGGCAGGCCGCGCCATGAGCCGCTACCTTTTGACCAGCTTGTTTGCAGTGGGTGCGTTGACCGCTCTGCCTGCGTCGGCTGCACCTCGGCGCCCTGCGGTGGACGTGGCGGCGATGCGCGAGGCGATGAGCTCCGCGCAAGAGCCGAACGAACAGTTCGCCAGCGCCGCCAGCTATGCGCACTTCATGCGCGCGCGACTTGCGCATCATGAAGGAGATCATCGGCTCGCCCTCGACGAGCTGCGGCTTGCGCTCGCGTCCGATGATGCCAACCCCTTTCTACTCACCCAGCTGGCCGAGCAATACGCGCGGCTCACCGAGCTCGAGCGCGCCGAGCTGACGCTGAACAAAGCGCTCGAACGAAACGCGAGCTACCAACCGGCCCAGCTGTTGATGGGAAGGGTGCTCTATGAAGGCCAGAAAATGACCCGCGCCCGGGTGCACCTGCAGCGGGCGATCAAGCTGAAGCCCAGAGATTCCGACGCGTACCTGGTGCTCACCCAGCTGTGGCTTGATCAGAACAAGCCGGACGAAGCGGTGAAGGTGGTCGAAGAGCTCGCCGCCGCACTTCCCGGTGAGCCGATCGGATATCGAAGGCTGGGGCTGGCGCTGGCCGAGCGAGGCGACACCGCGCGTGCCGAGAAGCTGCTCACCAAGGCGGTCGACCGCGATCCGGGCGATGTCGAATCGTGGGTGGTGATCGCGACGATGTTCGAAGCCTCGAATCGCCTGCAGAAGGCCGAAGACGCCTACGCCGCGGCGCTCGAGCGCGACCCTGAAAACCGCGATGTGCTGCTGGCCGCCGGCCGGCTGGCGCTGCGCCTCGACGCGCCGGTACGAGCGCACGCCTACTTCGATCAGCTGCTGGGGCTCTCGCGAGATCCCGAGGTCGCGGTGAAGGTCGCCTTTTCCTATCTGGCGATGCACCGGTTGAGCTCGGCGGCCGAAGTGCTCGACAGCACCCGCACGACGTTCGGTGAGCCGCGGTTGCACTTCTATGCCGGGCTGGTTCACGAGCGGATGAAAGCCTGGGCCAAGGCCGCCGAGGCCTACGGTGGCGTGGGTCGCGACGCCGGCGAGCTGTTTCACGAGGCCCGGCTGCACCGCGCGATCGCGCTTTCTTCCCTGGGCCAGCACACCCGGGCGATCGAGCTGCTCAAGAAGGGCCTCGAAGAACGACCGGACTATCAGCCGCTGATTCCCGCTTTCGCCCGCGCGCTCGAGCGGGGAGGGCAGGTGAAGGAAGCCGAGGCGGTGTTGGCGAAGGCGGTCAATGACAAGCCCGCGGCCGAAGTCTTCGAGGCGCTCTCGGGGCTGTACGAGCGAGGAGGGCGGCTGGGCGAAGCGGTGAACGTGCTCACCCAGGCCCTGCGCAAGCGCCCCAAAGACGAGCAGCTGCTCTTTGCCCTGGGCACGGTCTACGAGCGCAAAGGCGATACCCAGAAATCGATCGAGAAGATGCGGTCGGTGCTCGATGTGAATCCGGAGAACGCGAACGCGATGAACTTCATCGGGTACCTGCTGGCCGACACCGGTCGGGATTTCGAAGAGGCCGAGAAGCTGCTGATGCGGGCGCTGGAGATCAAGCCGGACAACGCCAGCTACCTCGACTCGCTCGGCTGGGTCTACCTGCGGCGCGGCGAGCTCGACAAAGCGGTCGAGACTCTGCAGCGTGCGAACGCGGTCTCACCCAATGAGCCGACGATCAACGAGCATCTGGGCGATGCGTGTGCGCGCGCGCAGAAGAAGAAGGACGCCGCCGACGCCTACCTGCGCGCGCTCAACGCGCTAAAGGAAGATCCTGATCTCGCCGAGAACAAAGGGCAGCGCAGTGGGATTGAGAAGAAATTGAAGGGGCTCGAAGAAAGGTAGTAAGTCGATGGCGGGATGACGCGCCGCGACGAAGGCTTTTTTTCCGCGAGAGACAACACCCGCCTTTTTTGGCGGTCGGTATTGCCGCAAGGCGAGCCCAGTTGCTTCCTCGGCGTGGTGCATGGCTTTGGCGATCACAGCGGGCGGTATCGCCGCTTCGCGGACGCGATGGCTGCCGAAGGTGTGGGGGTCATGGCGCTGGACTACCGCGGGCATGGCCGGGCCGACGGGCGCCGCGGTTACTGCGTGAAGTGGACGGACTACCTCGATGATCTCGAAGTGTTCTGGGCCCGGCTGCGCGGAGCGGCCCAGGGCAAGCCCACCTTTCTGCTCGGCCACTCGCATGGCGGGCTGATGGCGTTGCACTGGGTGCTCAAGCGCCCCGAAGGGCTGAAGGGGCTGATCCTCACCTCGCCGTATCTGAAGCTCGCCCTGAACCCGCCGGTGCTCAAGGTGCTGGCCGCGCGCGTCGTCGGCACGATCATTCCCTGGCTGCCGGTGCCGACCGACATCAAGTACGAGCAGCTCTCGCGCGATGTCGAGTGGCAGAAAGAAACGGCGGCCGACCCGCTCTACGGGACCAAGGCCACGCCGCGTTGGTTCGTGCAGAGCACCCAGGCCCAGAACGATCTCGCCGGCAGGGGTAAAGATCTCACGTTGCCGATTTATGTCATCGCGGGCGCGGACGACCCGATCGCCTCGACGCCCGCGAGCAAGGCGTTTTTCGACACCGTTGCTTCCAGCGACAAAACGTTCGAGGCGCGCGAAGGAATGCGGCACGAAGTGTTGTGTGAGGTCGGCAAGGAAGCGCTCTGGGCCGACATCTGTCGCTGGATCTCAGGCCACCGTTGACCTACAAGCGTGAGCCCTGAGGGAGGGGCTTTTTTCCGATCATGGCGAACGATCAAACAAACATCATCGGTAAGGGCATCACCATTCGCGGCAGCCTTTCAGGCGGCGGGGACCTCGTGATCGAAGGGCGGGTCGAAGGTCAGATCTCGCTGAAGAACCACCTCACCATCGAGAGCAGCGGCAGGGTCGAAGCGGACATTCGCGCCGACGAGCTGACAATCAACGGAGAGGCCTCGGGCAACATCGACGCCTCTGCGCGGGTTGCGATCAACAACAGCGCCCGGGTTCATGGAGACGTGAAGGCTCCGCGGGTCGTGATCGAAGATGGAGCCATTTTCAACGGCACCATCGAGATGGACGTGAAGCTGCCGGACGACATCTGACCACCAGCGGTTTTTCCTGTTTTCTAAATCAAGGGGATCATGGCCAACACCATCATCGGTAGCAGCATCGTCATTGACGGCGAAATTTCAGGTGACGAGGATCTCGTGATTCAGGGGACGGTGAAGGGGAAGATCAGCCTCAAAGAGAGCCTGTTTGTCGAAGGTTCGGGCGTGGTCGAGGCCGACATCGAGACCCAGAACGTCGAGATCGCCGGACGGGTGACGGGCAACATCGCCGCCAGTGATCGGGTCGAGTTGAAGACCGAGTGCCGCGTGGTGGGCGACATCCGTGCGCCGCGAATCTTGATTGCGGACGGCGCGAGCTTCAAAGGCAACGTCGATATGGACGTGAAGGAGCGTTGAGCCGATGCCCGCCAAGGAATTTTCGGCCAACCCTTCGGATCGTTCGGACAACACCGTGATCGGTCCCTCGATTCTCATCAGCGGAAAGCTGACCGGCGATGAAGACCTCACCATTCGCGGCCGGGTCGAGGGCGAGGTCAACCTGACCCGCACCTTGATTGTCGAGCCTTCGGGCATCGTCAAAGCCAACGTCTCGGTCAAGAACGCGATCATCTCGGGCGTGGTGGTCGGCAACATCGCTGCGACCGAGAGCGTCGAGTTGACCCAGGAAGGGCGAATGGTCGGCGACATTCGATCGCCGCGCGTGATCATCGTCGACGGGGCCAGCTTCCGTGGACAGATCGACATGGGCGATGCCGGCCCGCGTCCCGAGGGTGCGACTGCACGGCCGGCGTTGGTTCGTGCCACCGTTCGTCCGGGCATCGTCAACAAACCGGCCATGGTCTCGAAGCCGGCCGCTTTGCCTCCGAGAGTCGTTACCGCCACCAAGTTCGAACCCACCCGTCCGGCACCGCCTCCTCCTCCTGCTCCGCCGGTACTCGCCGAGGCTGGCAAGAAGAAGGTGCTGGTGAAGAAGAAGAAGTGAGGTGGCTGCGTGTCAGACGTGAATCCGCCGGTTGAACCTGTTGCAGCCGAGGGGCTCGAGCCCGCGGCCCAGGGGCTTCAGGCGCCCGAAGAGCTGCAGACCCACGAGCCGTCAGCGCCGGCGGCGGTCAGTCCTCCTCCGTCCGCGCCCGAGCCGCCTCGGCGTCACCATGTTGCGCCCGCATTGCTGAATCTGGATCGCGTCGAAATCGACGAGAGATTTCGGGTTCGCGCCCACTCTGAAGGCGACATTTCGGGGCTCGCGACCGACATCGCGCGCCTGGGGCAGCTGTTTCCCATCGACCTGCGGCTCGAGGCGCCCGACCGCTTCGTCATCATCACCGGGTTTCGCCGGGTGGCGGCGCTGAAGTTCTTGCAGCGAGAGAAGGTGCTCGCCCGCCTGCACACCGAGCTTTCGGACGATGACGCCACGCTGCTGGCGCTCGCGGAAGGCATTCATTCTGCGCCCGTCGCGCGAGCCGAGCTGGCGGCGTATCGAGAACGGTTGCTGATCGACGGTCGGCTGACTGCTGCCGCCCGAGACATGCTCGAGAAGGCGCTGGCCGATGACGATGGCCTGGCGCCCGAGGAATACAAGGAAGGCGAGGAAGAGGAGGTCGACGCCGATGAGCTGGCGGCCGACGTGACCGTTCGCCTGGGGGAAATCAACCAGGACCTTTCGCTGCTGGCCGATGTGTTCAGCGACCTCGATGGGGTGCGGCGGGTCGAGCTCTTGAAGCAGCTCAAATACTCGAGCCAGCTGGTCGAATTCCTCGAGGGCCAGAAGTGAGCGTTTCGGCGGCTTCGCGTGAGCGACTGCTGGCTCTGCTGACCGAGCGCTCGTTCAAGAAACAGAAGGTGCTGTTGTCGTCGGGTAAAGAAAGCGACTTCTACATCGACTGCAAGAAGACGGCGTTGCTCGCCGAAGGTCACTTCCTCGTCGGGCATTTGTTCTTCGAGGCGATTCGCCGACTCGCGCCGGAAGCGGTGGGGGTCGGTGGGCTGACGATGGGCGCCGACCCGCTGTCGTCGGCGGTCAGCCTGGTCAGCCATCAGGAAGGTCAGCCGTTGGCGGCTTTCTACGTGCGCAAGGAGCCCAAGGGTCACGGCACCGGGCAGTGGATTGAAGGCCTGGGTGCGTTTGAGACCGGAGCCCGGGTGGCGATTCTCGAGGACGTGATCACGACCGGAGCGAGCACGATCAAAGCGATCGAGCGCGCCAGGGCCGAAGGGCTGGTGCCGGTCGCCGTGTTCGCCCTGGTAGATCGTGAAGAGGGTGGGAAAGACGCAGTGGAGAAGACCGGCGTGAAAGTGAACGCGCTCTTCGCCCGTCGGGATTTCCCAGGGTGAAGTTGCTGCCGTGAACAGGGAAATGACCCGGCGGTTGTGGCCCGCCGCCGCATTTCACTTCTTCTTCATCGGCGCGGTCGCAATGCTCAAGCCGGCGTCGAACGCGCTGGTGCTCACCCGCTACCAGGCTGGCGCGCTTCCCTGGCTCTACATCGGCAGCGCAGCGCTCACCGCGTTGCTCGCCGCGGCAAACGTGAGCGGGCTGCGGGTCCGAAAGCTCTCGCCCTCGAGTCTGGCGGTGGTCGGCGGAATCGTCACGTTGCTGTTGGCGCTGGGTCAGCAACTGGGCATCGTCGAGCTCTCGCTGGTCGCATACGTCTTCGCAGAAGTCTTCGCGACCTCGATGTCGCTGAACTTCTGGGGGACGATGGGCGACGCCTTCGACGCGCGCGAGTCGCGCAAGGTTTTTCCCTGGGTCAGCGGAGTGGGAATGTCGGGGGCGATCGCCTTCGGGCTGCTCGCTCAAGCCGCGGCGGGCATCGGGGGAGCCAGCGCACAGCTGTTCTGTAGCGCGGTGCTGATGTTGTGCGCGGCGGCGGCATTCTTGTGGCATCGATCTCAGCTCGAACCGCAGCGCGCGCTGAGCGCCAGTTCCAACCGCGACGCCACCCGGGCCTACCTGCGCAACCATCGGTACCCCTGGCTGTTGGGGCTGGTGGTGCTCGGTTTCTCGGTGCTCTCGGTGCTGTCCGACTTCGTCTTTCGCCAGCGGGCGGGAGCCACCCTGAAGGAAGCCGAGCTCGCCTCGTTGTTCGCTTCGGCCCAGGTGTGGACGGGAGTCATCTGCGTCGTGTTCCAGCTGTTCCTCGCCGAACGACTGCTGCGCAGGTTGGGGATCTTGCGCTACCTGACGCTGGTGCCCGGGACGCTGGGGGTGCTGGCCGTCGCCTCCTGGTGGGTGCCTTCGGTCTGGTCGGCGTGGGCGCTGAAGCTGGTCGAAGGCGCGGCGAGCTTCTCGCTGCTGCCGGTCGGGTTCCTGCTGCTCTATGCGCCGCTGCCCGACGACGCTCGAGACGGGGTGCGCAAGAGCATCGATGGGTTTTTGCGCAAGGGCGGGTCGGCGATTGGGGGGCTGTTGTTGCTGTTGATCGGACCCTGGGCGCCGCCGAGCGTGCTGCCGTTTCTGGTGGTGCTGCTGTGCGTGCTGACCGCGGTGGCCCTGCTGCGACTTCGACCGCTCTACCTGCAGGCGCTGCACGCGCGCGTGTCGGGCGCGAAGGACGCGGTCGCGTTGGACGTGTTGATGCTCGGCGAGGCGCTGCAGTCGCGTTCGCCCGAGCGGGTGTTGCGAGCGGTCGACCTGCTCGTTCATGCCGGCGCTTCGCTCGAGCCGCACGTGCGGGGGCTGCTGTCGCACGCAGACGAACGGGTTCAAGAGCGAGGGGTGAAGGTGCTGCAGCAGCTGGGCCTGACGACGGCCGCGACCGAGCTCGAGGAATTGGTCGCCGACGGAATGCGGCGGCCGCGCGGTGAAGCGGTCTGGGCTCTGGCGCGGCTGCACCCGGATCGGGCGAAGATCGTCTTGCCCCCGCTGCTCGACTCTTTGGACATTGGAGATCGCTGCGCGGCAATTGGCGGGCTGCTGTCCTTCGTCAAAGAAGAACAGGTTTCGCCCGCGGCCCGGTCTCTGGACGCGCTGTTGAAGCGGGGAGCCAACGCGCCGACGATGGAACGTCGGGAAGTCGCCCGGCTGCTCGGCAGCTTGAAGGACGAAGCGCTGGGGCAGGGGCTGTCTCGGTATCTCGAGGACGCGGACGGCACGGTGCGCAGGGTTGCGATCTCGGCGGTGGGCGCGGGGGGCTATGTGAGCCTGGCGCCCCGGCTGCTTCGCTTTCTGACCTGGCCCGAAGATCGTCGGGCGGCCCGAGACGCGCTGTCCGCGCTGAAGGACGCCGCGGTACCCCTGGTGGCGCGCGCTCTCGATGACCGAAGCCGGGCGCTGCACCTGCGATTTCAGCTTCCCCGGGTGCTGCGGCAGATCGGCACTCCGGCGGCGTTCGACGCGCTGCTGTTCTCGAATGCGATCGACGATGCGTTTTTGCATTACCGGGTGGGGGTGGCGATTGCCCGGCTGCGCGACGAGCACCCCGAGCATCCCGTCGATGGGGCCCGGGTGCTCGACGCGCTTCGCCGCCGCCAGCAGACGTGGCGAGGGCTGTCGCAGGCGTTCATCGACCTGAAGGCCGCGCTGGGCCCCCACGCGCTGGTCACTCGCGCGGTGGGAGACCGGCTCGATCAGTCTTTCGAGCTGTCGTTCTGGCTGTTGGGGTTGAAGCACGACGCGAAGGCGATGCGACGGGCGCACGCGCACCTGGCCGGCAACGATCCGCGCCGCAAGGCGTGGGCGATCGAGCTCGTCGATGCGGTGCTCACCGGGGAAGAGAGGCTGCTGGTTCAGGAACAGATCGACACCCACCACCGCGGGCAGAAGGTGGGTGACAAGAATGGGGTTGAGGCGCACCTGCAGGCGCTGTGCAAAAGCGAAGACCCGGTGTTGCGCTCGTGCGCGCGAGGGGCGGCCCGCGAGCGGGGATTGTGGCCGCTGACGCTGAAGGAGGACGACATGGCCGATGGAACGATGAAGCGATTGTTCGCGCTCGAGGGCGTGGAAATCTTTGCCCAGAGCGACGTGGACGATTTGGCGGCGGTGGCCGCGGTCGCGAAAGAACAGCAGTTCAAGCGCGGTGAGAACGTCTACCAGGTGGGAGACCCCGGCGACGCGCTCTACGTGATTCTCGAAGGAACCGTCGAGGCGCGACGCGAGGGCGAACTGCTGATGAGAATGGGCAGCAAGGAAGCGTTTGGAGATCACTCGTTGTTCGACGGTGCCCCGCGAGTGACGGACATCGTGGTGCTCGAGCCGCTGACGGTGCTGGTGATCGACCGGCGTGACTTCCTCGATCTGTTGGGCGATCGACCCGAGCTGCTGCGGGGGGTGTTCAAGATGATGAGCAGGCAGCTGAAGTCGATGGTGGTGGACTTGACCCAGGCGCGCCGCGCGACCACCGGCGAGATTGCGCGCCAGTCCTGAGCGAACGGCTGTCTTGAAGGTGGTGTTTGGGCGACGGGGCGAACACAGTGCCGCCCCATGAACGACGCGCGCCGGGTGGGTGTCTGGGTGCTGGCGGTCGCAGCGCTGGGCTGTGGGAACTCGACCGCTCTTCCACCGCCGGGCGCCTTCTACCCTGCGGTGGTCGGCGCCCAACCGCCGCCGCGGTTGACCGACGGCGGCCTGAGCGCGCGAACCTTCTCGGTGTTCGTGGCGACCACCGCAGGGCAGGGGTTCTACCGAACGCCGGTTGCGGAAGACTTCGACGTTCAATGTTCGGCAGGGCCCTGCGCGATTGTCAGCGCGCGGGTGGTGCCCGGCAGCAAAGAAGGTGTGCTTGCGATCGTCGTCGACGATTCAGGTTCCAACTCGGCGTTGCCGAAAGTCTGCACCGGCTGCCCCACGGACCCGGAAGGCAAACGAAAGGGGGCGGTGAAGAATTTGGTTCGCGTGCTGTTGGACCGCGCGCCGAAGTGGCGGGTGGGTCTGTTCGATTTCGGACCTGTTTCGATCAACAGCTTCCGTTCCACCCGGTTGATCGCCGGCTACACCTCGCGGGTTCAGGACCTGGAATCGGGGGCCGACCTTCTGAAGTCGGGGGGCGGCACCTACCTCTACGACGCTTTGTACGCGGTGCCGGACACCGCGGTCGGCGAGCGCCGCTTCAGCTTCCCTGATGGGGGTGTGCCGGTGCGGCTGTTGATCGTCTCGGATGGAGAGGACACCGATTCCACCTTCAGCCTGAGTCAGGGCCTCGATGCAGGCGTTTCGCTGGGCGTACCGTTCGATGCGGTCGGGTATGGGCAGGTCGACGGAGGCAGCACTCCCTATCTGGCCCCTCGGGCGTACAACGACTTGCGCCGCTGCTCTGCTGCGACCGGGGGGTTGATTACCCTCGTGTCCCGAGACGCGCTTCCCACGCTGTTCGAGCAACTCGCCGAGATCTACGTCTCGGGTTACGCCGAGCTGGTGGTGGACTTTCCGACTGGGACCACCACGGTCTCGGGGTCGGTCGGCCTCAAAGGCAGTTCCACCCGCGCGCAGTTCGACTTCCAATGAACAGACTCATTGCCTCTTTGCTCGTCCTGGGCCTGCTGGTCGGGTGCGGCTCACGAAACAGTCTCGATGGCGGTGTTTTCAACCCGGACACTGCCGTGCCGATTGACGTCTCTGCGTGGGAAGGCCTGGTCGATGCGGGCACGCTGCGGTACCTGGTCGAGCTCGGGAAAGCGAAGCGCTGCGAGGCGGCGGATCTCGACGGCGATGGGGTTCGAGAGACGCTCTGTCTGCGCTCAGCCGACGGTACCCAGACGTGGATCCAGGAGACCAATGGCGGTCCTCTCGACTTCAAGATCGAGCACTTCGCCGACGGACGCGTTCGCTACACGTACTGGTACCAGAACTACGGGGCACCGGCGATTGTGGACGAAGAGTTCCCCGACGGTCACCGCATCACTGAGTTCGATTCCGACCATGACCGCGCCTTCGAACGTCGCATCGACGAGTTTCGCGACGGGGGAGACATTGAAGCGACCGAATACTTCGATGCCGGTGCCTCTGACGCGGGGCCGGGTGGGCTGGTGGTCTCGCGTCGGTGGGTGCGCGCGGCGAGCTCAGATCAGGGGACGCATGTCGAATGCGATGGGAACACCAACTTCCCGACAGAATTTGGTTTGTGGCAAGGGGGATCGCCGCCCGGATTTTCGAACCACCCCAATGTGAAATGCGATCCGGCCCGAAGTAAAAAACTGGGGGCAGCTTTCGAGTGCGCGCGAAAGAAGCTCGACTGCGTAGGCCGGACAAACTCTTCGATGAAGAAGCAAGTCGAGGCGCATTTGCTCGGCGATGATTTGCAGTACGGATGCAACAACCCTTGCACCGATGCGTTGGCCTCCACACTCCCGGCGTTTGGGCCCTACAAGGGGCAAACGAACTTCAATGGTTCAAGGCTCGATACCTGGAGCGCCGACGAAGCGTGCAGCACCGTGTTACACGAGTTGATGCACTTGGCTAAGGCCGAGCAAGGTGCCCATCATGAAGATGGCATCGACCCGATCTATTCGTGTGCGCGCTACTGCGTCGGTTGCATCAATTTCGGTGGCTTCGGTGCCGGCACTCCTTTTCCAAGCGACAACCTGGACTGCGTCCACTGCGCCGGGTCGACCTCGGAAAAGAAGAGTTGCGGCATCAAGACCGAGCTGAAGAGCGCAGCGTGTCCTGACAATGCCTTTTGCCATGGTGGCGTGGGGGTCAACGCTCGATGCGAGACCTGTGAAAATTCCTCGAGCAAGACTTGCGAAGGCACAGCCGTAGGCTCGGAGGACTTCAATTGCTGCAAGACCTGTCCTGCAGACGCTCCCAAAAACGACAGGCTGTGCCCCGGGCCCTATCGTCCCAGCGACACGTGCTCGTCGAAACCTCCGGAATGCCCGTAAAGCCCATTTCCATCGCAGCCTGCCTGCTCATGTCATTGGGCGCACGGGAGGCATTGGGCTCATGCGCCGCCAGCAATCCCTACGCATTTCCGGCAGAAGGGAAGGTCCTCCCAAACCCGACGCTCTACGCGGAGAACGTTGTTCGCGTGGTCGACGAACGTGGCGTGGATTTGCCCTTCGTTCAGGTTCCGTACGGAGTGAAGATCGTGGCGCCCGAGAGAACGAGTTTTACCCTCGAAACCGTCCAGGGGCCTCGTGGCAGCAAGAACAAGTTTGGCCCGTACCGGGTGATAGGGCAGGACCCTTCTGAGGTTCCTCCGCCAGTGGTAGGGCAAATCTACCGCTACTCGCACGGTTCGCCGGATCCGGTTCAGGCGGTGGTGCTCACCGTTCCCACAGCAGCCGATGCCTACCAGATTGAAGTGCAGGATCTTCCCGACGGCATTCCGCAAACGCTGATTGTCCCTGGGCGACGGGGTCAATACTGGGGAGAGCCGCCGGAAGTTCCGGCCTATCTGGACATTGGTTACATCGACTGCAGGAAAAATTATGTCTGGGTGGCTCCGAAAGTAAGAGTCCGTGTGGCTGCGCTGCGAACCGACGGCAAGATGAGTGCGTACAGCGCGCCGATCATCATCCGGGCGCCGATCCCGACGAACAGTCACTTCTTTCCGCGAACGATTGATCTGCTCTTGGACCAACCGGTGCCGTTCGCAGCCGCAGCGACAGCCCTGGTCAGCATGTTGGCCTTCTGGATTCTACGGATGCGCAGCCGCTGGGGGCGCCCCTGAAACCGGACGCGTGCGCCGGCCTTTAGTTACGTCCGAGCCACAACAACGCGGCCCCGGCGGCGCCGAGAAAGACCAGCAGCAGCCCGAGCACTTTCAACCAAACCGGAGAGTCGGCGCGCTTAGCAGGAACATGCGCGGGGACGAGCTCGGTCGTGGGGGGCGTCAGCTGCGGTTGGAGCTCGGTCGGTCGTGAGTCGGCCAGGTGCGGAGGATGGCTGTTGATCTGAGTCTTGGCGACCCGTCGCCAGGCGACCTGGTCGTCGAACTGATGGAAGGTGGTCGGCCGAAACGAAGGGTCTTGATCCGTAAATGGCGTCGGCCCGCGATCGAGCGACTTCCGATGCGCAGTCAAACGCGCGCGCACCTCGGGAAGGCTCGGTCTTCTCGCGGGGTCCGGCGACATCATCTGGTGCACCAGCGCGTCGAGCTCGCCGGAAATCTGGGGATCCAGGTCGCGCGAATGCGGAGGAGGGGACTCCATCTTGTTGGTGATGACCGCGATCCCGCTGGTCCCGATGAACGGCAGCTCACCGGTGAGCAGGCGAAACGCGAGTCCTCCGGTGGCATAGATGTCCGTCCAGGGGCCCACTTCTTTGCCGAGGATCTGCTCGGGGGCCATGTAGTCGGGGGTGCCGAGGATCGCGCCCGGCATCGTCGGGCGCATGCTCCGGCGACGATCACCAAATCGAGCGAGCCCGAAATCGAGGACCTTCAGCGATTGGGTGCCATCGTCGTTGGTCGCCAGAAACAGGTTCGAGGGCTTCACGTCCCGGTGAATGATTCCGCGCTCATGGGCCACCGCCAACGCGCTGAGCAGCTCATCGAGCAGCCCAAGCGTCTCGCGCAAGGTTGGCTTTCCGCCGAGCTTCAGCTGGTCCTCGAGGGAAAGTCCGTCGCACAGCTCCATCACCAGGTACGGCTGTCCGTTGGGAAGGGCACCGAAATCGATGATGTCGATGATTCCCGGGTGACGCAGAGCGCTGAGCGCCTTCGCCTCTTCGATCAGCCGACGGATGTATTCGGGCTCTTCGGCGAACTCGGGCTTGAGCACCTTGAAGGCCGTCTTCCGCCCGGTGCTCAGCTGACGCGCGGTGTAGACGATGCCGGCCGCGCCGCGCCCGAGCACTCCTTCGACCTGGAAACCGCTGACGGCGGTGTCGATCAGGGGATCGCGCACCAGACGTGGGTTGCTGGGTGAGGTGTCGGGAAATTGTGGCCGGGTGCGCTCACGGGTGGGCGCGACGGCCTCGCCCTCGTCGTCGTCATTCAACGAGCGCGGGTCGGTGGTGTCACCTGGCCTGGATCTGGGCGGGGGCACGGAGTGACGAGTATCGCCTATACTTTTGGAGGATGAGGGGCGGAAAACTTTGGCGACTGGGTGGGATGTTGGCGGTCCTCGCGTTGCCAGCGTGGGCGGACCCGGTCGAGGACCTGAATCTCGCCATCGGGCTCTACGACGCCAAGAAGTCCGAACAGGCGGTCAAGGCCCTGCGCGCGGTGGCCGCGTCCAGCGAAGCGACGGTCGCCACGCGTGCCCACGCGCACCTCTACATCGGGCTGGCGCTCTCGAAGTTGGGCGAAAAGATTGGAGCGACCGCTTCGTTCGCCGATGCCTTCGAGCTCGACCCGGGCCTCGCAATTCCCTTTGGCACCCGGCCCGAGATTGCGGCCAGCGCGGAAGTCATTCGAGCCGAGACCAAAGCCCGGCTCGAGGCCCGAGCGGATCTTTCCGAGTGGGCCAGTCCCACCGGGCTGCCCGCAGCGCCCTCTGCCTCAGCCGAGCCGGAGGCACTGCCCCCACCGCCGATGTTGACTGTCCCTCGCGAATCAGGATTTTCCGCCCCGCCGCTGCCTGCTCCCGTAACGGGCCGGCCGGCGCCTTCTACAATCGTCAAGGAGCCAGAGCCTGAGCCGCCCAACCCCGACGACGGGCTGCACTTCGGGGCCGGAATGCGTCTGCTCTACAACCCGCTGGACGAAGTGCTCGGTGCCGGGGTCGAAGGCACCCTGGAAAGCCAACGGGGAGGTCGACAATTGAGCGCGGTCGTCACTCTCTTCCCGGGGCGACTGTGGGGGGTGGGCGCGGCATTTCGAATTCAGTTTGGTCCGGTGATTCGACGCTGGAGGATCGAGTTCGGCTTCGATCTGGGGCTGCTGCTGTACCCCAGCCGCCTGAATGTGGCGGTCGAGCTCGCGACCCAGGTACTGGGGTTCTCTTTTCCCGTCGGGCCGGTGCGGGTGAAGGTCAAGCTGTTGACGGCCAGCGTGTACGCGAACTTTTTTGCCAACCCCCTCGTGGTGGTCCCGACGCTCGGCGCCGGGTTTGGCGTGGAGTACTGATGCTGCGTCGACCGCTTCCCGCTCTGCTGTTGCTGCTCGTCGCGTTCGGCTCGATGGGCCTGCAGTGCGGGTGGGGCCCGCCGCTGGAAGGGCTGGCGACCCATTGCCCTCCGCGGACGATCGATTGCGGCCCGGGGTGCATCGAAGAGGGCACCACCTGTTGCGACGATTCGCCTTCAGGCGGCCTGAGCCAATGCCCGACCGCGGGGGGAGGACTGGGCAAGAAGTGCCTCGCGCGGGGAATCGGCACGTGTCCCCCCAATACGGCGGCGAAGTTCTGCTGCGGCGAATCGACTCTCGGGTTGGTGAACTCGAGCACGGATATCGACGAGACGTTGATGTTCAGCGGAAATCCCGGCGTCTTCTGTGGCAACACGGTGATTCGGGCCGGTGACGAGTGCTGCAGCGCGGTCGACGCGAAGAAGATTTGCCGGTTCACTGCGCAGCGCGCACTTCCAACGGGAAACGGGGGTGGAGCGGGCGGTGGCTTGTCGTGCTCTGCAGCGGGTCCCGGGTGGATGGGGTCGGCGCGAAGCTGCGTTCCCCTGGGGGCAGGCGGCAGCTGTTCCTGCTCGGCGGGCGCCACCAACCGGTGCATCACCAAGTCCGAGTTCGATTCAGCCGGGCTTGCATTTCCGGCAGCGTGCAAACCGTCGGGCGAAACCGGCTGTCTGGATACGAGCTCGGGGACGCTGATCGCTCCTTGTTGCCCGGGCCTGACGTGCAAGGTGGGCAGCGTTTGTTCCTCGAGCGGCGCCGGCGGCAAATGTATTCAGTGACCGCCTGACGGGCGGATCCACGTGATCGCCGATGCGGGCGGCTGGTGGAGCAGCAGCCTGTCGATCAACGCCTCGGGGGTCTTCTCGACCACCAGCGCGGTCAACAGGTTCGAGGGAATGAACCCTTCTTCGAAGCTGCGGTGGATCTGCTCTTCGAGAGGATCCCAATAGCCGTCGACGTTGAGCAGGCCGACCGGCTTCGCGTGGAGCCCCACCTGCGCCCAGGTGAGAATCTCGAACAGCTCGTCGAGGGTGCCAAAGCCCCCAGGCATCGCGACGAACGCGTCGGACAGCTTTTCCATCAGCGCCTTTCGTTCGTGCATCGACTCGACCAGGTGCAGGGTCGTGAGCTTCGGGTGGGCGAACTCGGCACGCGCCAGCCCCCGGGGAAGAACTCCGGTCACGCTCTGTCCCCCGCGCAGGACGCCGTCGGCGACCGCTCCCATCAACCCCGAATGGGCGCCGCCGTACACCAGTCCGAGGCTGTTTTTCGCCAGCACCCGGCCCAGCTCGGTCGCGGCCTCACGGTAGATGGGTCGCGCCCCGTCCCGTGACCCGCAGTACACGCCCACCCACTTCAGCGTCTTGGGAGTGACGGGTTTCAAATCTTCAGCCGTCCAGATCCCACCAGGTACAGCAGGGTCGCGGCCATAAAGACGAGGATGGGGGCCACGGTCTGAAACAACGCGCGGGGCCGGCGCATCAGCCACCCGCAGGGCAACCCGAAGAGAAATCCACCGACGTGGCCGGCGCCGCTGACCATTGGCAACAAGCTGATCAAGGCGACCTGGGCGAGCCAGATTCCCAGCTGGCGTCGGGCGGACTGGTTGACGATGGGCAGCAGCGCGCCGGCCCAGGCGAGGATCATTCCCGAAGCGCCCACGGTGGGCTGATCGAAGTTCCACACCAGGACGGCAAACGCGCTGCCCATCGCTCCGACGAGCGAGGCGATCATGAATCGGAAGCTGCCGATGCTGCGCTCTACGTCGCGTCCCAGCGACCACACCGCCATCATGTTGAAGACCAGGTGAATCAGGTTTCCGTGCACGAACAGCGTGGTGAATGGCCGCCACCACTGTCCCGCGACAACCGCCGGGCCGTAGAGCAACAGCGCCGACTTGAGCTGTCCCTGGGTCAGCAGCGCATCGATTCCAAAGACGCCGACGCTGCCACCCAGCACGGCGTAACAGACCCAGGGAATCGGCAGGGGGGGCGCGAGCGTCGCCGCGGGCGCGGGAGTCATGGGTGGGTGACCACGGTGTCGTGCAGCCAGTTGTGATCATCCAGCGCGGGGTAGTCGAGGGTGTAGTGCAGCCCGCGGCTCTCTTTGCGCCGGGTCGCGCATTCGACGATCAGCAACGCCACGTCGGCGATGTTTCGCAGCTCGATCACGTCTCGGGTGACCTTGAAGCTCCAGTAGTACTCGCGAATTTCTTCGCGCAGCAGATCGAGCCGACGGCGCGCGCGGGCCAGCCGTTTTCCGGTGCGGACGATGCCCACGTAGTTCCACATCAGCCGGCGAATCTCTTCCCAGTTGTGGCTGACAACGACGCTTTCGTCCGAAGCGACGGCCGTGCCGGGGTCCCATTCGGGCAGCGGCCCCGGAGCGGCGACGCTCTTCAGCTCTTCGGCGCCGGCCTGCGCAGCGCGGTACCCGAACACCAGGCCTTCGAGCAGCGAGTTGGACGCGAGCCGATTGGCCCCGTGAAGCCCGGTGCACGAGACCTCGCCGATCGCGAACAACCCGGGAATGGACGTCTGGCCACGAAGATCGGCGACGACTCCACCGCACATGTAGTGGGCGGCAGGGACGACGGGAATGGGCTGCACCGCCATGTCGATGCCGAACTCGCGGCAGGTCGCATAGATGTTGGGAAAACGGTCGACGAGGTACTTGCGGCCCAGGTGGGTCATGTCGAGGACCACGTGCTGATCGCCGGTGAGCTTCAG
This sequence comes from Archangiaceae bacterium, assembly GCA_043750125.1. GTDB lineage: Bacteria > Myxococcota > Myxococcia > Myxococcales > Myxococcaceae > JAGSPQ01. The sequence goes on along the minus strand of JAYVCD010000066.1, from coordinate 10,062 downwards.
CTCGGCGTCGATCGCGCGCGCCACGACGTCGCGAGGAGCCAACGCGCCCATCGGGTGGTAGCGCTCCATGAAGGGCTCTCCGCTCTTGAGCCGCAGGCGGCCCCCTTCGCCGCGCAGGGCTTCAGAGATGAGGAAGCTCTTCGCCTCGGGGTGAAACAGGCAGGTGGGGTGGAACTGGTAGAATTCCATGTTGGCGATCTGCGCGCCGGCCCGGTACGCCATCGCGACCCCGTCGCCGGACGCCACGTCGGGGTTGGTGGTGTAGAGGTAGACCTTGCCCGCGCCGCCTGTCGCCAGGACGGTGAACTTCGAGAGGAAGGTCTCGATCTGGCCGTCGGGCTGCAACACGTAGGCGCCTCGTGCGCGGGCCTTGCCCCGGGGCTGGGTGCGATCGACGAGCAGATCGATCGCGGTGGTGTTCGGAAAGAAGGTGATGTTCTTCGCGTCGTCGCAGGCGGCCAACAGCGCGCGGATGACTTCCCGGCCGGTCACGTCTCCGGCGTGGACGATGCGCCGCCGCGAGTGTCCGCCTTCGCGGGTCAGATCGAACTCGCCGGTGGCCTTGCGGTTGAACTCGGCGCCCAGGGCGACCAGGGCTTTGAGCCGTTGCGGCCCTTCCTGGACCGTCACGGCGACGGCGTCGGAATGACAGAGCCCCGCCCCGGCAACGAGCGTGTCCTCGATGTGCAGCTCGAACGAGTCGTCTGCGGCCAGGACTGAGGCGATGCCGCCCTGGGCATAGACGGTATTGCTCTCATCGCGCGCGCGCTTGGTGAGCACCGCGACCGAGCCGTGCTTGCTCGCTTCGAGCGCGTAGGTAAGACCGGCGATTCCGCCGCCGAGGACAAGGAAGTCGAAGGAATGGGCCATGGCTTGAAGGTTCGCTCCGGGCATCCGCATATCAGCACCGGGGGTTTTGGACGCACCCCTGCGGTGAGGGTACGCTGAACACCGTTTTGAACGGGTCCCCCCTCCGCGTGCGTTGCCTCATTTTTCTGGCGTTGCTGGCCTCGCCTTGCGCGTGGGCCGGCGGAAGCATCTACAAGTACGTCGAGAAAGACGGGACCATCGTCTACACCAACGTTTCGCCCTCGGGCCCGAAGGCGGCCAAAGCCCGGAGAATCGAAGGCGAGTTTCGGCCGGCGCCTTTGCCCACCGCGCCTGCCCGGGTCAGTGACTCCTCGACTCAGAAGGCAAGCTCGTACGACGGGTACATCGATGAGGCCGCGATTCGGTACCGGATTCCAGCGGCGCTGGTGCGCGCGGTGATGCATGCCGAGTCGGCTTTTGATCCCCAGGCGGTCTCGGTGGTCGGAGCGTCGGGGCTGATGCAGCTGATGCCCCCCACGGCGCAAGAGATGTACGTCAAAGACATCTTCGACCCGAAGGACAACATCGAGGGGGGAGTGCGATACCTTCGCGTGCTGGCCAATGAGTTCGACGGTGACATGGTGAAGATGGTGGCGGGGTACAACGCTGGGCCCGACGCGGTGAAGAAGTACAACGGCCAGGTGCCGCCCTACGCCGAGACCCAGGCGTACGTGCGAAAAGTGTTGTCCCTCTATTTCCAATACAAAACCCAGATGGAGCAGCAGGCTGCGCAAGTGGCCAAGCCGATCGGGCAGTGAAGGGGAACGAATGACGAGTACGACAGTCCGACGCGATCCAGCGACGGACGAAGAGTTTCTCGCCCAGCTCTACAAAGGCGGGGAGTTGTTGGCGGCAGGAAAGGTGGACGAGGCGAAGAGTCATCTCGAGCGTGCCTACCAACTGCACCCGAAAAACGAGAAGGCCCAGAACCTGTTGGGGCTCACGTATTTCAAGCTGGGACAGTTCGAGCGGGCCTCGAGCATCTACGAGCAGCTGGTGAACGAGAACCCGGCCGACCCGACCCTGCGGGTGAACCTGGGGTTGGTGTACTTGAAGACCAACAACCTGACCCGCAGCGTGCGCGAGTTCGAGACGGCGACCGATCTCGAGCCGGGGCACAAGAAGGCGCACAACTACCTGGGGCTCGCGTTGGCCCAGGCCGGTGACTACGCGCGGGCGCGCGAGCATTTCGTGATCAGCGGCAGCGACGTGATGGCCGAGAAGATGGCGCGGGCGATGGTCTCGGCCGAAGCGCCAGCGACGGTGAAGATGTCTTCTGCGCCCGAGCTCGAGGCTGAATCGTTGCCGCTGCCGGCCATCACCGCGCCGCCGCCCCCGTCGCCTCCTCGGCGGGAAGAGATTCAGATTCAGATGATGGGTGAGGAAGAAGACGTGCCCCCTGAGGTCGAGGTTCGACCGGCGCAACAAGGGCCTGCGTCCGCGGTGACGATCGTCTCTCAAGCGCAGTCGAGGGATGAGTCGATGGGAGGGATGGGCGGCCCACCCCTTCCCCAGCCGGGCTTCGAAGAGATGGCGGACACCAGGATTCCGGCGCTCAATTCCGATTGGGGCGCTCAATTTGGAATGGACGAGGAGACCCCGCCGCCTCCTCCGTTGTCGTCGCCGAACGTCGTGGTGTCCGACGACCTGCGGTTTGCTGAAGACGAAGGGCCCCCGGAAGGTTCGTCCGAAGGGGCAGTCGCAACCGGGCTGCAGATGCCGGCGAGCCTGATGACCGAAACCAGCTCGGACGAGATGCCGCTGTACGAGGGCGATGTCGTCGAAGCGATGGTCGAAGAAGTTCCGAACGAGAACGCGTCCCTGGTGATGGTCGAGCAGAACGTGCTGGTGCCGCTCGAGGACCAGGGCGGGTTGAGCGATCAGCCTTTCCCGTCGGAGTCCGAGCCGATGGTCGCAGAAGATCCGAGCTGGACGCCCGAGCCTGTTCCCGGCCCTTCGAGCGCCGAGTCGGAACAATCGTGGGCCGGAGTCGCCGAGGGTGGGTGGGATTCTGCTCCCGCCGAAGAGGCGCCGTTGCCGGACCCGGTGTGGGGCGGCTCAGAGCCGCTTCCGACCTGGGTCACAGGGTCTGCGGAAGCGGTTCCCGCTGCCCCCGAAATTCAGGCGGAGCAGTGGAGCGAGTCGCAGCCGGAGCCACAGCTGGAGTCGGAGCCACAGCTGGAGTCGGAGCCGCAGCTGGAGTCGCAGCCGCAGCCCCAGTCCGAATCGGAGCCCGGGTTCAACTCCGAAGCTGAGCCCGAGCAGGCAGGTCCGCAAGTTCAGGCGGGTTACCAGGCGCTGTCGGTGCCGCGCCTGACCGACCTGGGTCCGCAGCTGGACTACGCGCACAACCCGACCACCGGTCCGTTTCACATTGGTCCCGAAGGGCTGGCCCTGGCAGTCAATGGCGAGATGCTCTCGCGGTTGGGCGGGCTGGTCGCAGTGGTGGGGGGCGTCGATGCGCAGCCCGAGAAACGCCGCAACCGGGGACGCCCGATCGATCAGAATTTCGGTGAAGGGGCCGACCAGCTGCAGCGGGTGAAGGGCCACGGGACGATGTATCTCGAACCGGGCAAGGCCCGTTTTCAAGCCATCGATCTGGACGACGAGGGCTGCTACCTGCGCGAAGAGCGGGTGTTCGCCTTCGAAGAAGCGGTCGCGTTCGAGAATGCCCGGTTGTCCGCCGAAGGCATCACGGTCGACATGGTGCACCTCAAGGGACATGGCGCGGTGCTGCTCAAGCTCGAGGGAACCCTGAAGGCGATCGGCATTCCTCCGGGCACTCCACTCAAGGTTCCGCTCGCACGCCTGGTCGGTTGGTACGGCCAGGTCTCGCCGCGGGTCCGCGTCTTCGTCGGTCAGGCGACCGTCGAGCTCACGGGCGAAGGCTACGCGCTGCTCGCATCGTCGAGCTGAGCTTTCAGCTTTCAGCGAAAGAAGCGCTCGAGATCATAGTTCGACACCCGGTGACTGAGATCTTCGGATGAGATCTGGTGGGTGTTCTTGAGAGTCTTGTCCGCGCCGGCCAGCAGCAGGGCCCAGATGGCATCTCCATCGGCCTCGCCACGGAAGGTCGACAGCGCCTTGAAGAGGGGCGTGTTTCCGAGGTGGTCTTTGGCGTCGACGGGCGCTCCCTTGTCGAGCAGCAGCTGAACGATCTCAGGCAACTGGGCTTGAGCTGCGAAGTGGAGTGCAGTGACCCCTTCGCGATCGGACAGCTTTGGATCGCCTCCGTGTTCGAGCAACAGCTTGACCAGATCAGTTCGCTTCTCGAGGACCGCTTCCATCAGCAACGTGCGCCCCTGGGCATCCGTCTGATTGAGGTTCACCTTCGAGTGCAGCAATTTCTGAATCGCGAGCGGATCACCACTCCACAATGCGTGCAGCGGATCTTCCTGCGGCTTCTTCTTCATGTGCGCCCCCGTTTGGTTCCTGCCCAATCGGCTCAGAGTGGTAACACGAACGGCTATAACAACCGGGGGTCGGCTGGGCTTTGAGCGTGGGACATTTTTACTCACCGCCGGGTGGCCCTGGTTGCTGCCGGCCTTCCAACCGAAAACGTGGTCTGTTTGGGCGCGTGTCTCGGCGCGATTCGACATTCCCCGAAGGGCCCTCGCCTGATTGCGGGTGGCCCTGATGGCTTCCCAGCAGGGAGTGGAAAAGGCCGCTGGCGACAAGACCCGCGAGGAAAGTACGAGCGCGCTGGTGGCGTTGCCGAAAATTTCGGTCATCATTCCCACCTTTCGTCGGCCGAAATCCCTTCGGCGTGCGCTCGAGAGCTGTCAGGCCCAGGTCGGAATTTCACCCGACGACTTCGAAGTGGTGGTGGTCGACAACTGTCCCGATCGGACGGCGAGCGACACGGTCAAAGAGGTGTCGGCCCACGGTCGGCTTCGCTTCCGCTACGAAAGTGAACCGATTCCGGGAGTTTCGGCGGCCCGCAATCGAGGGGTGGCCAGCGCGCACGGCCAGCTGATCGCGTTCCTCGATGACGATGAAGATGCCGAGCCTGAGTGGTTGGCCGCGCTCGTTGCTGCCCAGAGGGAAAGTGGGTCTGACGCGGTCTTCGGTGCGGTGCTCGGCCACTTCGATGGTCCGACCCGGGACAACGCCCAGCTGCATGAAAAGGAAATGACCCGGCTCTTCACCGAGCCGTCGGGCCCCGTACCGGCCCGGCGCATTGCTTCGCTGGGGTCAGGAAATTCGCTCTTTCGCCGCAGCTGCTTCTCGGGGGCAGAGCCCTTCGATTTGTCGCTGGGCCTCGCAGGCGGCGAAGACTCAGCCCTGATTCGAAAGCTGCTTGCCGAGGGGCGCCAGCTCAACTGGTGTCCGGAAGCGCGGGTGCGGGAATACTTCAGCGAAGAACGCCTGACGATGCGGTACCTGCTCAAGCGCCGCTTCAGTGCGGGGCAGGTACGGACTTCGCTGTGCGTATCTTCTGAACATTCGAACAAGATCGAAGCGCTGCTCTGGATGCTGGTCGGTGCGGCACAGGTGTCGGTGGGTGGAATGGTTGCGATTGCGACCAGCCCCTTCAGCGCCGAGACGGCGCGGCGGTACCTGTGCATCGCTTCGGGCGGACTGGGGAAGATCTTGTGGATGGCGCCGTTCCGGGTGCGTCGCTACCCAGAGCGGCACAAGACAGAACAGCCATAGAGACAAAAGCCGTGATCAAGCGTCTCGTCGACAGCGCGCTGTACCACGGCACCCGATGGGTGACGCCGCATGTGGGTGCGCGAATGGCACGACTGGCTGCGGGCCGCCGTTGCATTTCGTTCAGCTTCGATGACTTCCCCCGTTCGGCGGCGCGACTGGGAGCCGAGGTGGTCGAGGCTCAAGGGGTGCACGCCACCTATTACGTGGCGATGGGGCTGATGACAGAACAGACGTCTGCGAAGGACGCGTTCACCCGCGAGGACCTGCTCAAAGTGAGTGCAGGCGGGCATGAGCTGGGCTGTCACAGCCATTCACACCTCGACCTGATGACCTCGCGTATGCAGACGATCGACGAGGATCTCGATCGAAATCAGGCGAGCTTCGCGGGGCTGCAACCGGGAAGACCGTTGTCACACTTCGCGTATCCGTACGGGCGGCTGCGGCCGTCGTTGAAGGCCAGGCTCGGCGAACGGTTTGCGAGCATGCGGTCGATCTTCCCCGGACTGCACCGCGACCGGGTGGATCTGAACCTCCTCAAGGGCAACAAGCTGTACTCGTCAGGCGGTCACGTCGACCAGGCGCTGCGCTTGATCGACCAGGTCGCCCAGGGGGGAGGGTGGCTCATCTTGTATTCCCACGACGTGAGCGATCGCCCGACCGGATTTGGAGTGACCCCGCGCGATCTCGAGCGTGTGCTCCGGGCGTCGGCGGCGGCGGGGGCTGAAGTCCTTCCGATCGGAGCCGTGGTGGCGACTCTTTTGCCCTTCTGAGTCGACCCGCACGCCGGGCTGATTCAAGGAGGAAGAGCGCGGACCGCCGCCCCTACGTCACTGCGCCAGGTCGCCGGGTTGAGCGAACCGTTCAACTTGAGAGTCAGCACCCGTCGTCCCTGCGCATCAAACACAAACGTGTCGTGTTTGTACGCGGTGGCGTCGAGCTCCAGCCACGCGGCACGGTTGGGGCTTGGGTCTCGGAAGAGCGGCATCGTCAACACGGGCACGAAGTCGCTGGCGTTCGCGTCAGACAGCACGACGAACTGCACGCTGCGGCCTTCGGCCTTCAGATCTGCCCAGAGCGACTCGGCGACCCCAGCCTGGGATCGACAAACGGTTCAAAACCCTTCCAGAAGCACGACGACCACTGGCCGGGTCTGGAACGCAGACAGGCCGTAGACCTGGTTGAAGCGCGGACTTTGGGGCTGAATGTCAGCCAGCTGCCAGCTGGGGTACATCGCGACGACGTCCCCGCCGTCGGTCAGCGCGAAGCCACCGCCGGCACCGCCGCCCCCGCCCGCGTCGGCCCCTTTCATCGTCCCGCCGCACGCAAACATCGCCATCGAACAGGCAGCCAGCAGCGCGTGAGTCCAGCCGGGTTTCGTCGTCATGGAAGCAGCTCCTTCAACTTGTTTTCGAACTCGAACGCATCTTCGCCCACCCACTGAGCCGCGAGGCTGCCGTCGGGCGCGTACATCAAGAGCACCGGAAGCCCCGCGGCGCCGGGCACTTCCTTCGCCAGCTCTTCTGCGGTCCATGCGCTGGCATCGATTTCCTTTACCTCGAGCTCGGGATGCCGCTGCCGGGCCGCAGCGATCAGCGGCTTGAGTTTCACACAGGGAGCGCACCACGTGGCCCAATAGTCCACCAGGGTCACCTTGCCCCTGGAAGCGCCCGTGTCGGGGCGGGTCGCAGGGATCACCTCGAGACTGCCTCCGATGCCCACGAACACCCCCGGACCGGGGATGAACTGGAGCCCGCTGGCCCACTGAGCCAGCGGGACGCGAAGGGCCGCGAAGATTCCAAGCCCATCGATCACCCGCACTTGCCCGGCCGGGGTGAGGGTGAGCCAGGTTCCACCGGTGTTGGCGGAAGACACCCGCGCATTGGTGAACGGATCGATCTCGGAAGATTGAGCGCGCCACTGGGTTTCGAGGCCGAGTGAGAACGAGATTCGTTCGACCAGCGGGCCGAGCGTGGCTCCGGCCGTCACCCGCGCCTCGGGGCCCCAGCGAAACCCGTCATGGGCGTCGGCCAGCGCCAGGCGCACGGTGCTCGAGGCGAAAGCGCCGAACCGCTGGGGCAGCGTGACGCGCGCATCAAGGTCGCCCAGGAACCAGGTCGTTCCTCTGCCGAGCGTCAGGTAGCGGGCGTTTTCCTGGAGCGCGAGCGCGCCGCTCTTTGCGGCATAGGCCCCGGTGGGCAACGCGAGACCGGCGCTGGCAGTGAGCCGGATGGGGTTGGGCGCCGCGGTAAAGCGCCCGCGAAGCTCGAGATCGCCCAGACCTACGTCACGCTGCGCGCCATTGACGAGGTCGCTGCGGCCAATGATCCCCATCGGCAACTGCAGCTCGAGACCCGGTCCCAGGCCGCGCCCGAAACCGGCCGAGACGGTGGCCAGGCCCAAATCCAACCGGGGCCGGGCAGGGTCCTCGATGGTCTGCCCGTTGGCGAGCCGACCTGGGAAGGGGATCCACCCGACGGCGAGTTGAGCCGACGCCGACCAGGACTGCGACAGGCCTTGAAGCGTGACCCCGTCTGCTCCCGCTCCCGACGGGAGCGCAGGGTTCACTCAAGTTGTGCATTGCGCCGCAGCTGGAAGTGACAGCGCGACGAGCGCAAGGAAGAGGGCGGCTCGCATCTGAAGACATCCTACGAGCCCCGGGGCCCGGGGGTTACACCCGCCGCGCGGATATCAGCCGAGCCGAAACTCTCGGCGCAGGACGAAGTCGAACAACCACGCGGGGAAGAACGCGCGCGCGAATGCGGCGAAGCGCGCCTTGCTTCCGACGCGGTACCGCCGGCCGAACGGACTGTCGGTCGCCCGGGTTCTAGACGCGCTCACCGAGGTCGTCGTGCGGGCCCTGTTGCCGTTGAAGCGAGCGGGCGCACACTTTTGGGGCGTTCGGCGAGAACTTTGCGCATCAGCGTGATCAGAGCTTCGACCGCAGGGGAAGGCGTGGTGTTGCGTCGGGTAAAGACGGCCAGCTCGAAGGGCGGCACCCGCGGGGCTCTCTTGATCCGCAGCAGACTCCCGTCATTCAACTCTCGCCGAATCGAAATCTCGGGGAAGCAACCCAGGTAGGCGCCACCCCCCGCCAGTTTGATTCCCGCCTGGAGCAGCTCGATGGTGGCTCCAATCGCGCGGGGATACTTCTCGTCGGGAAATTGGTCCAGGGAAGGGAAGGGGGGCCTTCCAAAAAATCGCGGCACGACCCAACTCTGGGTGGCGAGTGTGGCGGGCGTGACCCGCTTGTGGCGATGCAGCGGGTGATCGGGCCCGCTGACGATGCAGGCGACACTCAGACCCAGCACGTCGCGCGACACGTCGGCGGTGGACTGTCCTCCGACGCTGAACCCCACATCGAGGAGGCCACGGCTGAGCGCGAGCCGCAGGTCTTCGGGGCCCATCTCGTACACCAACGGAACGACTCCCGGATGAGCCTTCACCAGGTGGGTGAGGGCGATGGGCAACAAATCGATTGAGAAGACTTCCATCGCGGCGATGCGCAGCTCGCCCTTGATCTCGCGGGACGCCGTGGCCGCATCGCGTCGCAGCGATTCAGCTTCTTCCAGAATGCGGCGACACCGCTCCAGCACCACTTCACCCGCGCGGGTGAGACGCACGTGTCGCGTGCTGCGCTCGAGCAATGCGACGCCGAGCTCTTTTTCGAGCCCACGAACGGCCTTGCTCAACGCGGGTGGGGTGACGAACGCGGCGCGAGCCCCGCGCACAAAGCTTCGGGCAGTGGCGACATGAAAGAAGTAGCGAAGGTGAGAGAGCTCCATGGGTGCTCCGGAAGATTGAGTCCGTAGACGACTGAATGTGATGAACACTACTCACTTTTATTCATGAGTGCCGCAGCTACCTTATGCGCCCATGAACCCCTCACTGCCCCTCCTGCTCGTCGTCGCTCTACTCTGTGCCTGCGGTCGAACTCAGATCGCACCTGGTTTGTCCCCTGACACGGGGTGGGAGGAGCCTCGCCTTGACGCAGGCCAGTTCGACGCGGGGCCGCCGGTAGATCGGGTGATCGAGGTGAGCGTGGGCGACGGAGTCCATTGCACCCGCTCGCAGGCGGGCCGCGTCGAGTGCGAGGCCACGGGAGCGGACGGGACCCCCATTCGATTTACGGTCGTCGAGTTGGGAGCGATCGCGATCTCGGTCGGAGGGTGGACCCCGTGGTGTTCCGAACCTTCCTACGCCTGCGCCCTGATGGAAGGGGGACGCGTGGTCTGCGAGGCGAGCGGGGGCTCGTGTTCAAAGCGTCACGAGGCACAAATCGATCGGGCGCGGACCATTGCGGTCGGTGGCCTGGGTTCGTGCGCATTGATTGAAACCGGCGAAGTTGTCTGTTTCGAGAAACCCGTCTTCACAGGTCCCGTGCGTGTCGTGGGGGCAATGCAAGGCGCGGTCGCCATCGCCTGCGGAGATTGGTCCTGCTGCGGGTTGATGGCCGACGGAGGGGTGAGCTGCCTGGACCCCTCGGTTGATGGCGGACCGTCGCAAATACCGCTCCCCGCTCCAGCCATTGCGGTGACG